>JAGXTA010000134.1 GCA_018333535.1 Deltaproteobacteria bacterium | reverse complement strand
GAAAGGATGGGCTTCTGCTCATTTCAAGCGGTGGTATTTTTGGGCAACCCATTCGAGACTGGAGCCCGTCATCAAGGCAGCTCGAACGTTCCATCGTCACCTTCAAAATGTGCTTACGTACTTTAGGCATCGAGTAACCAATGCTGTCTGTGAGGGGGTTAATTCCAAGATCCAGACCATCATCAAGATGGCCTATGGATTTAGGAATCGGGATCATCTTAAGACAGCCATTTACTTCCATTGTGGAGGCTTAGACCTTTACCCGGGTACCCATTAAAAACCCGGAAGAATCTTAAAAATAGTTAAAGCCAAATACTTAGAGGACCAATATGCCATCTTGCTTAAAGTGGAGTTTTTAAATGGCAAGACCGGTTTAATATTCGGGGATCTGCACCGCTTAGACACTCCCATTACCGAAGAAAATTTATTCAAAGAAGTAACTACATATTTCCTTAAGAATATTGACAAGGACAAGGGTTTAAAGGAGTTTACCGAAAAAGAGATACAGGCGATTAAAGAAGGAACTATTTTAAAAGGAATGTCTAAAACGGCGCTGTGGGTATCTATAGGACCAGCGAGCAAAGAAAATGATTGGGGCAGTGGCGGCAAACAGCTTATCTATGGTGACCGATTTTATGTCTATATCAAGGACGGGAAAGTAATAGATTGGCAAGTTATGTCCAAATAGCCCTGTAGGATGGGCCTTGGCTCACCAGAAGATTTGTCTTTTTCAAATAGTCATAAACATGGTGGGGCAAAATTTCTGGGAGATCAATCTAACTGCCCCACCCAACTTTTGTCATTTAATTTTGCATATTTCACCCCGGTAATCTATGCACTGTAAAAATATCTTGGAGTCACTCTTTGTAGGTGCAAAGTGTTGGTCCAGATTTGATGAACTGATGTGTTCCAAGTCAAGCCTTTGTTGTTGCCGCTTGCTCTCCCGGCCTCCTTCCGGCTTTCTTAAAATCTTCTAAAGGAGTATCCATAAAATTATGAAGACTGAGTAAACCCAGTTAGAAAGTCTTCGACTTTCCAACGGGATGGCTTACACAGGGCTTTCTAACGGGGTAAACTTTACTCTTAAGTTAAAAGGGGATGACCGAATTTGGTCAGACCCTTTAATTTTTTGGAACCCACGGACATATTTGACTGGTAAGCCTCTGAAGGGTTATTAAGAAACAATCTATTTAGGGAGTTGACAACGATTTCTTAATAGTCTCTTTTAAAGTAGACTACTTTAAGGAAGACAAAAAAATGTGGAATGAAGAATGACTGATTCTATTTTAGCACATGAAAGGGTTGTTCGACTCTCCTTCTTCTTTGCCATCCTGATTGTCATGGCTGTTTGGGAAATTCTTTCTCCCCGCCGTCCCCTCAAAACGTCGAAGACGATGCGATGGTATAGCAACCTGGGGCTGGTCTTTATCGATACTCTTGTCTTGCGGCTATTTCTGCCAATCCAGGCAATGGGAATAGCTTTCTATGCTCAAAATCGCGGGTGGGGGTTACTCAATCATGTTTCACTCCCTAACTGGCTGGAGATCGTCATTGGTGTTTTAGTTCTCGATTTCGTCATCTACCTTCAGCACGCCATGTTCCATTTCATCCCTCTGTTCTGGCGGCTTCACCGGGTCCACCATACCGACCTCGACTTCGATTTCACCACGGGAATCCGTTTCCATCCCATTGAGATTCTCCTCTCCATGGGGATAAAAATGGCTGTTGTCATCACTCTGGGCCCTTCTCCTTTAGCCGTCATCCTCTTTGAGATCGTTCTCAATGCCACGAGCATGTTTAATCACGGAAATGTTCGGCTTCCGGTTTCGATCGACCGCATACTAAGACTTTTCGTGGTCACGCCCGAGATGCACCGTGTCCACCATTCCGTATTGATCAAAGAATTCAATAGCAACTTCGGCTTTAATCTTCCCTGGTGGGACAGGATTTTAGGCACCTACCGGGCTCAACCCGAAGCAGGACACGAGGGGATGACCATCGGCCTCGCCCAATTCCGGAACCCCAGTGCCATTACCCTCCCCCACCTTCTCATCCTTCCCTTTCTCCCGAGAGCTACGAAAAACTAATTTCCTCTCTCTGATTACATCGATTTAAAAAATCCGATTCCTCAGATTATTCAGAAATCTCCTCTAAAAACCTTGACAATAGACTGCACTCTGACTTATATTTTGGCTTAGATTTCAGATATTTATTGAAGGTCTCATAATAGTAGAGATACTCATTTCGTAAAATCCCTCCTCCCCTCCCTTTTCCAAAGGGAGGAATAATCCCCCTCTTTAGCAAAGAGGGGCGAGGGGAGATTTTCTAATTCATGTCAATTGAATTTTGAGACCCTTAATATTTGACGCCAACAGGAGCGAACTTGTCTCTTTTCATCACATTTGAAGGAGTGGAAGGAAGCGGGAAGACCACTCAGATTCAACGCTTAAAAAAATACCTGACCCGAAAGGGAATCCCTTGCAAGGTGACACGGGAACCGGGAGGCCCCCCCATCAGTGAGAAGATCAGAAAGATCCTTCTCGACCCGGACCATCGAGAGATGCTTCCTCTGAGCGAGCTCTTCCTCTATGAAGCTTCAAGGGCACAGCATATCAAAGAGGTGATCAAGCCTTTTCTAAAAAAAGGAGGGGTTATCCTCTGCGACCGTTTCAATGATGCCACGCTGGCCTATCAGGGCTATGGCCGAAAAATAGATTGTGACCTCATCCAAAAGTTAAACCGCTTCTCCTCTCAGGGAATCGAACCCGACCTCACCCTCCTTCTCGATTGCCCTTCAGACCTGG
This sequence comes from Deltaproteobacteria bacterium, assembly GCA_018333535.1. Taxonomy (GTDB): domain Bacteria; phylum Desulfobacterota; class BSN033; order BSN033; family UBA1163; genus RBG-16-49-23. The sequence goes on along the minus strand of JAGXTA010000134.1, from coordinate 5,132 downwards.
GATTGAAGAGAGCGCTTCAAAGAAATCGAATCTCAAAAAATGAGAAGGAAGGGCGTTTCGAGAGGGAGAAGATCCAGTTTCACCGTCGGGTGAGGAAGGGTTATCTGGCCATTGCAAAAAAGGAACCCCGACGGGTCAAGGTGATCGATACTCGCGCTGGCGAGGAAAAAGTTTTCGAAAAGATACGTGAGATTGTGGATGATTTATTAGTTCGGAGTTCGCAGTTCGGAGTTCGGAGTTAAGTCAAAATCCTATCTTAGTCTTTTTCGTTTTCGCTCCGAACTACGAACTCATCACTCCGAACTCTTTTCGAAGAAAAGCTTATGTCCTTCAAAGATGTCATGGGCCATGAAAGGCCGATCAATTTACTTCAGCGGGCAATTGCCCAGGAGAAGGTCGTCAACAGCTACCTCTTTCTTGGAAACGAGGGAATTGGAAAGACCCTGGTGGCCCACCAGTTTGCGAAGGCCCTCAACTGCCTCGAAGGAGAGAACAGGATGGATGGATGCGATCGCTGTCTTTCCTGTAAAAAGATCGACCGTCATCTCCACCCCGATGTCTCGCTCATTGAACCGGAGGGCCAGACCCTCAAGGTGGAGCAGGTGAGAGAGATGCTGAGAGGCCTCGCTTACCGGCCTTATGAGGGAAGGCGGAGGGTTTTCATCCTGGCGGCGGCGGATCGAATGAAGACCGATATGTCGAATACACTTCTTAAAACGCTTGAGGAACCCCCTTTGCATACGGTGATCATCCTTCTGGCTAACAATCCCAGATGGATTTTGCCGACCATCCTCTCCAGGTGCCGGTCGATCCGCTTCAACCCACTGCCCTCTCATCTGGTCTCTGATTGGTTGATAAAGGAGAAAGGTTTGGAGGAAAAAGAGGCCTACCTTCTCGCCTCTCTTTCAGAGGGGAGTCCTGGAAAGGCCCTGGAGATTAAAGAGGAGATAGCCGGAATTCCAAGAAAAGAGCTTCTCGCGGGATGGATGGGATCGAAATCGCTTTCCATCGAGGAGAAAGAAGGCTGGATTGAATCCCTTCCCTCACAGAGAGAGAATCTCCACTTGATCCTTGAGATGGCCAAGACGCTTTTGAGGGATCTCATCGTGATGAAGACATCCATGGAGGGTTCGAGATTGATCCATTCCGATCTGTCGGAAGAGATGGAAGAGATTGTCGGGGGATGGGATCTCTCCTCTCTTTTAAAACGGATGGAGATTCTCCATCACACGTCTCGTGCAATTAGAGGGAATGCCAATACGAGGCTGTCATTAGAGGCAATGATGCTCTCCTGGGCTGAAGGATAGAGAAGATGATTCGAATGGTCTATGTCAGAATGGCTAACAGCAAGGCGGAAGAGTTCGATGCCGGAGACCTTTCCTTGAGCGCCGGAGAACCGGTCATCGTTGAGTCGGATAAGGGATTGGTGATGGGAAAGGTCCTCTCCCCACCGCAGGAAAAGGAGAAACGGTTCATCCTGAAATCTCCAAAAAAGGTGGCGCGCAAAGCCGCTCCCGAAGATCTGGTGCAATTTGAGAAAAACAAGCAACTGGAAAAGGATGCCCTTCAATTCTGCATGGAGAAGGTCAAAGAGAAGAACCTCCAGATGAAGCTGGTCAAGACAGAGGTCCTCCTGGACCGCTCTAAGGTTCTGTTCTACTTTACGGCGGAGAAGCGGGTCGATTTCCGGGAACTGGTCAAGGATCTGGCCGCCCAGTTCAGGATGCGGATCGAGATGAGGCAGATCGGCGTGAGGGATGAGGCCAAGATGATCTGCGGCGTCGGAGGTTGCGGAAGAGAGCTCTGCTGCGCCAAATTTTTGAACCGGTTTGAACTGGTCTCGGTCAAAATGGCCAAAGAACAGAACATCGCCCTCAATCCGACAAAAATCTCAGGCATCTGCGGCCGCCTGATGTGCTGTCTGGCTTACGAATATCCAACCTATATGGAGCTCAAGAAGAATCTTCCCAGAGTGGGAAAGCACATCGTCACCCGCTCAGGCAAAGGAAAAGTGATCCGCCAGAATGTCCTCAACCAGACCGTGACCGTTCAACTGGAAGAAGGGGGAGAAGTCACGATTCATGCATCCGAAATCTAAAGGCGCTTTCTACATCACCACGCCCATCTACTATGTCAACGATGTTCCCCATATCGGGCACGCCTATACGACCGTGGCCGCCGACATCCTCACCCGTTTCAAACGACTCGAAGGTTATCATGCTTTCTTTCTCACCGGCACGGATGAACATGGCCAGAAGGTGGAGAAGGCCGCACAGGAACGGGGGGTCGATCCGAAGGCCCACTGCGATGAAATGGTCAAACGGTTCCAGTCCCTCTGGCAGAGGCTCAACATCTCCAACAACGACTTCATTCGCACCACCGAGGCCCGTCACAAGAAGGTTGTCCAGAAGATCCTTCAGGACCTCTACGATCGAGGCGAGATCTATCAGGCGAGCTACGAGGGATGGTACTGTGTTCCCTGTGAACGGTTCTGGACCGAAAAAGACCTCTCTGAGGGGAAATGCCCGGACTGTCTCCGGGAGGTCGTCGACATCTCGGAGAAAAACTACTTTTTCCGGATGAGCAAATATCAATCCTGGCTCATCGAACATATCGAAAAGAATGACCGGTTCATCCTTCCCGGATCAAGAAGAAATGAAATTCTGGGATTCCTCCGGGGCCCCCTTGAAGACCTTTGCATCTCAAGGCCCAAAAAGCGTCTGATGTGGGGAATTGAAATTCCCTTCGATACGGATTATGTGACCTATGTCTGGTTCGATGCCCTGATTAACTATGTGACCGGGATCGGCTATGGTTCCGGCGAGAATTCCTTCTCCGATTTTTGGCCCCAGGCCATTCACCTCATCGGCAAGGACATCCTCACCACCCACACCGTCTACTGGCCCACCATGCTCAATGGCATCGGGCTCACGCCTCCCAAGACGGTCTTTGCCCATGGATGGTGGACGGTGGAGGGAAAGAAGATGTCCAAATCGCTCCAGAATGTGGTGGAGCCGAACCGCCTGATTGATATTTATGGCGTGGATGCGGTCCGGTATTTCCTCATGAGGGAGGTTTCTTTCGGAATGGATGGAGACTTTTCTCACTCCGCCATGATCCACCGGATCAATAGCGATCTGGCCAATGATCTGGGCAATCTATTCAGCCGGGCCCTCAGCATGGTCATCCGTTATTTTGACGGCGAAATCCCGGCCCCTTCCTTTCCAGAAGAGATCGACCAGCGGCTTCAGGGAATCTCCGCTAAGGTTCTCGCTCAATTCCCCGTCCAGATGAACGACCTCGCCTTTAACAAAGCGCTGGCCACGCTCTGGGAGATCGTGAGCGCTTCGAATAAGTATGTCGATGAGACCGCTCCCTGGTCTCTTGCAAAAGAAGAGAAGGATCGACCCCGCCTCTCCACTGTCCTCTACCAGACGCTGGAATCACTCCGCATCACCGCCCTTCTCCTGGCTCCCTTTATGCCCTCGACTGCTGAGAAGATGTGGTCCCAGCTCGGGATGGAAACCAATCTCTGGGAACAGCGCCTGGACGAAGGCGGAACATGGGGGGGCTTGAACCCGGGAAAGAGGGTGGCCAAACCAACGCCTCTCTTTCCGAGGATTGATGCTTCGAAGATCGGTATCGAATAGAAGGTTATCCGATTATCAGGTTATCAGGGGGTGGTTATCAGGTTGTCAGAATATCAGGTTAAGAAGTCTTTTTTCACGTTTTCCTGATATCCTGGTTCCCTGGTATCCTGCATCCTGATTCCCTGATGACCTGATAGCCTTTAAATTAAGTTTATGAAAAAGCCCCAGTCCATTCATTCAATACTGGCACAGACCCTCAAGGGCCTGCAACTTGAAGTCCCTTTGAAAACCTACTCCATCTGGGGCGCCTGGAAAGAGATCGTGGGAGAGGCAATCGCTCATCAGACGCAACCCCGCGCCATCCGGAATCACATCCTTTTCATCGATGTCTCCCATTCCACCTGGATGCAACAGCTCCAATTTCTAAAACCAGCCCTTTTGGGAAAGATCAATGGTTTCCTGGGCGAACCCCTGATTGAGGACATCCGATTCAAGGTGGGGAAAATTCCCGCGGCAGTGACTCCGCTAAGGGAGAGGAAACAGGAGAGAGAGGTGAGGCTTGACAGAAAAACGATTGACCAGATCGAAGGACTCCTTCAGAACATCACCGATGCGGAAGTAAGGAAAGGATTTAAGGAACTATTGATGAAGAGCGCCATATTGGAACAATCGCGAAAGACACCAAAACAGGGAAATTAATTCCCGGGCATCCTTATCTCAATCTCCATTCAGCCTTTCTCAATTCTTTGTCCAATTCTTCATTGGTCCACTTTTTGATCTTATCCCTCGCCTCCCCCAGTCCGAACCCCTTTTCATCGGATAATCGGTTACAATCCAGGTCGCAAAAATTGTTATTGAGGAGACATCTGGAATGATCATAAAATTTACACAATCTCTCTAAGGACATCTTCATCCCTCCTTTTCATCAAAGATTTCTGAAAGGTTCTTTAAATCTCTTGCCGGAAAGTTTAGCAATAAAAAACCCGTGGCAAATATAGACCACGGGTTCCGAAAGATTTCCTCCGCTTCGGCAACTCGGCTATCCAAGGGATTTGCGGGCAAATCCACCCAAGAGACTTTTGGCTATCAGCTATTAGCCAAGAGTAAGAACCTCTTTTGGGTTCTTCTTGGACCCGTGGCTTTCCGCCCCACGATTACTCGTGGTTTGGCTTTATCGACGTTATGAATGATGGTTATTTTTTATCAATAAACAAAATGCAATCCAAATGCCAATCAATCGAGTCCCTATTTTGCTCACATTTGCCCGTAATTGATTGAAATTGAATTGAATGAGTTCAAAAATGAGATTTTCCGCCATCTCAGGACATTTTTGAACAAAGCAATTTAAGTCAATGCAATGGCGATCCCATAAATCAGAAAAAGGGTTAATTCTTATGGGCGAGGGTGATTTGTAAGATACTGGCTGATATGGAAAAGGTTTTAATCTTTTTAAATCCCACCTTTTTTAAGGTTTCGTTCTGATTAAAATTGAAGAAATTGAGGTTTCCTCTTTCGAACAGTTTAAAAAAGAGGAGTGAAATC
>JAGXTA010000133.1 GCA_018333535.1 Deltaproteobacteria bacterium | reverse complement strand
CTCCCCTTTGGCAAAGGGGAGTTAGAGGGGATTTTGTCAAAATATTTTCACTCGATTGGAGTATTAGAATTGCTGATCGGGTAACGAGTATGAAGGTTGTTTCGCGAAATCTCGAAATTTTCCTGAATGGACTGATGTGTTCTCAAAAAGTAAACCCTCCTAGCCTTCTCATTTTGTTTTCCTCTTCTCCATTCGGTCTTACATAAAGGCAAAATCGACGTCAACAAGTCCTTCGTATGATCGGACCTCATTTAGGTTGATTTAGGATTTTGCGTTTTCTCAACATTTCTATGCTTTTTCTTTGATCTCCTCCGCTCATGATAGGCTTTGATGCGCTTAGCTGCATGAATCGCCTTGAACCAGCCTTCGATCTTTGCGCGGTAGATCAATACAATTAAGATCACTCCAATGCTGATACCGACAACCGTGAATAGAGCTCCGTAACGCTCATCTCTAAAAAAGCTACCTCCAATCGTAAGAAGGGTAGTCCCAAGTAAACGACCCGCGATGGAGATTATCAGAAATTCCCCCTGTCGCATATGGCCCAGCCCAAGCAGGTAACACAGAATATCCTTTGGGAATCCGGGGACGAGAAAGAGCAAAAAGGCCAGAAACAACCCTTTGTGTTTCATCACATAGTCAAAACGTTTAATGGTCTCCTGCCTAACAATGATGTCGATTAGGGGTCGGCCAAACAGGTGTGCAAGGTTAAACGCAATCCATGAACCGAGGGTGAGCCCGACGGTTGAAAAAATAATTCCCCATAAAGGTCCAAAGAAGATTCCACCCACAAATCCTGTAACCTCTCCGGGCAGAATCGCAACCAACACTTGGATCACTTGAAGTCCAATAAAAATGAATACCGCATATGCCCGATGCTCCTCAATAAGACTGAGCATCCGATCCTTGTCCGTGAAGAGATGAAACAGGTCAAGTGCATACAAAAGGAGCGTGATACCGACAATGACGGCACCCAAAATCACGAGCTCACTTACTGTCCTTTTGTCAAACCTGATCAATTGGAACCTCCATTTATTATATATACCTTAACGTTGCAGAAGATTTAGTCATACGGACATGGGTAAACCGGTAGTAAAGGCTTCGGGGCGAACCTTTAAGGCAATCAGCACATACAATTCCAACCCTTGCTGGAGTTCACCTTAGGTGAAGTCCGCTGATTTCCATAACATGTCAAATCAATCGCCGTTCGAAGCCTTGAAGAGCGGTTTACCCATGGCCGTTTATGCAACTGCGAGGTATACTCTAATAAAAACCTCTAAAGACAATTGAACTTAGAACAATAAAATGGAAATCTTCGGCTGGGGCATTAAACACAGAAGTAAGTTCATCCATGGGGGTAATGATGGCGATTGCTAACCCAGTTAGCCAAACCTTTCTCCCTTGGCAATAGGTCATGAAAGATTTCTTCCGCAATGGCAAAATAAAGACATTTGCAAAAACCAGATTAACGATTAGCAAGACTTCAGGTTTCATCCGGACAGGAATTTTATATCAGCAAGGGGATTTTAAATCAAGCCAGTCCGAATACACATTTCAATATTGGCAATGGGGAAGTGGGAGAAACGCTGATGATTACCAATTCAAATAAGGTATATTTTGCCAAACCGACCCTTCGTGGATGGATGAGTTTGCCTGGAGATGACCACCTCACAATAATCATCGCTCTGATTCAGATTCTTTGTGTGCCGCACAAACACACCCATCTCCTTCCCCAATAGCCCCCTCATCAGTCCCTGGTAAGTATGCGCCGTCACAATCCCGCAATCCGCAATGCCGGCTTTGGCAACGGCTTTCTGGATTTCACAATCCGACGCCTGAACAAAGATTGTATCTCCCTCAACATTTATTTTACGGCCTTCAATTTTCAAAACCTTACTGAGAATCTCTTAAGTGTCCAGAAAACTTTCCGGCCATATTGGATTTTTGATAACGTCGTTTTTGATCATTTTTCCAAACACATAGGAGAACTGTTTCCACGCTTCGACATCCATCTCCCATGCTTCTCTTTCCCAAGCTTCCCGGCTAAGGCTAAAAACCACGCCCCATCCAGACGGACAATCGAATATTGCGAGATCTCTAAAAGCTGGTCAATAGATAAATTCATTTTCCCCCCTCTTTCTCAAGGCATTAAAAATTTCTACACCTTCAGGAAAAAAATGTTTTCGACTCGGTTGATGCATTCATATTTTCGTACAGTTACATCAAACCTATGCCAATTCATTATCAAAATGATGAATCTCTGTCAATTTATTTGAAGGAATTTACATAAACGGATTTAACCCTACCCCCAATTGAGCGGGCGGGAATATTTTATGAAAATATTTTATAAAATAGCCACCTATTGTATTAGATTCTTACACATTAAAGTCTGAGAATTTATCTCTAACACTTGAAAACAAATGGTGTCATGCTTGGTTCAGCATCTCGTTTTGTCCAAAGGGTGAGATCCTGAAACGAGTTCAGGATGACAAGTCTGTAAAATTTCAAATATTTTTGGTTAGAATTTTAAAAAAGCGAGGTCAGAAGGGATATGAATGAAACATTGATATCGCTCATCGACCGGACAGCCCTTCGATTGGGTGAGAAGAAAGCCATCCTCTTTTTAAGAAAAGGAAGATTGGAGAGCCAGATGACTTATTCTTCTCTCCAACAAATTTCCAACCGGGTAGCCAATGGCTTGAAAACAAACGGGCTTCGGAAGGGTGATCGAGCCATCCTTTTCATGCCAAAGAGTATCGAACAGATTCTCTTTCATTTGGGCGTGCAAAAGGTTGGCGCCATCTCCGTGATTCTCAATCCTGGTTTTAAAAAAGATGAGATGGACTATTTTCTAAGGGATACCGATGCCACGATCATTATTGCAGGCAAGAAAGAAGAGGCTTTGATCCAATCCCTGGATAAAGAACGGCCAATGATCTCAATCGACACGGGGAACCCATTTGAAGAAGACGAACTGTTCCCCGAGTCCTCCACCCAATTTTCACTTGAGCAGGGAAATCCTAACGATCCAGCTATTCTTATCTATACATCCGGCACCACAGGCCAACCCAAGGGAGCCATCCTGACTCAACAGAACCTGACCCAAGACGCAAAGAACATCATCCGCATCTGGGAGATCACGGAAAAAGATGTGCTCTGCCATGCTCTTCCGCTCTTCCATGTCCATGGTTTATGCTTTGCTCTCCACACCTCTCTGATCGCCGGAGCAAAGATCGTGATGTGCGATGAATTCGCAGCTGAAACCGTTATGGATATTCTTTCTTCTCAAGAAGGGGAACTCGCCTGCACCCTCTTTATGGCTGTCCCGACGATGTATTTAAGGATGATCGACAAAATGGAAGGTGCAAAGTCAGACTTCAGCCACCTTAGGCTTCTCGTTTCCGGCTCTGCTCCACTGGCTCCGAAAGATTTTGAGAGGATCAAAAAAACCTTTGGCAAAGAACCCGTGGAAAGGGAAGGAATGTCCGAAACAGGAATGAATTTCTCAAACCCATTACGGGGTCTAAAGAAACCGGGGTCCATCGGCCTTCCTCTCCCACAAGTGGAAGCAAGAATTGTAAACCCAGAGACGTTTCAAGATGTGAAGCCGGGTGAGGTGGGTGAAATTTGGTTAATGGGCCCTCATGTCACCCCGGGTTACTGGAAAAAACCGAAGGAGACAGAGGTTGTATTTGTGAATGGATGGTTTCGGACAGGCGATCTGGGGAAGAAGGATAAGGATGGATACTATTACATCACAGACCGTTTGAAGCATATCATCATCTCCGGAGGAGAAAACATTTCCCCTAAAGAGATCGAATCCGTAATCAACCAGCACCCAAAAGTATCGGAGTCCTGTGTTGTAGGAATGCCCGATGAGAAGTGGGGTGAAAAGGTAGTCGCTGCCGTGATACTAAAACCCGGAGTCGCCTTTGCAGAAAAAGAGATAAGAGATCACTGCAAGCAACACCTCCACGACTGGAAATGCCCTAAAGAGATTCTCTTCCTGAATGAACTTCCCAGAAATAGAATGGGAAAGATCTTGAAGGAAGATGTGATGAAATCCTTTGAAAAATAGGGACGCTTCCCATTTTTAATCGGCCGTGGAATAAAAAGATTTTGTCATCTGCGTGTCGAAACATAGCACTGCGGCGAACAGGCAGGTTCCCGTCGGTAGCTCGCAAGAACAATTAGGGATAACGACACAGTGTCCTGCCTTGCTTTCTCAACATGATTCGTTATACTGTACCCAAAAAGGTGGGCATCCTATCATCACCTGAAATGGGTGTCATGCCTTTTCCCAAAATGGGAAGCGGCATAGAATATAAATATCCATCGGAATTATTTCAACGGTCATGATGAACCCGTCGCCTGAAAAACCCGACTCCCCCTCCTCCTTCTTTATCTGGTCTGCAATGATCAGTGTCTACATGGTCTGGGGTTCGACCTATCTGGCCATCCGCTTTGCTGTCCAGACGATGCCGCCCTTCCTGATGGCTGGCGTCCGTTTTCTCATTGCAGGCTCCGTGCTCTACCTGGTCAGGCGGGCCATGGGAGATCCGCGGCCTTCATGGAAGGAGTGGCGGTCTGCGTCAGTGATCGGCATCTTTTTATTGGTAGGCGGCAATGGCGGCGTTGTCTGGGCCGAGCAGTGGGTAGCATCAGGGGTCGCAGCCTTGCTGGTGGGAACCGCGCCTCTCTGGATGATCCTCATTGATATGCTTCACCCGGATGGACGAAGGCCTAATCGATGGGCCATCTTAGGGGTCGGGCTGGGTTTTATCGGTATCGTCATCCTGATCGACCCTTTTCAATCGGTCAGCTCAAAAGAGAACATTGATCCTGCAGGGGCAGGGGTTTTAGTGCTGGCCTCACTGTTATGGTCTATCGGATCCCTCTATAGTCGTCAGGCCAAACTTCCACCCTCCCCGTTGCTTGGAACTGGAATGGAGATGCTGGCCGGAGGATTGGGTTTACTCCTTCTGGGAATCATGACCGGAGAATTGGGACGCGTGAGTTTGCTTTCTATCTCCAGGTCATCCTGGTTAGGATGGCTTTATCTGGTGGTATTCGGGTCCTGGATTGGATTCACCGCTTATACCTGGCTATTGCGCTCTGCTCCAACCCCCCTCGTCTCCACCTATGCCTATGTCAATCCAATCGTAGCGGTGTTGCTCGGTTATTTCCTGGCTGAAGAGATTCTGACCTTTCGCATCTTGGTTGCCGCATTGATGGTGGTGGGATCCGTTGCCCTCATTTCCATCACCCACCAGAGATCCCTCAGCTCAAAAAGAAGAAGAAATATGGGAGAATAGGATCCTTAAAGACCTCTGTTTTGCGAAAGGAGATGCTTTTTGTAAGTTCGAACTCGTGTGATCGTTTCTATTTTCGCTTGACGGATTATCCGTTTTTTTATACGATAAGTTCCGGTTAATAGAGGAGGGACAAAATGGGAAAAAGCTTCATGCCGAAGATTCGAACAGAGAGAGACCTCAAGCGGGTCCAACTTGCAGGGCTTCAATGGACGGTCAATCAGGTCTATAAGAATTCCGAATTTTATCGGAATCGTTTCGATGAGGCAGGAGTCAGGCCCAAACAGATCAAGTCGCTCAAGGATATATCAAAACTTCCTTTCACCACTGCCAAAGACCTTCAGGAGGGATACCCCTTCCCCTTAAGATCGGTCCCTTTTGAAAAAATTGTCAGGATCCATGCCTCCTCCGGAACCACAGGAAAGCGGAAGGTTCTCTGCTATACGCAGAAGGACATTAACGATTGGGCAAATATGTTCGCCCGCTGTTATGAGATGGCCGGTCTGACAACGAAAGATCGAGTTCAAATCGCTGTGGGATATGGTGTATGGACGGCCGGAGTCGGTTTTCAGTCAGGGGTCGAACGGCTGGGGGCCACGGCCATTCCCATCGGTCCCGGAAATATCGATATGCAGTGCCAATTCCTGGAGGACTTTCAGTCGACCGTCCTCTGTGCCACGGCCTCAATGGCCCTCCTGATGGGCGAAGAAGTGGAAAAAAGAGGGTTGACCGACAAGATCGCCTTAAAAAAAGTGATCATGGGGTCGGAACGTTCGAGCGATGCCATGAGAATCAGGATGAAGGAACTCCTCGGGGTCGAGCATGTCTTTGACATCCCGGGAATGACGGAACTCTATGGACCGGGAACCGGCCTCGATTGTCTTTATCATGAAGGAATCCACTACTGGGCGGACTACTATATTCTCGAACTTCTCAATCCGGAGACGCTTGAACCGGTTGCTCCGGGAGAAACCGGCGAGATGGTGGTCACCACCCTTCGTAAAGAAGCCGCCCCCCTGATCCGTTACCGCACCCGGGACCTCACCCGACTCATTCCCAAACGGTGTTCCTGCGGTTCCATCCTCCCCATGCATGATCGTCTGCTTGGAAGGTCCGATGATATGTTCATTATCCGGGCGGTCAATATCTATCCGGGCCAGATCGATCATCTTCTCTCCGGGATCAAAGAGGCGGGAAGCGAATACCAGATTCACCTGCATCGCAAGGAGGATGGAAAGGATTACATGACCGTCAAAGTGGAGAGGGCCGAGGGATTGCCCCCATCAGGAGACGATGCTTTGACCAGAACCATTGAGGAGGAGATAAAAAAACAGATCCTGGTTAGCGGCAAAGTCGAGGTGGTCAATTACGGGTCGCTTCCCCGCTCGGAGCGGAAGAGCAAACGGGTTTATGACCACAGGGAAGAGGCTTGAGTTATGAGTTATGAGTTTTGAATCAATTTAGCCTTATGAAAAGAAGAGTTTGAAGAGTTTAATGAGTCAATTGACCAAAAGAATCATCATAAAATCCCCCTCCATCCCCCTTTGCCTGCCTTTGGCAGGGAAAAGATTACCAAAGGGGGAAAGCTCTATCTCCTCCCTTTGGCAAAGGGAGGTCGGGAGGGATTTTACAAAGATTTTCAAACAGGTAAAGTGTTACGAAAAAGGAGGTGAGGAAAAGAAAACCTTGACAAAATCCGACAATTGTATACAGTATCCACTAATGACACGGCACTTCAATTCGAGAAAGGAGGAAAGAAGATGAGAAAAAAGCTCTTTTTAATTGCCCTGACAGGAATTCTAATGGCGTTCTTGGTGGTAAGCGGATTGCTAACAGCGCCCGCACAGGCCCAGATCAAGCTCAGTTACGCAAACTTCCCGCCCGCCCCCACCTTCCCCTGCGTTCAGATGGAAAGGTGGAAAACGGAGATTGAGAAGAGGACAGCAGGAAAAGTCAAGATCGATACCTACCCTGGAGGCACCCTGCTGGGAGCAAAGAACATGTTCGACGGTGTTGCAGCAGGAACCGCGGATATTGGCTCCACGGCAACCTCTTATTTCCCGGGGATGTTCCCGATCGTCGAATTTGTCGATCTCCCTGTTGGATGGCCAAGCGCCACCGTAGCGAGCGCTGTGCTCTCTGAACTCGTTGAGAAATATAAACCCAAGGAACTCGAAAAATTTAAGGTCCTCACGATGTTTACCTGCCCGCCTGCAAATATCATGTCCATGAAACCCATCCTTGGCCTCGAGGATTTAAAGGGCTATGCACTAAGAGCCTCCGGAACAGGCGCAAAGATTCTCGGCCTCCTCGGCGCCGCAGCCGTGGGCATGCCTCAATCCGATGTCCCCGAAGCCATTCAGAAGGGCGTCATCAAGGGAAACGTCTCCTCCCTTGAAGTGATGAAAGACTTCAAATATGCCGAATATTGCCGCCATGTGACCTCCAATGTCAATCTTTTCGTCGTCTCTTTTGCCGTAGTGATGAATCAGAAGAAATGGGATTCCCTGCCTGCGGATGTGAAGAAAACCATGGATGACATTCGAATGGACCAAGCCATCTGGACGGGGAGATATGTGGACAATCACGTGAAAGAATCGATGAAGTGGTCCGAACAGACTCACAACGTTCAGGTCTATAAACTCTCGCCCAAAGAGATCTCGAGATGGGATGCATTGCTCAAGCCCATGATCGACACACATCTCAAGGACGTTGAAGCAAAGGGATTGCCTGCGAAAGCAATCCTCGATGATACGTTGAAACTGAAGGAAAAATACAGCAAACAATTCCCTGATTGATTCGGCATGCCCGGAGGGCACCCACGAACGATGAAAATGATTACTCAGAACGAATTTCACGAATATGGACGAATGATTCCCCTTTCGTGTCATTCGGTGTCATTCGTGTTATTCGATGCTATTTTCTAGGAAATTCAGATTGATCGTATGCCTTAAAAGTGGAGGGGAGGGCCCAAGCCTCCCCTCTTCATCGAAATGCCTCTTTTCAGATAATGGAGCAAGGTATGATCATCGGACTGGATAAGTTCAGCAATAACCTGAACAGATGGTTTAATTGGTTCGGAGGAATAGCCCTTGTGGGTTTGACGGGCATCGCCTGTGCCAATATGCTGATGCGGATTTTAGGATCGCCTTTCAAGGGGGCCTATGAGCTGGTGGGGTTCTTCGGCGCTCTCGTGGTCGCCCTGCCCCTGGGTTATGCCCAGGTTAACCGGAGCCACATCTCCGTCGATATTTTGGGAAGACGTTATTCAGCCAAAACCAAACGGTTCGTCAACGCCTTCAATTCTCTGGTTTGCATGGCCTTCTTCGTTCTGGTCGCATGGCAGAGCGGGGGCTATGCTACCGCCATATGGAAAAGGGGAGAAACATCCGAAACCCTGAGGATCATCTATCATCCCTTTGTTTACGTGGTCGCCCTCTGTTGCCTTCTTCTTGCCTTTGTTCTCTTGATCGATTTTTTAAAAACCCTTCGTCCTCAAAAAGGAGAAAAATAGATGATCGGGCTCACCGGAATTTTCCTTCTTCTCGGGGTGATGATTTTCCTTCAGATGCCGGTTGGGTTTTCAATGGCTCTGGTAGGCTTCTTCGGATTGTGGTATGTCACAGGCATCAATTCCGCCCTTTCGACAATTGGCACAGAGACCTGGTCTATTTTTTCATCTTATGGTCTTACCGTCATTCCCCTGTTCATCCTGATGGGAACCATCTGCTTCCATTCAGGAGTCAATAAGAGCCTTTATGAAACAGCCTATAAATGGTTTGGCCGGACCCGGGGTGGAATTGCCATGGCCACCGTCATGGCCTGTGCGGGTTTTGCTGCGATCTGTGGTTCCAATAATGCCACTGCCGCCACCATGACAACCGTCGCCCTGCCGGAGATGAAAAAATATAACTATGACAAAGCCCTTTCGGCCGGTTCAATCGCCTGCGGTTCAACGCTTGGGGTCGTTATTCCGCCGAGCGTTGTGCTGATTGTTTACGGCATCCAGACCGGACAATCCATCGGAAAACTGTTCTGGGGTTCAACGCTGCCGGGGATCCTGATGGCAGTTCTGTTTGTGCTAACCATTTACCTCGTCTGTGTGAAACACCCGGAATGGGGTCCTGGGGGACCAAAGGTCAGGCTCATCGATAAGATCAAGGCCACGCCCGGGATGGCGGAGATGTTCATCCTTTTTGGCCTCGTCATGGGAGGACTTTACACCGGAGCCTATACTCCGACCGAGGCAGGAGCCGCCGGCGCCTTCTTCGCTCTGTTGATCGCAGGAACCATTCGAAGAAAACTCACCTGGAAGGGATTTGTCTCATCCATTACGGATGCCCTCAAAGTCACCTGCATGGTGATCGTGATCATCTGGGGAGCGGTCATCTTCGGCCGTTTTCTGACCATCAGCCGCCTTCCCTTTCTCGCGGTCGACTTTGTCTCAACGCTTCATGTCCCTCCCTATATGATTATGGTTTGCATCCTGTTGATTTATGCAATTGCGGGAATGGTGATGGATGCGCTCGGCTTCCTCTTAATTTCAATCCCCATCTTCTATCCCATGGCAATCAATCTCGGATATGATCCGGTCTGGTTTGGCTGCATCCTCACGGTGGTGACAACCCTGGGGGCGATCACTCCACCGGTAGGAATCTGCGCTTATGTGGTTTCGGGAATGGCTCCTGATATTCCCCTTTCGACGGTCTTTAAAGGTGTTTTCTGGTTTATTCCCGCCTATGCAATCACGATGGGGATGATGATCCTTTTCCCTCAGATTGCCCTCTTCTTGCCCAGTTTAGTAAGGTAATGTCATCCAGCGGAGGGTCCTATGAAAAAGTTTGACTACCTCAAACCCAATACCCTTGAGGAAGCCCTTTCTCTTTTAAATCAATATGGGGACAGGGCAAAAATGATCGCAGGCGGAACCGATGCCATTGTGATGAACAGGCAGAAAAAGATCTCTCCTGATGTCTTCATCTCCCTCCGGGGAATTCCTGGTCTGGATCAAATCGAGTTTAACGGGATTTTTAAAATCGGGGCGCTGGTCACTCACCGGACAATCGAACAGTCCGAACTGATCAGAAAGAGGTTTCCCATTCTGGCCGGGGCATCAAGCGTTCTCGGGTCGGTTCAGGTCAGAAATGTCGCAACCATCGGCGGCAATCTCTGCACGGCTTCTCCTTCCGCTGAAACGTCTCCTTCCCTGCTCGTTTATGAAGCGGAGGCTCATCTGGTCAGTCAGAATGGTGAGAGACGCCTTTCCCTTGAATCTTTCTTTGTTGGACCCGGTGAAAACGCCCTCGATAAAAAGGAGATATTAAAAGGAATCCTCCTGCCCTCTCCTCCTCCCAATAGCGTGGGAGCCTATCTCAAGCTGGGTCGGCGAAAGAGCGTGGACCTTTCCGTGGTCAATGTGGCTGTTCTATTAACCCTTGACCCAAAAACGGGGATATGCGAGCGAGCCCGGATCGCACTAGGAGCCGTGGCCCCAACTCCCCTGAGAGCAAAAGAGACGGAAAAGATCCTTGAGGGAAATCTCCTCGATGATGGCATCATCAGGAAGGCGGGGGACTGCGCCAAACAGGAGTGCTCTCCGATCACCGACATCCGGGGCTCCGCAGAATACCGCAGGGAGATGGCCGGAGTTCTTGTTGAAAAAGGGATCAGACAGTCTCTTGTGAATCATTCCAGAATCGTATAGACGCTGAAAACAATCCGTTCGTGCTGAGCCTGTCGAAGCATGAACGGCAGAAAAACTCACCCTTCGAGAGCCCCAGGGTGAACGGTAGAAAATGTGACTTTTTAAGATGAGCTTGACCATCATGCCTTAGAAAGGATTGTTGATCGATGAAACAGACCATCCGATTTAAACTGAATGGCGACCCTATCCAGATCGAAGTCGAACCGCATCTCACCCTTCTGGAGGTTCTGAGAAATGAGCTGGAACTGACCGGAACCAAGGAAGGCTGTGGCATGGGAGAATGCGGGGCCTGCACCGTCCTGATCAATGGGAGGGCCGTCAATTCCTGCCTCTTTCCCATAATGGAGACGGATGGAAAAAACGTCATCACGATTGAAGGATTGGCTGATGTGGATGGAAACCTGCATCCCATCCAGCGGTCTTTCATCGAGAATGGAGCGGTCCAGTGCGGCTTCTGCACCTCCGGGATGATCCTGTCGGCCAAGGCCCTTCTCGATGAAAATCCGAAACCCACCGAGGAGGAGATCCGGACCGCCATATCAGGAAACCTCTGCCGCTGCACCGGTTATCTCCAGATCATCGAGGCGATCAAAGAAGTAAACAAAAATTCATAAATTCGAAGCACGAAACAATGATGGATAGACTAATGGGTAGCGGCAGGTCTCCTGACCTTGTGAACAATAATCAACTCCCGGGTAGCGGCAGGTCTCCTGACCTGCCATCCAAAAAACCAAAATATAACGAAGGCTACCATTTTATTACGATGGTCACAAATAAGCGTGTTGAGATATTTAAGTATAAAGACATTGCTAAAGCGGCTGTAAGCACTTTGTTGTTCTATGAACAACGAGGGGATTTTAAACTAAAAGGGTTTATTGTCATGCCCGATCATATTCACATGATTTGTGAATCAGTGGGTAACAACGGGGCTGCTGACCTGGACACCCCTCTGGGTAGAGGAAGGTCTCCTGATCTTCCGAACAATAATCAATCCCCGGGTAGTGGAAGGTCTCCTGACCTTCCGGACAATAATCAATCCCCGGGTAGTGGAAGGTCTCCTGACCTTCCGGACAATAATCAATCCCCGGGTAGTGGAAGGTCTCCTGACCTTCCGGACA
>JAGXTA010000132.1 GCA_018333535.1 Deltaproteobacteria bacterium | reverse complement strand
CAAGGGCTACCACAAAAGCATCATAGGCTCTGACCGGGTTATTAGGGGCCACGTAGTCTTCAATGCTGGGTGGAAACAGGCCGAGTTGAAAACGATCTCCATATCGATAGGCCATTGGGATTCCTCCTCTGTTGGGCTGCATTGTATCATATCGATATGGAGACAGGTAGAGTTTTTTCATTCGTTATGCTAAAAATTGTTACCCCTCACCCTCCCCATTGTGACACAGTCTCAAGGGGGAGAGGGGAGGGTGAGGGGGTGTTATTACGAGGTTATTTCTATGTGTTTAGGTGTTCCAGGGAAGGTATTAGAAATTCAAAAAAATATGGCCAAGGTAGATGTAGGAGGTTTTTTAAGGGAGATTTCTCTTGACCTCTGCCCTGATGCCTCCGTGGGAGAGTATGTCCTAATCCATACGGGCTTTGCGATTCAAAAAGTGGATGAGGAGGATGCAATGGAAACGCTGGAGCTTCTGAAAAAGATGGCCGAGGCAATATGAAATTCGTTGATGAATTCAGAAACCAAGAAATTGCGAAGGGGCTGATTGAGAAGATAAAAGAGGTTTCCACACGGCCGATCCAGTTGATGGAGGTCTGTGGAACGCATACGGTCTCTATCTTCCGGTATGGCATCAGGGGCCTTCTTCCTGAACAGATACGTTTGATCTCCGGCCCTGGCTGCCCGGTCTGTGTCACACCCAATAGCGATATCGATTTTGCCATTGCCCTCTGCCGACAGAAAGATGTGATCCTGACCACGTTCGGCGATATGATGAAAGTCCCTGGTTCCACCTCAAACCTCCAGAAGGAGAAGGCCGAAGGAAAAGACATCCGGATCATCTACTCCTCTCTCGAGGCATTAAGGACTGCAAAGGAAAATCCCGGGAAGAAGGTCGTTTTCTTTGCCATCGGTTTTGAGACCACCTCGCCGACGATCGCAGTGGCCATTCTGCGCACAAAGGAAATGGGTATTCCAAACCTCTTCTTCTTAAACAGTCAGAAACGGATTCCTCCTGCCCTTTTCGCCCTCTTACAATCAACACAAATCAAGATCGATGGGTTGATCCTTCCAGGTCATGTGAGCGCCATTCTCGGGACAGCTCCTTATCAATTCATCTCAAAGGAGTTCTCCATTCCTGCCGTGATTACGGGTTTTGAGCCATTGGACATCCTTCAGGGAATCTGGATGCTGGTCAGGCAGATTGAGAAGAACCGGCCGGAGATAGAGATTCAGTACAAGAGAATTGTCAAAAAAGAGGGAAACCCATTGGCGATGGAAAAAATAGAAGTGGTTTTTGAAAAAGCGGATGGACACTGGAGAGGCATCGGAAGGATTCCGGAGAGCGGTTATCGGTTCAAGGAAGCCTTTCAGGCGATGGATGCAAGAGTCTTCAAGGTGGAGGTGGAACCGCTCAAAGAGCATCCGGAGTGTCTCTGCGGCGAAGTGCTTCAGGGAATCAAAACCCCTCTCGAATGCCGGTTATTTAAAAAGGTCTGCCATCCGGAAAACCCGATCGGTCCCTGCATGGTCTCCATCGAAGGAACCTGTCATACCTATTTCAAATTCTATCAACCCTGAAGGGTTGACTTACGTAACTCAGGGCTTTAGCCCTGAAACGGTGAGGAATTTAATTATGCCTGAAGATAAAATCCTCTTAGCCCATGGAAGCGGAGGGAAACTCTCCCACGATCTCATTCAGAAATTATTTCTCCCTCTCTTCTTAAATCCCTTCCTTGAACCATTGGACGATAGTGCCGAGATCCCTAATCAGAAAGAGAGGCTTGCCTTCACCACCGATTCCTATGTCATCAACCCCCTCTTCTTTCCGGGAGGGAATATCGGAAGGCTTGCCGTTTGTGGGACAGTCAACGATCTTTCGATGAAAGGGGCTATTCCTTCATATCTCAGCCTTTCCTTGATCATTGAAGAAGGTTTCTCCATTGAACTTCTCAAAAAAATCATCTCCTCCATTCACATCACAGCAGAAGAAGCAGGGGTAAAGATTGTCACAGGAGATACCAAAGTGGTAGAACATGGGGCCGCCGATCAGCTCTTTATTAATACGGCAGGAATCGGATCGATCAAAGAGGGGACGAAACTCTCCGGGAAAAATGCAAGACCCGGCGATGGCATTCTCCTGAACGGGCACCTCGGAGACCATGAAATGGCCGTTCTTTCCCAGAGAGAGGGGTTTAAATTCCAGGAGGAATTAAAAAGCGACTGCGCCCCCCTGAACGACCTGGTCCGAAAGATGCTCGATGTCTGCCCTGCGATCCGGTGCATGAGAGATCCGACCCGCGGAGGGTTAGCCACGACATTAAATGAGATCGCATCGATGTCTAACGTTGGAATGGTGATCGAAGAGGAAAAAATTCCCGTCCGGGAATCGGTCAGGGGGATCTCCGAATTATTAGGCTTAGATCCGCTCTATCTTGCGAATGAAGGAAAGTTGATCGCCATCTGCCCGCCTGATGTGGAAAATCATCTATTAGACACGATGAAGGCCCATCCTCTGGGCAAAGATGCACAAATCATCGGAAGGGTGACGGAAGAGAATGCGAAGAAGGTGGTTCTCAAAACGCTGATCGGCGGTCACCGAATCCTCGACATGCTCACCGGCGGTCAGTATCCAAGGATCTGCTGAATGTTAAATGGCTTTCATCCCGGTCCATTGCCATGAGGCAACACACACCCTTGAAGAGAGCTCTGAAAAACTAATTTTCGCTCTCTGATTACGCAGATTTCAAAAAATGATTTCACAGATTTTCCTTTATTGATCAATGCATTTCTAATCTGTGTAATCAGTACCTAATCGGTGTAATCAGGGATTTCTGGTTTTTTTCAGAAATCCCTTGAATTTTTCTTGACAGTAAATCCACGTTTGTTACAATGAATTGAGTAATACTAATTGACAACAAAGGAGTCAAGTTATGGCAAGAGTCACAAAAACCATAACCTTATCTTTGCCTCCCGAGATGGCGGAAAAGATTGAGGAAATAATGAAAGAAGAGGGAAGAACAAGAAGTGAGCTCTTAAGAGAAGCCGTCAGGAGATACGCTGAGGAACGGGAGTGGAAAAAGATCTACCATTATGGGGAGTTAAAGGCAAGGGAAAGGGGAATTACTGAAGATCAAATAGAAGACATCATTGATGCCCACCGACGATAAAACGAAACATAAGGTCGTGATTGACACCAATGTAATTGTTTCTGGATTAACTTTTCAAGGTAAACCCAGGGAGGTGTTAGATTTGGTTTGGAGGGGAGATATAGAAGCCTGTATCTCCCCTTTCATTTTAGGAGAATTAGAAGAAACACTTAAAGAGGATTTTCAATGGACTAAAGACCAAATTAAACATACCATTGAAAAAATCAACAAGAAGACAATGCTGGTCCACCCGAAGAACAGAGTCGCCTTTATCAAAGAGAAGGATAATGACAATCGAATTTTAGAGTGCGCTATTGAAGGAAAAGTTCAATACCTCATTTCTGGTGACAAAAAACATCTCCTGCCTTTGAAAGAATATCAAGGGATAAAGATACTCTCCCCTGCCGAGTTCTTAAAACTTCTATTTTTTAAAGGCTCATAGTGATCTCAGTTTGGTCCAATGCCAAGGACTGCCCACAATCCTCTTTCCTCACCTTACCGCCTGAATTTTTCTCAGCATGCATTCCCGCCCTTTCTCGATTTTCACCTCCGGGGACCCGCATTTTGGACATATGAAAGCCGCATAATGCTGATCAATGTCTCTTGAGTCAGGAATATTTCTTCCTTTGTATCCGCATGATTGACATTGAACAATGGCTTTAATCGTTTTAACCTTCACCTCCGCGCCTTCAGCCATTGTCCCTTTAAATAACGCCTGAACCCAGTGGACAACCTGTTCCACATTGAGGAGGGCCAACTCGCCGATTTCAAGTCGGACGGAAAGAACCTTCTTTGCGCTGTTCTTCTCTACGGCATCGAGAACATTGCTGACAATCTCAGAGGCAATGGAATATTCGTGCATTTTTAGAAAATAACCCGATTATCTTCCTCTCCCCTGGCGCCTGCCCGCCGAATCCCGCAAGCGGGAGCAGGCAGAGGGGGAGGAAAAAATTTGACCTGCCTACTCTAGCCCTAATGCTTCGATCACCTTTGAAATTCCTGTCCCTTTTAATGCATTGGCCTTAATAAATGGAGCGCGGGGATTGATCTTCCGGGCATCCTTCTCCAGTTGTGACGGATTCACCTTCATCGCCTTGGCCAGATCGATCTTGTTGAGAACGATCACATCCGCTTCTCTAAAAATATAAGGATGTTTAACGATCATGTAGGGACCTTCGGTTACGGAGGTCACGACGACTCTTTTATGGGCGCCCAATGGAAATTCTCCGGGACAGATGAGGTTTCCGACATTTTCGATGAGAAGAATTTTGACTCCATCCAGTTTCATTCCGTTTATTGCCCGGTGGATCAGATTGGCATCCAGATGGCATTCCTTCCCCGTATTGACCTGAATCACGCGCGCTCCCTCCTCCTCTATCCTTTCTGCGTCGATCGTCGTCGTAAGGTCGCCGGCAATTACCCCGATTGCCTCGCCCATGTTGAGCTTCCTTAAGAGCGCTTTGATCAACGACGTCTTTCCAGAGCCAATCGAGCCCATGATGTCGATGGCGATGATCTTCGACTGATCGAGCTTCCTTCGGTTGCCTTTTGCCAGCACCCTATTCTTAGCCAATAGGTCTTTCTCCAACTCGATATCAAATATCTCAGGTCCTTTGGGTTTAATAATCTTCATCTTTTCCTCCCTTGGTTCATATCCGTATCAGCGCACAAGAATATAACAGGACTGGGCTTAAAAGAAAATATCCGAATCGAGCTTTTTTTCAAAACGCAGGAGAAGATAATGTTTAGGAGTGACCTTTTTCCTCCAGAAGATAGACCGCTTCTGCTCCCAGAATGACGATGACCGAGGAATAGTAAACCCATAAGAAGAAAATGATCAGGGCGCTCAAGGAACCATAGACCATCGAGAATCTTCCGATGTTGAAGATATACCATCCAAACAGTTGTTTTGCCACCTCCCAGAAGAGACTTGTGAAGAGGGCGGCCTGGAGAGCGGTTTTAAAATGGATTTTCCTGTTGGGAATGATCTTATAAATCAAAAAGCACATCCAGAAAGTGAAGAAGAAGGGGATGAGGTATTTCAGGATAAACTGGATGATTGGACCCAGATTGAGAAAAGAACTCAGACGATAACCCTGGATGAAGGTGATGGCAGAGGTAAACAACAGGGTCGCGAGGAGAAAAAACCCTGCCAAAAAGATCATGAAAAGATCAATGGCTTTCCCCCGGAGAATCCCTCGCCCTTTCTCAGCCTGAAAGACAATGTTCAAGGCTGTCCTCAGGGAGCTGAAGACCCAGGTGGAGGTCCAGATCAATCCTCCAATGCCCAGAACACCAACGATCTTTCGATCCTGAATGACTCTCAGGATGTTCTTCATAATTCTCGGGTCTAAAGTAGGAACGACCAGTTCCACATAACGGCGGATATGGTTTAAGACCTCCCGGTCACTGTAGAGATAGGCGCTCAAGACCGCAAGGAGCACCAGAATGAGGGGAACCAGGCAGATGAGCAGATTGAAGGTGATTCCGGCCGACAGGAAAAAACCGTGGTCTTCATCAAATTTTTTCAGGACAGCCCAGAGAAATTTGAATCTTTTGGAGATTTTTCTTTTTCCGCTCATCGATGCCTTTTCGCCTTCCACTTTCCGAACAAAAAACCTCCCCTCCCCAACGTGGGAGGGGATAAAGGGGAGGGGGGCCAAATTCAGACCGAATCTATTTTGTCCACCCCCACCCTCGCCCTCCCCCATCGAAAGCTGATCCTTACCCATAACCTGGGTTGCTGGACACAAGGGGGAAAGAAGAGGGATGGGAGATAGGTGTTGTGGTCAACAGTTTCCACATCGACGACAGATCGTCAAGTCGTTGTAGCCCCAACCAGAGGCTCTTGGTTCCGGGTTCACCATCCCGTTTGCGGCCAAGAAAGCCTCCAAGAGTGGCGACCATCCGCATCGCTTCTCGAAGTGTCGGTGGATGGTCTGGGGG
>JAGXTA010000131.1 GCA_018333535.1 Deltaproteobacteria bacterium | reverse complement strand
CCCACTTTACTGCTTCTGTTCAACTCCACAATGTCCGGGGCTATTATCTCATAAAGCCTCGGATTCTCATTCAAGATCGTATCGATTAATGCCAATTCCGGATCTAATGCCCAGAGCGGTTTCTCTAACTTCAACCTCAGATCATTGAGTATCTTCATCCCCCTCCTCCTGCAACTTGATTTTTGTGATAATCTCGTCTAACCTATTGTAATACATCATGTTGCAGTTTATAAACAGACTCTATATAATTGGCTTTTCGAAAACCAATTTATTCAGTCTTAAAGATTTACCAAGGCGAGAAGAACATAACGTACATTATTCAAACCCTGATAATGATCCTAATGGTCCTTGGCGAGCAGGTGATGTTAGGAATGCTTTATATAGGCCAAACCTAATTTATGATTTAATCACTCCATCTGGAAAGGTGATCAAACCTCCACCAAAAGGGTGGCGATGGAGTAAAGAAACAATGCAAGAAAAGATTGTTTCTGGCGAAATTATATTTCGTTCTAATGAGACAAAAATCCTTCGCAAAATTTATCTTAAGGGTCAGACAGGGAGACCCCCCGAATCAATTTGGTTTGGTGAAGATGTTGGTACAACCAGAGAAGCAAATCAGGTTTTAAAAGATATTTTTGGAATGGTTGTTCCATTTGAAACCCCCAAACCAGTCCGCCTTATACAGCGGGTCATAGAGATATCCACAGATATTGATTCTTTGATACTCGACTCTTTTGCAGGTTCTGGGACGACAGGCCATGCCGTCATGCAGTTGAATAAACGAGATGGGGGTAACCGCCATTTTATCCTTGTCGAAATGGATTCCAATATTTGCCGTAATGTGACCGCAGAACGTTTGAAGCGGGTTAGCGAGGGTTATGATAAACCGGATGGTAAACGGGTCGAAGGTCTGGATGGAGGCTTTCGGTATTGTAAGTTGGGTGAAACTTGTTTTGATGAGATTGGTAGGATTAACCCTGGAGTGACTTTTTCGGACCTTGCCCGGCATGTGTTTTTCACAGAAACAGGCGAACCCCTTACGAAACAGGCAAAGACTAACAATCCTTTAATTGGTGTATATAAGGAAACTGCGGTTTATCTGCTTTACAACGGAATTTTGAAAGATAGACAACCCGATGGTGGCAATGTGTTGACCCAAGCCGTTCTTGACGAATTGCCAGAGCACGACGGGCCAAAAGTCATTTATGGAACAGCCTGCCGGTTTAGCCCTGCACGGCTTAAGCGGGAAAACATCATTTTCAAGCAGATTCCTTACGAAATAAGGGTTCGCTGATGTTGCAACTAAAAAACTATCAGGAAAAAACGCTCCAATCTCTCCGGATGTATTTACGCACATGCGATGATCTCCAGGATGCCTCTCTTGCCTTTTATAAAGTGACGGAGGAATTGTGGGGACAAGGATTTCCATATCGAGCCATCAAAGAACCATCAGAGCTGGCTGATATTCCTTATGTCTGTTTGCGACTTCCAACCGGCGGAGGTAAGACTTTGCTTGGATGCCATGCGGTAGCGCTGGCGAACAAGGAATATTTGAAGAGAGAAAATTCTTTGGTTCTCTGGCTGGTTCCCTCCAATGCCATTAAAGATCAGACGCTGAACGCACTTCGAGACCGCGACCACTCTTATCGTCAGGCGCTTGATAGCACCTTGGGGCAAGTAACCGTAATGGACATAAGTGAAGCGCTCTATTTGCAGCATGGCGCTTTGATTGGTTCAACGGTTGTCATCGTCAGCACATTACAGGCTTTTCGAGTTGAGGACAAAGACGGCCGCAAAGTGTATGAGAGTGCGGGGACATTGCAACATCACTTTCAAAATCTTCCGTCAGAAATTCTCGACAAATTGGATCGTGATGAAAGTGGAATGGTGCCTTACTCACTGGCAAACGTAATGCGGATTCACCGTCCACTGGTGATTGTAGATGAGGCACACAATGCACGGACCGACCTTTCTTTCGACACACTGGCGCGGTTTCGACCATCGGCCATTATTGAGTTTACGGCCACCCCTGCCAGCAGTAAAAATCCAAGCAATGTTTTACACAGTGTTTCAGCGGCAGAATTAAAAGCGGAAAGCATGATCAAGCTTCCAATCCGACTTGAAACCCAGATGAACTGGCAGGCGCTTTTGAGTGATGCTATTGCCCAACGGGTTGACCTTGAGAAGAAGACAGATATTGAGCGGAGAAAATTCGATGAATATATCCGGCCTATCATGTTGATTCAGGCGCAGCCGCGACGGCATGGCAGGGAAACTTTGACTGTTGATGTTATCGAAAAGAGCCTTATTGAGGATCATCACATTCCTGAAAATCATATTGCGCGGGCGACAGGGGAGGATAGGGAACTTGTGGGTATCGATTTGTCAGACGGCAGATGTGAAATCCGCTATGTGATAACTGTCCAGGCCTTACGCGAAGGCTGGGATTGCCCGTTTGCTTATATTCTTTGTTCCGTTGCAGAACAACGGTCTATTGGTGCCGTTGAGCAAATACTGGGTCGCATCTTGCGTTTACCCTACTGTAAGCCACGAAAGATGGAGGAGCTTAACCGGGCTTATGCCTTCGTGGCTTCGCCAAATTTTACAGAAGCCGCACAGAGCCTCGTTGACGCACTCGTTGAGAACGGATTCAACAGGCAAGAAGCAAAGGATTTCATTAAACCTATTGAAGTTGAACAAGGGACTCTCGGGTTGGAACTCCTTCGATTCGCTCCACCATCTAAAACGATAAATTTGCCCGAAGTCCCGGACCCGGAGCGACTCTCCTCGGCATTGCGATCCAAAATTGAAATTGATCAAGACAATAAAACGGTGACTTTGAAAGGTGTCCTCTATCCGGAAGAGGAAGCTGAAGTGATGAATCTGTTTGTTGCTCGCGACGTTAAAGATACATGGATAAAGGAAGTCAGGCAATATAATGCAGAAGTAGCAGAGGTGTTGAAAAGCCCGTCTGAGAGAGGGTTGCCTTTTCATATTCCTGTCTTGTGCATTAAACGAGGAGAGCAACTGGAGCTTTTTGAAGAAGACCACCTTCTTGAAAAGGGATGGGATCTGAAAAATTTTGATGCAAAATTGACCCTTCAGGAATTAAGTTTCCTGAGTGGCGAAGGGGGGCAATTTGGTGAAATTGATGTGGGGGAGGAGGGAAGAATCAAGAGCAGGTTTATCCCTGACCTGAACCGCCAATTGCAATTGATCGAGGTGGTGGAGAACTGGACAGATGCCCAGCTCATTCACTGGTTGGACCGAAACTTACTTTTTATGGAACTTGCATCACAGGAAAAGGAAATTTTCCTCACAGAAATGATAAGTGACCTGCTGGACCACCGTGGTATGAATCTGAGCCAACTTGTGCGGAAGAAATTTGAATTGAGGAAGATTGCCGAGCAGAAAATAAAAACATACCGATATGAGGCACGACAAAGAATCCATCAAGAGTTACTTTTCTCTGAAAATGGAGAACAGGTTGTTGTTTCTCCAGAGAAATGTTTTACCTTTCCCCCTGATCAATATCCGACGAGATCCGTTTGCCCGGCATCAGTC
The DNA here is from genome assembly GCA_018333535.1 of Deltaproteobacteria bacterium. GTDB lineage: Bacteria > Desulfobacterota > BSN033 > BSN033 > UBA1163 > RBG-16-49-23. The sequence continues at coordinate 2,787 of JAGXTA010000131.1, read as the reverse complement.
ACTTTTAACAAACACTATTACCCCAAGGTGGGTGAACTAGAAGGCGAGGGAGAGGAGTTTCTTTGTGCTCGGTTTATTGATCAGATGGAGGAGGTGGAATTTTGGGTTCGGAATCTCGATCGACAAGAGAGGTTTTCATTCTGGCTACAAACTGCGACCGATAAGTTTTATCCCGATTTTGTCTGTAAACTGAAAGATGGACGCTACCTGGTTGTTGAGTACAAAGGGGCGGACAGATGGAGCAACGATGATTCTAAGGAAAAACGGCGTTTGGGCGAACTGTGGGCGCTTAAGAGTTGCGGAAAGTGCCTGTTTGTGATGCCAAAGGGAAAGGATTGGGAGGCGATTAAAGTAATAGTGAAATAAGGGAAAGGCCCTGGGGGCAGGCGTTAGTCATAAAGTAATTGGGGACGGGTTCTTATTTTATCGAGACCCGAACACGTCTTGATGCAGGGGAGCAAGGAAAGCAGGAGGGCTAGGTCTCAACAATCAACAAATTAGCTTTTAAACATTGATCTATGCAGTCCTCCCTAAAAATGCCGCCCCTGTCCTGATAGCCTGGGGCATTGTGTAGAACGCATTACGTTAATGTTGTGGGGACGCATATTTCGTAAATGGGTGATTCATATTTTAAGGATTAAAACCTTTGCAGCACTATACCCAGAGGTACCGCAGAAGATTGCTGGAGAGAATGATGGAAAAAAAGAAAGTTGAGATTCAGGCTAAGACGGTAAAAGAGGTCCTCAGACATATTGATGAAGGCAGATTTGCTATTCCTAAACTCCAGCGTGAATTTGTATGGGATGGCAAAAGGGCTGCAAAGCTGTTTGACAGCATTCATCAACGTATCCCGATTGGGCTTATTATGATCTGGGCGACCCCTAAAAGCCAGCGGCTTTATCTTCGTCAAAAATACCATGTCCTACCGCCTTTCAGCGCAAAGAATACCAAAGTGTGGTTCCTCATTGACGGTCAACAAAGGATCTCGGTCTTATATCGGGTTCGAGAAGGTAATAAGGTTCGTAATGCTCAAGGAAAGGATGTTGATTTCTCTCGAGTTGTCTTTTCATTAAAGGATGAGGCGGATGAAGAACAGATTCGATATAGAAAAAGTTTGGCAGGCCGATATGAATCCTTATGTGAAGTTCTCCACCCGCATTGGAAGCATCGTCTAAATCACCTTGGCCAGAAGCGCCTTTTTCGTGTAAAGAAGTGTCGTGATCGGCTCTTACGCTATCCCATGCATTTTATGTTTGTTCACTCAAAACTGAGTGATATTCGTGAGGCATTCCTGCGTATTAATACCCAGGGAATGAAGGTTACCACGAGCGATGCCATTTTCGGTAGGGCAGAAGCCCTTAATTTGCGCGATTTCCGCCATGAAGTTCGGCAGCAAATCAATGAGGGATTTGGTCAAGTACCTGAGATGCCAATCCTTTTTTCTATGGCAGCAGTACAGGGGGGAACAGAAGCCAGAGGTCAGGCGCTTCGGAAGGTAATTCACGACCTGGAGAAAAGTGCCAAAGATGACCTTAAGTTACGGAAAAAGTTGGCACGGGATTGGACCCGACTTGGAGTCTGTTTTGGAAAGGCAGTGGTTTATCTTCGAGAGAATTTTTGTGTTCTCACTCGAGAGTTCCTTTACACTGACTACATGATAGCGATGCTCGCACTGTTTTTCTACTGGAACGGTAAAGGTCCTGGTTCTAATCAGAAGAAGCAAATACGACATTGGTTTTGGGCTACTGCCGTAGGAAGTCGCTATTCAGGAGTAAATTTCAATCGATGTTTACCTGATGATCTTACATTTTTTAAGCGTCTTGCACAAAATCCGAGCTCGAAGTTTCCATACAAGGCACAGATCGAAAAGATTGACGTCAAAAGAGCTAACTTCTCATCACGTGCTGGGATTACATCTGCATTCTACTGTTTGTTGCTTCGGCATCAACCTGTAAGCATAATGGATGATGCACTGAACAAAATACCATTAGATCGTTACGCTGTACGGGCGTATCGTAAAGACCGACACCACATTTTCCCGAAAGCTCTCTTGAACAGATCAGATGTCCCTGCCAACCAAACTAATAGTATCTGCAATGTGTGCTTGTTAACGGCAGAGGAGAACCAACAAATTGGATCCCACCGCCCCAGGTCATATTTCAGAGAGGTGAAGGATAGTGGAAAATACTTTAGAAAAAAGATGGCACATCACCTTATTCCCATTGGGGATGAAAGTGGGATTTGGTCTCGGGATATTCGAAAGGGATTTAAACAGTTTCTTCGGAATCGAAGCGAGATAATCTGCGAAAAGTTCGAGGCTGAAGCAGGAATAAAGCTGTTCCGGCGGGACTTTTGAATTGGTATTTATCGAGAAGTTAGTGGCTTTATCACCCGAATCTTGTATGATTTGACAGCAGAAACCAAAAGGACTAATCAGGAAATACTCCACTGCAATCATTGAGTTCAAGTGATCTGGGGTCAGGCGTTAGTCATAAAGTAATTGGGGATGGGTTCCTGTTTTATAGACTTAATAGCCAGGAGGTGGGCTTCATCATCAATTACGACATCAAGTACCGTATGGGCCTTGGTGGGGAGGAAACTGAAGAGGAGGAGAATTGACTCGCGAGGAACTTCTTGAACTTATTGCTGAGGTTTAGCGGCGTCAGAGTGAACTGGACGATGTGGAGATAAAAAATAGACTATTTAGAGTCTGTTTATAAACTGCAACATGATGTATTACAATAGGTTAGACGAGATTATCACAAAAATCAAGTTGCAGGAGGAGGG
>JAGXTA010000130.1 GCA_018333535.1 Deltaproteobacteria bacterium | reverse complement strand
CGATACAGAGCCACCAGGCTGCCTTGAAGCATCCCAGAACATCCTTGAATCTCTCTCAATAACTTTGCCTTCTCTCGCCCCAAACCTCTCATACTGTTTTATAATATTACAAAACAGACTTTTGTCAAATCTTTTTTCTCTAATCCCATTCAATTTTTTCACACCTTCTGAGGGATTACATTGGAAAATAAAAAAACTTGACATTTAAAAACGAATTGGCCATAATCTCCTCACGGTAAGTTGTAAGGAGTATGTGGTTGGATCAACAAGAAAGGTCACAAAGTTTTTTTCTCAAACTTCTGTGGCCTTTTTTTATTGCGGGCCAGAGGCTATTACAACTTACGCAGTTTAAAGAGGAGAGGAGGTGAGTGGTAGTGGCCAAAGGTAAAGTAAAATGGTTTAATGAGAAGAAGGGTTATGGGTTTATCTCCAGGGATGACGGAGGTGATGTCTTTGTACACTTCTCCGCCATTAAAAAAGATGGTTTCAAAACCCTCTATGAAGGAGATGAGGTAGAATTCGATATTTCCGAAGGCCCCAAGGGCCCCCAGGCAACCAATGTGATGCCAGTAACTTGAGAGAGATTTGATTGAATTGAATAGATGAAAGACCCTGGCGGTTATCCCCGGGGTCTTTTTTTAATGTGTTAATGGAAATCTGCCGGAGGGAAGTCCCATCGCTTCGCGAGATCGAAGAAGGCCACTGAATTTTCTGCCACCTTGCCTGGACCGCCACCTTCATTAATATCCATTACTTTAACCTACCCACAAAAGCCTTCATTTAAGGATTAAAAAGATTAACCCCCTAAACCTCCAATAGTATAATAATTTTATATATTCATTAGCTTCGTGTATAAACCCTGTATTTACAAAAAATCTCTTTATGTTTAAGCAGTTATAAAACATTTTGGCGAAAATGATGGAGTAAATAGTATAACAAAAAAATTCATTTTGGTTAAAAAAGGAGGTATATCAGAAAGAGAATAAGCTAAAATCTCAATAATAACGATGAGTTATAATTAAACATCTATTTTGGCACAGGAAATGCTTTATATAGGTTGAAAATCAAAGAGAGGAGGAAACAAAGATGGAAAAAATGGCAAAAGGATTAAAAATTGGGTTGATGGTAGGACTAATGACTCTGGCAGCTTCTCCTGCATTTGCGAGGTCGGTAAGCCTTAAGGACGCAGGACCGGCTCTGTGGGTCTTTGTCATCATCGGAGCCGTCATCATCCTTCTTCAACTGATTCCGGCAGCGATTCTTTTCTTCAGCTTCATCGGGACGGCCACGACCATGGCATTGAAGAAAGAGAAGAAGGTTGAGCAAGAAGCGGTGCTTCCTGGTATGGAGCCAGTAGCGGCTAAAAAGTAGCTGGAAGGAAATCACGAAAGAGGTGAAGATCGATGTCTAAGAGCATGAAGAAGATACTGACAATTCTGAGTTTGGCCCTGGTTCTGGCAATCGCATTAGGTTCTCTGGGGGTGGCCTATGCGGGAGGGATCCGTGGCATAGGGCTTCTGGGGGTGGCCTATGCGGGAGGGATCCGTGGCATAGGGCTTCTGGGGGTGTGGTTCTTTTTGACCTTCGGGGTCATTGTGGTATTAGCCCAGGTGATACCAGCGGGCATCCTTCTGAGCTCCCTGGTGGTATCGACCTTGAGTTCGGATCGAAGGGAAGAGGCGCCTGTTGGCGTGATATAAGAGAAGAGGGGGCAGCCATGCAGCATAAAAAGATACTCATTGCCTATCAGGATGATTTAGGGGTCAGATCGCTCGCCACCTATTTTCACGGGCAGGGATACCGGGTGGAGTCGGTCAAAGCTCTGAGCGAGATGATCAAGAAAGTCCGCAACGGCCAGCATCAGGTTCTTCTTCTCGATGATGAGATTGAGGGGTTGAAGGCCTGTGATATTGTTTCTCTGTTGAAGAAGGTTAACTCAAGGATTCAGGTCATCATGATCTCCTCGGAGGAGTCCCTGGGATCGGTGAGACGGCTTCGGGGGGCAGGCATCTTCTATCAGGCGATGAAGCCTGTTGATATGGAAGAGATTCGTTCCGCCGTGCAGTGTGCGTTTGAGAAGATTGAGCGGGAGAATGAGAAAGAAGGATTCTTTTCCTTTCTCATCCCCAAATTGGCCCCGGCGTAATCGATGAAAAAAGAGGGTCCTAAAACCTTCTGAAAAAATAGATGCTTTAAAGGGGAAGTGGTGAAAATAGCCGCAAAAGTTTGCGGCTATTTTTTTACGCAATCTCGATAAAATACCGGATAAGTGAGAAAAGTTATTGAAAAAAGAGATGAGATCGTTTATGGTGTCTGGCATCTGGGAGGTTGGGCAGTGTAGAAAATGTGGACTTTAGGGTAAATATTTTTAAAAATATTTTTTGAGACAAAGGAGACCATTATGAGTAGGGGAAGAAACCGATTGGATCATTGCAAATGTATCCTTCATCTTCTTGTTGCGGTTCTTTTTTTCATATCATCTCATATCTCTCTGGCCATCTCAGACATCAAAGGACCGCCTCCACAACAAGATCCATTGAAAGACGGAAAAAGACCAACGAGTGGTTATGAAGAATTATTGATGGCAAAGACGATGCTTCTCTCTCCGAGTGTTTCAGAAATGAGCGAAGCCTTGAAACCTCTTCAAAAGGAATATCCTCGACAGATTATTTTCTGGCAGGAGTTGAAGTCCCAATTACTTGAAGGAGATCCTGCAAAGAATGAAATAGAAACATACCTTGATCAAGCACATTTGATATTCCCTTCTATCATCGCCTACTCTGATCGGTTTGCCGAGGAACAGAGGATCATTGAAAAAGCTTTGGTGAAAAGGACAAGCTTACCAAGGGATAGCATGATCCAATATTACACCCGTCTCATTCAGCTCCTACATCTCAGAGAAAAACTCCTGTTCTTTGAAGCTGGTTCACAGGGTATTTTCACTAACCTTTTCCAGACCCTTTCAAAACGCTGGAATCAGCCAGCAGGTGAGGCGCTTAAAAAAGCGAACGCTTTTGAGAAACTTAGAAAGAGTCAGATGGCAAAATATCTCAAGGCGCGTCAAGATTTTGATCGAGTCAGATTCCTCGTTCTTCAAATAGAGCAACCCATTAATCTAAGGATGCGCCTCTGGATGTGGGGAAATATTGATGTGTGCACCACCCTTATGGATGAACTGGCCCATTCTGTTGCACGGAAGGATACTTCTTCGGTGGCTGTCGGAGATGGATGGAACAAATCGATCGCGGAAGAACTCGCGCAAATTTCAAGACAGAGGGTTCAAGAAATCAAAGCGATGGATGGAGTGTTCGCTCAAGATCACAGGGAATCGTTATGGTCCATTCTCTATTCGCCTCCGATTGCTGACGAAAGATCCAACCCACCTCTTCCCCAAGACTTCCCTCAAATCCAGATGTCGAATCGTCTGATTCGCTCCCTCGAAGCGATGCATCCAAGACTTAAAACCTTGGTTCAGATTCTTAATGAACGAAATCGGCTCTTGCACACCATCCCATTGCTCAAGACAGATTTATTTGACCATTTAAGGAATCAGCTTGCCCTGGAGGAAAGCTCCCTTAACCGTCTAAAAGATGTTTTGGATATGATTGAGAAATATAAAAAGAGACCGGACGAAATCATACGGGATATGAAATTTTCTGCCCTCTATGAAGAATGCGGTTTTCTCAAAGAACAATTGTTAACCTTGGAAACCCTTCTCTTAAACGAACTTCGCATTCTCATCCAATCAACCCCCCTCCCCTTAGATTCCAGGTGGCCCCAGGTTCAAGCCCTTCTTAGAGAGCAAGATCTCTGGAAAAAAAGCTGGCAATCTTATGAATCCGATTGGAAGTTGTTGATAAAAAGATTTGGACACTATCAGGAAGATGTCCTAAGGCGTTATGCCTCTGGGCTTCATGAGTTAAACCAGAACATGGAATATCTTAAGAGAACATCGAATCTTCCGATTGATTCCATGGGGCGTCAATTTTTTAATTTTCTCGAAAATATTATAAAAAAGCAACTGGATGATACTCGATTGGCCATAGAAACAAAGCGTAAAATGATGGAGTTTACCGAAGAGGATCCTTTATATGCCTATCTGTTCGGAGTTCATCCAAACAATTTCTGGCATATGCATTTAGGTCAGGGGCCTATTTTTTATTCTCTGGAGCGCTTCATCGCCCAAAAGTATAAAATCATGGACCATTTAAGGGGGCTCTCTCAGGAAAAGGTCAATCAGCAGCAACAGGCGTTTCTTATACTTCAGATCGCCAAGGACTTCGGATTCATTCAGGACATTGGCCGAAACCAGAAAGGGTATGTGGTTGTCTTTGGCTCCGGTGATCATTCTCTCGTTTTAGAAGGGCTTGTCTTGGGCCAGCCGAATCTCTATAGAATGCCACCCATTCAGAACATCAGGTCAAGCTGGATAAAAATAAATCAATCCGTTTTTAATTTCCTAACCCCCGACAGGGCACACGCTGGGATTGGGGATTTCTGGAATAATCTGAAGCAAAACTGGAGTATTCGTGAATACCGGGATAATCTCTTCAACCAATGCTCGAAGAACAAATGGAACTATATTGTTTCGGGAGCCCTCGGGGCGGTTTTGGCCATTCCTACAGGAGGCGCATCCCTTGTTCCCTTTGGGGTACAGCTTGCCGCCGATAGTTATATCGCTATGACTCGCTCTGTCGTAAAGGCAGGGAACCCCCAGCAGTGGGAAACATTTAATCGAGCGATTGACCATGTGGAAAGTTTATATAACATCGGGAAAGTGGTTGAAGCGGCCCATAATATTTATAACAGGCCCGGATTAGATGCATCTTTAGATCGCGCGCGCGAGAGAGCAACTGAGCAGATCAGGAGAGTCGGAAGTGAAGCAGTGGATAAGATTCAGCAGCTCAATGGTCCACGAACATTTTGGAACAACATGGCGGATGATGCGGCAAACGCCGTGATCAATAATCCCAGGTGGTCTAATGAGGTGAAGCAGATTATTATGGATTTATCAAAAATCAATACCGAGCGAGTCGTTCAAATAGGTGGGGAGATGACGGATGTCGCTCAAAATGTAACTAAAAATGTGAATGAAATAAAAAGGACCATTAGAACATTAGTTTCGGTGACTGGGGGGATTAGCCGTGTGGTGCAATATACTTTGGATACGATTGGCACCATTCCTACTGCCATCAGCGGTGGAGAAGGTCTTGGAGAGATGAGGCGAGATACTTTTGATTGTTCCCGTTGGCCCGGGAGCGTGCCTCAATGGAACAATCAAACGAACCGGATGGAATGCTTTTGCTCTCCGGGGTTGGCATGGAACAGAGACCGAACGATGTGCATCGACTATCGACAGGCAGCGATAGAAAGTGCCGATTGTTCCCGTTGGCCCGGAAGTGTGCCCATGTGGAATAATCAGACCAACCGGGCAGAGTGCTTCTGCCCTCAGGGGATGGTCTGGAACAGGGACCGTACCATGTGCATCGATGCTCGGCAGGCAGCGTTGGAAAATACGGATTGTTCCCGTTGGCCTGGGAGCATTCCTCTATGGAACAACCAGACCAACCGTGCAGAGTGTTTCTGTCCACAGGGGATGGCCTGGAACAGAGACCGTACAATGTGCATTGATGCCCGCCAGGCTGCCATAGAAAGTACGGACTGTTCCCGTTGGCCTGGGAGCATTCCTCTATGGAATAACCAGACAAATCGGGCAGAGTGCTTCTGCCCTCAGGGGATGGTCTGGAATCAGAATCGTACGGCCTGTATTTCTGCTCGTCAACAACCTCCCCCTGGTCCTGGCCCAACTCCGACTGGCCCGCCCAGACAGGTGAGATGCAATGACACGGCCAAGCAGGGAGGCAACAAGCCCGAAACCCTGGTGGTGGATTTGGGTCGGACGTCTGGTGTCTTCCGCTTCGATTACGACATGTACGATGTACCGGATCGCATGATCGTGCGTTACGGCGGCGGCACCTACGACACCCAATGCACCGGCGGCAAACAGGGCCGCGGACGGGACAAAGGGTCGGTGAACCTCCAGTTTTTCGGTTCCAGCCAGGTGACCATCCAGGTCCTGCCAGCTTGCCAGGGCGGCTCGACCAGTTGGAAGTTCACTGTTCATTGTCCGAAATAAATCAAGCCGAGGCCTTATTAAAACCTTGATGCACACCTTGCTGTTCCTTGCACTCATCTTGGTCGTCGATGCGACCACCGCAGAGGTAGTGGTATGACAAGAAAGGTATTTAAACCTCTCAACAAAATTTTTATCTACTGGATGATCTTTTTCATATTTCCAGGTCTTTCAATTTCCCAATCAAAGGCTGTATTAGAAAAGGAGATAGACAAACAGTTGTTGGAGGCAGTCCAGGGAAATGAGATTAAAAAGGTGAAGGACTTGATCGCTCAAGGTGCCAGTGTTAATGCAAGAAACGAATTCGGCGAGACGCCCCTTCATCTGGCGCAATCAAAAGAGATGGCTGAGCTTCTGCTCTCAAAGGGCGCCGACATTCATGCCAAGGATGATGAATTCGGGATGACACCTCTCTTTAATGCCTCTAAAGAGATTTTTAAACTTTTGATCTCCAAGGGGGCTGATGTAAATGCCAGAAGTAAAAAGGGGCTTACGCCTCTTGCCTGGTCAGCCTACGGTGATGACTTGGATAGAATAAAGTTACTGATCTCAAAAGGGGCAGATGTAAATTCTGCAGACGACTATTTAAAAACTCCACTTCATATTGCCTCGAACTGGAATAAGATAGAGATTGCAAAGCTCTTGATTTCAAAGGGCGCCAAAGTAAATGCCAGAGACCGATCAGGTTGGACACCGCTTCATTGGGCTTCTTTTGAAGGAGGTTCTGAGATTGTTGAACTGTTGATCGCCAAAGGAGCTGAGAAGAATGCAAAGACCACCGAGCCCTGGAGCCTATTTCCTGCCGGCTCAACCCCTCTTGATATTGCAGAGAAAGCCAAGCACTTCGACATGGCCGTTTTTTTAAAGAGCAAAAGCTGCCAAAGAGGAGAGGATGTGAAGTAATATCATCCTACCGATATTGAATCCACCAGATTGTTAACAGCACTCCTCCCAATAAAAAGAGTGGCATCAGGTGACCCATAGGTATTTTTGAAAAATGGATGGATAGGTCGTCGCGATAGCCCCGGGCGGCGAGGGCGAAGGTGACCTCTTCGGCCTCTAAAATGGATCGCCGAAGAATCGGTAAAACAAGGAATTTTGCTTTGCGAATGGGGTTCTTATTTTGATCGCCCAATCGTGCTTGATGAGCAAGACGCACCTCTTCAACCTGATCAAGAGTGCGTGAGAAAAAACGGAGGGTAAGAGAGACCATCAATCCGATCCTCCGTTCAGGAAGAAAAGGGATGGGTTTAAGAAGCCAGATTAGAGCGTCTCGGAGCTCGCGGGGCCGGGTCACCGCTGTAAAGAGTACAGCATAACCGAGAATAAGACCCAATCGCCAGCAGGTCAGTCCTCCCAGAAGGAGCCCTTCCTTACTGACAGGGAGCCATGGAAATGAGTGGGGGCGGAGTCCAGGTGTAAAAAGAGACTGAAATAGAAATAGGATGAAAAGGAAGATGATCCAGAATCTTAGCTCACGGAGAAGCTGTTTGAAGGGAAATCGTGAAAGGAAGAAGAGAGCGACAAGAAGAATTGAATCGAAGATGAACCAGGAGATTTTTGTCTGAATCAGAGTTGCCGTGATCATCAGGAGCCCGAAGAATTTGCATCGAGCATCCCATCGGTGAAGAAGAGAATTTCCGGGAAGGTAGTGAAGGGCTATTCGAGCCATGAAATTTTTTCTCCTCCGAGGAGTACATAACAGGGAGGCCGTACTCCAAATTGAGGGAGTTTTTTCACCAGATGCTCAGGAAGGCCAAAGGCCTGAATTTCCCCTTTTTGGATGATAGCCATTCGATCGACATGAGCAATCACCTTTTCGACATCGTGAGTGGTCACGATTAAGGTGTGTCCTTCGTGATGTAACTGAATCATATATCTCAGGACTTCCTGAATTCCGGGATAATCGAGATGGGAAAAGGGTTCGTCGAAGAGGATTACGTCCGGCTTCATGGCCATCACGCCGGCAATGGCAAGCCGCCTCTTTTCTCCTCCGGAGAGCAAATAGCAGGGTTTTTCTGAAAGGCCCTGAAGACCCATCTTCTCGATTGCCCAATTCACCCGCTCGTTGATCTCCTTTAGAGAGAGCCCAAGGTTTTCAGGTCCAAAAGCCACATCTTCTTTCACTGTTTCTCCAACAATCTGGCTGTCCGGGTCTTGAAAGACCATTCCCACGATTTGTCTCACCTTAAGAGAGTCTTTTATGGAATCAAAGCCATTGATCAGAATGGATCCATCCGAGGGTTTCAGGAGACCACTCATCATCCGGAGCAGGGTGGTTTTGCCACTTCCATTGGGCCCACAGATGAGGAGAAATTCACCCTTAGAGATATGAAGATCAATACCTCTTAATGCGTAGGTGCCGTCTGAGTAATGGTGATGGAGGTTCTGAATCTGGATCATAATGACTACTACACGAATAAAACGAATGGTAACGAATGGCTCGAATATTTCGTAAAATTCGTTATCATTCGAACTATTCGTTCATGTGTTGACGATTCAACATAGGTCTGACAGCACGGGCCAGAATGATAGCGACAGCGGCTTTCATTGCATCTCCAATGAAAAAAGGAATCATCCCAACCATCAGCGCCTTTGACCACGACATTTTGGTGAACATCTTCAGCCAGGGAACTCCCAGGCCGTAGATGATGAGCGATCCGATGATGACGGCAACGATGCCCCCAATCAGGGAGTGTCGAGCCCGCTCGGAGATAAAACCCGTGATCCAGGCAGAGAGGACAAATCCGAAGAGATAGCCGCCGGTTGGACCAAGAATATGGGCCAATCCGCCTTTGCCGCCATAGAAGACAGGCATGCCAATGGCTCCAACGAGAAGATAAATTCCAGCGCTGGCCAGCCCCCAGCGGCTTCCCAGTAGAAGACCTGCGAGAAGGACAAAGAGATTGGTCAGGACAATAGGAATAGGTCCGACGGGAATATGGATATAAGCTCCCACGGCCATCAGACTTGCCATCAGGGAGGAAAGAACGATCCATCTCAATTTTTCAACGGACATAATATTCCTTTCCAAAAATATTTCCCCTCTCCATTGACGGGAGAGGGTTGGGGTGAGGGTGACTATGATCTCTTCTTTCCCCCTCCCCTCCATCCCCTCCCGCCAGGGGAGGGGAGTTTTATATGAAATCCAAACTCAATAATTTCGTTATCGGAAGGATTGTCAACCAAATTGAGAAATAAAGTTAACAAATTAAACAGGGTCTGTCAATGACCGATTGCAGGAGAAGCCGCGAGTTGACGGGATAGGAGGATGGGTATATATTAAAAATTATAAAATCTCAGGAGGGAGACTATGTTCTTCATCGTTCGTTTAATTATCAATATGGTAGCCATCCTGGTCATTGCTTACCTTTTTCCAAGCTTGATCTGGGTGGATCACTTTTTAGCGGCTCTGGTTGCTGCTTTTTTATTAGGGATTGTTAATGCCATACTCCGGCCGATCCTGGTCTTGCTCACCTTTCCCCTTACCCTGTTGACCCTTGGACTCTTTCTGTTGGTCATCAATGGACTGATGCTCTGGTTGGTCTCAGCCCTGGTGAGGGGATTTCATGTTAACGGCTTTTGGGGTGCGGTTTTGGGATCGATCCTCATCAGCATTGTTAGCTGGATTCTATCCAGGTTTGTTCCCCGCTAATTTCCGATTTCAGATTTTCCAATCCTCAATCCGAAATCCGCGATCTAAAATGTAAGTCTACCCTCCGTCAAGGGTATGATGTTCCATCTTCTGGAACCAGGACTGGGGATCGATGAAATACTCTTCGGTATCTTTAAGAGAGAGGTAATGCTCGTGCTCGATCTTTGAGAGAAGATCAAAGAACTGCTTCTCTTTGGGATCGGTCACTGAATCCCTCAGATCGGCATAGAATTTGACACCTTTGGCTTCAAAATTGAGAGCTTTCCTCACAGCCTCCAGGTCACTGGCATCTCCTTTTGATGCCTCCTCGGTCTTTCTGCCCAAGCCATTGAGGACCTGCTTGATGTTGGTGTCCTTCACCTTCAAGGGCACGGTCTCGGGCCATTTTTCCTGCTTTGCCCACTTTTCATGGAGCTGTTTCAGCCGTTCGTAATGCTCCAGCTCCTCATCACCAATCTGTTTGAACATGGCCTTGCCAAGAGGGTTCTGCGTCCTCTCAGCGTTTTTAAGATAGAATTCCCTCTCCACCATCTCATTTTTGAGGGCCACTTCGAGAGCATTCAATCGTTCTTTACCGTCCATAAAAATTCCTCCTCATTCTATGTGGTTATTGCCAGGGTCATAAATAGGTTACATGATGGTCACAATTAGTTGTCATTGCAAGCCTGTCAGTAATGATTCAGAAATTGAACTTTCCCTGAAGCAACTTAGGGATTTTTTCTTCTACCTTTGAAATTGGTTCATGTAAAATGATTGGATCGTTTTTCTCTTCCATGGCCATTGCATGACGGCATCCCAGTTTCTCTAAGTAGGCGCCTACTGACTTTCTTGATAAACCGGGGATTCCCAGTTGATGGAGCGCCTTATTGTCCTCATGGTCGGTTGTAAAAATAGGAATTTGAGCGGAGAGAAGTTGTTTTGTCAACGCTAGAGTTTTGGTTCCTTTTTCAGCAAAGGGTACAAAAACAACATCTGAGAGGACACACGCCAACCAGTTTCTATTGATGATATTGGGTCGCTTCATCTTAGCTTCTTCAGGAGGGGAAACAGATAGCATCAATAATTTTCCATCTTTCGCCCGGCGAAAATATTCCTCCCTTTCTGGAAACTCATGGAGGGGTGGGTAAAATCTTGTCTCGAGAAACGATTCAAAGGTTTCCATTTCCAACCCCTTTGCGGTAAACAGGGTCACAGTCATGTTCTTTCTAAAGAGACCGAGACGGAAGATCTCTGTCTCCATAACAGAGTGCCATCCGCCGATTAAGTTCAAATCATATTCACGTATGGTAAATAACAACTGGTTAGTCGTCCACAAGGCAAGACCCGTGATGGAGTCAGCAGAGATGACGGCCATCGTGAACTTATTCAGAAAATTTAGAGGGCCCCAATAATAAATCTTTTCTGGAACCCCCTTTCCGAGGCGATCAATCAGCCTTTTGGGATATCCTTGGTCTCCAGGGGTTAAAATTTGATATTCCATAGACTTTTTGCTTTAACAAGTAATTAGAGTCTGTTTATAAATTGCCGATTTTTTTGGATAAGCCAGCGTGACGAATGTGCCGGCTCAGATAAGTTGTCAATTTCTTATGTCCAGGAACGGCTTCAATGAGTCATGAGGCGAAAAACCCCCGGATTTAAATGCACCTCTCCTGTCCGATTCCCTCTCTGTCGCATTCGAGGTACAATTATTGAGGCTGCGGCATTAACTTCCCCAGCATGAAACCAGTCATCACCCGGATGTTGTAGGCAATCACGCTCCATAAAACCTTCGCATCAAAATGG
>JAGXTA010000129.1 GCA_018333535.1 Deltaproteobacteria bacterium | reverse complement strand
TATAACAAATGGTGAACGCCTTGTCAATAAAATTCAAATGGTAAGACTTTTAAACCAGTGGGAAGGTTAGAATGGCCTTTTAAAATCTCTTCCCTGCTCCTTTTCAAAAGAAAAAGAGAGGAGAAACCTTATCTTTTTTTCTAAACGGGGATAACACAGCGTTTTCCAAAGAGTTAAAGTACTCTTTTTTGCTTGACAAAAATTTTTAAAAATGCTATAGGTCATCTACCTTTGTTGAGAAATGATCAAATAAGAAATGGTCTGTCCAATTTTGGAGTCCACTCATTTTAACACAATTTCCCCAGAGGTTGCTCATCCGGTCGAGTTTTTAGCTGTAATATCGAACCCAAACCATATGGGAATCTTCGCTGTCTCAAGGTATCTAAAAAATCTTGAAATCTTATCCTTATAAGAAAAGAAGTTGGATGTCTTGAAATGAGGCAAGAAATATCCTATAGAAAAGCTAATATTCGGCAATCAATCGGTTTTCGAATGTGAATATAATAGGGAAAGGAGGTGAATTTTTTTAATTCATCGGTCAGTTTTCCAGTTTCTATGTTTCAGGAGATATTGGGCTTTTTGAAAGAAGATTAATTCCAAACTCATTTAAGGAGGAAGGCATGATTAAAAAAGATAAGAAAATAAAAGAAGAGAAGGTTTCACGCCGCAGTTTTTTAAAGGTTGCGACCGTTGCCGCGGGTGCGGCCGCTGCCTTGGGCTTTCCCGCAGTAAAGCGCGCCTCGGCCCAGACACCCATCACACTCAAGATGCAGAGCACCTGGCCCACCAAGGATATCTTTCATGAAATGTTTGAGAAATGGGCAAAAAAGGTGAATGACATGGCCGGGGGCAGATTGAAGATCGATGTGCTCCCTACAGGCGCTGTGGTTCCGGCGTTTGAGCTGATTGAGGCAGTCAGCCGGGGCACTCTGGACGGAGGCCATGGCGTTCCGGCTTACTGGTTCGGAAGGAACCGGGCAGTCAGTCTCTTCGGCACCGGACCGTCATTCGGTCTTGACGCTGACGGACTCTTGTCCTGGATCTACTACGGCGGAGGTCTGGAACTCTATAACGAATTGATCCAGGATGTCTTGAAGATGAACGTGGTCTCCTTCTTCACCGGTCCGATGCCCACCCAGCCCCTCGGGTGGTACAAGAGCGAAATCAAGAAGCCCGAGGATCTCAAGGATCTGAGGTACCGGACAGTCGGTCTTTCCGCCAGCCTCTTTATGGAAATGGGAGCGGCCGTTAAGATCATCCCGGGGGGCGAAATCATCCCCTCCATGGAGCGGGGCGTTCTCGATGCGGCCGAGTTTAACAACATGTCCTCTGACAAACTCCTCGGTTTCCCGGATGTCCGGAAGATCTGTATGATCCAGAGTTACCATCAGCCCTGCGAGTTCTTCGAACTGATGTTTCACAAGGCCAAGTTTGACGCACTGCCAAAAGACCTCCAGGCGATCTGCAAGTATGCGGCCTATGCCCAGTCGTCGGATATGACCTGGGAATTCTATAAGCGAAACTCAGATGACATGATTGAAATGGAAGAAAAGCGAGGGGTCAAGTTCATCACAACACCCAAGTCCGTGCTCAAGGCCCAGCTCATTGCATGGGACAAGATCATTGAGAAGGAAAGCAAGGAGAACCCTATCTTTGCCAAGATAATCAAGTCTCAGCGTGAATACGCAGCCCGTGCGGTGCGTTGGCGGGAGGAAGTGATGGTCAATAATCAAATGGCTTATGAACACTGGTTCAAGAAGCCGCCTGTAAAACCAGCTCCAAAACCGGCGGAGAAACCAGCTCCAAAGCCAGCAGTGAAGCCGCCTGCAAAGAAGTAAAGGCTAAGGCGTTGATCATTGGGGACGTCCCGGTCATATTTACGGGGCGTCCCATATTTTTATATTGAAGAGAAAAGAGACTGATCCATTCTATCTACAGGAGATGCACACAATGGATAAATTGGCTAAAACAATAGATAGGATTAACCTCCGGGTTGGAAAGATAATTGCCTGGCTCTTCCTACCGCTCGTTTATGTGCTGGTCCATGAGATTATTGCGACAAAGGTCTTCGCCAAGCCTACGGCTTGGGCCTATGATGCGAGCTACATGCTCTATGGCACGATCTTCATGATGGGGGCGGCTTACACCCTTGCCATTGACGGCCATGTCCGGGGCGACATCATCTACCGGCTCTGGAAACCGAGGGTTCAGGCGACCATTGACCTGGTCCTTTATCTTTGCATCTTTTATCCCGCAATCATCGCCCTCCTGATCGCCGGTTGGTCCTATGCCTCTTACTCCTTTTCCGTCAATGAGAAATCGCTTCAAAGCCCCTTAGGGCCGATCATCTGGCCACTCAAGATGGTGATTCCCGCAACCGCATTTCTCCTATTGATCCAGGGAGCTTCCCAGGTCATCAAGTGTATCCGCTGTCTCCAGCGGGGGAGGTGGAGCCATGAGTCTTGAAGCCCTTGGAATGATCATGCTGGGGTTGCTCTGCATCGCCATTTTTGTTGGCTTCCCCACTGCCTTCACCCTTTTAGCCCTCGGATTTTTCTTCGGATGGGGCGGCTTCGGATGGGAACGTGTCTCTAACCTTATGGTTTCACGAGCTTTTTTCGTCATGTCGAATGATGTGCTCATCCCGGTAGCCATCTTTATCTTCATGGGTTATCTGGTCGAGCGCTCAGGGATTCTTGACCGGCTATTTCGCTCCATCCAGATTGCAACCGGACCGATCCGGGGTTCGATCTATCTGGCCACGCTTGCCACCTGTACGATCTTTGCGGCCGCCACAGGAATCATCGGAGCCTCGGTAACGATCATGGGGCTTCTTGCCATGCCTGCCATGATGCGCGCCAACTATAATGTGCGCCTCTCTGCCGGTGTGATCACTGGCGGAGGATGTCTGGGGATACTGATCCCGCCGAGCGTTCTCCTTATCCTTTACGGCGCAACCGCCGGTGTCTCTACGGTTCAGCTCTATGCTGGCGCCATTATCCCGGGACTCATCCTCTCGGTGTTGTATTTTGGCTATATCATCGTCCGCACATGGATCAACCCTTCGCTCGGCCCACCCCTTCCAAAAGAGGAGCGGGATTTTCCTGTAAAGCAGATCATCTGGATGCTCATCACTTCGGTCTTTCCCGTTGCCCTTTTGATCTTATTTGTCCTCGGGTCGATCATCTCGGGCTGGGCCGCACCCACGGAGGCATCCGCTTGCGGGGCGCTTGGCGCTATGATCCTGACAGCGGCCTACGGGAAATTGAACTGGAAAACCCTTACGGAGTCTATGTATGAGGCTATCCGGACATCGAGCATGGTCCTTTTCCTCATGGTGGGCTCGAGCCTCTTTGCTTCGGTATTCGCCCTGCTCGGTGGTTCAAAGCTCATTGAGACCTTCGTTTTAGGACTAAATCTCCCGCCGGCAGGTTTCATCTTGATGGCGATGTTGATCATCTTTCTCCTGGGCTGGCCTCTCGAGTGGACAGAGATCATCATCATTTTTCTGCCGCTCTTCCTGCCCCTTTTGCCCCATTTCAAGATCGATCCCCTCTGGTTCGGCATCCTGGTGGCAGTAAATCTCCAGACGGCCTTCCTATCGCCGCCTGTGGCCATGGCCGCATTCTATCTCAAAGGTGTCTCTCCACCCAATGTCACGCTGGTTGATATCTACTGGGGGATGGTCTATTTCATGGTTCTCCAGGTGGTGGCTCTGTTCATCGTCTTCTTCATCCCGGAGGTAGCCACATGGCTTCCAAAAGTAGTGTTTGGGTAAACCCCGATAGAAATTCCGGCAGGCCATTAAACCCCGCCGGAATTATTTTCAAATGGTAACACTTTAGCTCTTTGAAAAAGGTTATCTAATCCCCCTTGATCCCCCTTTGCCCGCTGCGCCAGCGCATGCGCGGCGAGTCAAAAGGGGGAAATGTTTCTCCTCCCTTTGGCCTCCGACCCAGCCTCCGGCTCAGAAGAGCCTCTGGCTCGGAGAGAGGGGTCTCTGACCCGGAGGGCAAAGGGAGGGGGGAGGGATTTTAAAAAGTTTATTTCAAACCGCTAAATTGATACATCAATGGTAATCCCACTTCAGAGCAAACGGGCATTATTTCTAACGGGGTGAAATAGCATGAGTCTTAAACCGAAAGTGCTGGTGACCCGGGAAGTATTCGATGATGTGCTCGAATATCTTTCTCAATATTTCGAGGTGACGTCGAATCAGCCGGATATCTCATTTGACTCTGAAACCCTCACTTCCAAGCTCTTTGACAAGCAGGGCGCTATAATAACCCTTACGGATAGAATTGACACACCGCTTTTAACACGCTGTCCGAACCTCAAAGCGGTCTGTAATATCGCAGTGGGATATAACAATATTGATCTTGCGGCTTGCACAAAAGCCAGGGTCATGGCGACTAACACCCCCGGTGTATTGGATGATACGACCGGAGATTTTACCTGGACATTGATTCTTGCCACGGCGCGCAGGTTAACCGAGGCGGAAGCCTATCTGCGCGCTGGACAGTGGGATCGCTGGAAACTGAAACAATTTCTCGGACTCGATGTCCATCACGCCACATTAGGAATCTTTGGCCTGGGACGGATAGGTCAGGTGGTGGCACGCCGTGCGACTGGCTTTGAGATGAAAGTGATCTACCATGATGTCCGGCAAGCCGCTCCGGAGGTTGAACAGACTTGCCGGGCAAGATTTGTGAGCAAGGAAGAGTTGCTCTCATTGGCAGATATTGTAACGATTCACGTCCCCTACTCTCCGGCCACCCACCACCTCATCGGTAAAGCTGAATTGAAGCAGATGAAATCGACAGCGATTCTGATCAACGCCTCGCGTGGCGGCGTGGTGGACGATGCGGCACTGATTGAGGCGCTTCGCTCTGGAACGATTGCCGGAGCAGGCCTCGATGTTTTCGAAAATGAACCGAAGTTCAACCCCGAATTTCTTGGGTTTAAAAATGTCGTTCTCGCGCCTCATATTGCAAGCTCGTCAAAGGCAACGCGTCACAAGATGGCCATGCTTGCCGCAGAGAACCTGGTGGCTGCACTGACCACCGGAAATCCACCAAACCTCCTTAATCCTGTTTGAAACCCTGGTGAATCAAATTATTATTGCGTTTTTAGACTCTCCCAGCTTTTTGCGTGGGTCATACTTCACCGATCACCCTGAGGCTCTCGAAGGGTGAGGACTTGGACTGTTCATGCTTCAATAAGCCTCTCCTGACCAAACCGTTCATCCTTCGAGAACCTCAGGACGAACGGTTTATCCGAATGTCCTGAGCTACGTCGAAGGAAGGGCTCAGGGCGATCGGATAGATTTGTCTCTTGGCAACCCTCTCAACCTGCTTTAAACCTTGAAGGACTCTTCTTTAAGCTTGACAAAAGAGCCGGTTTAGTTTAGATGGTAAGACCATTGGAGCATTGATATGTTTAATTCCATCAAACACACCAAAATCTCCGAGGATATTGCCAATCAGATCAAACGTCTCATCGTCGATGGGAAGTTAAAACCCGGCGACCAGCTTCCGCCCGAGCGGGAACTCATCAAACAGTTGGGCGTAAGCCGGCCCTCTCTCAGGGAGGCGCTCAATTCCCTGGTCACCATGGGATTTCTTGAAATCAGGCAGGCCAAGAGAACGTTTGTCAAATCGGTCGCCTCAAAACTGATCGAAGATCCACTGGCCCTGCTTATCAAAGCGGATACCCAGAAGATTTTCGATCTCATCGAGGTAAGAAAGGCCATTGAGACTTGGGCCGCCTATCATGCGGCGCAGAAAGCCTCAAGGGAAGACATTGAGCAACTCGACACCATCATCAGGGAGATGAAGAGGGCATTCGAGGAAGGCCGGTCCTGGGAAAAAGAGGATGCTGACTTCCACCTGGCCATTGCCAAGGCCACCCACAATACCATCCATATGCATATCATGTCAGGGATTTATGACCTTCTCAGAGAATCCATGTCTAAAATTTTCATCAGTCGGGATCAGGTGAAGAAATTGATGAATCACCACCAGCAGATTTTTAATGCCATCAAAGGCCGCTCTCCAGAAAAGGCAAGGCAGAAAACGCTTGACCATTTGAATTATGTGGAGTCCGAGGTCAAAAAATCGACCGGTTAGCATGGTGTCTCAATAATCACTTTACAATACGTTTGTGGTGAGCCGTTCGTCCTGAGGTTCTCGAAGGATGAATGGCTCTCTAAGGACAAGCGGGTTGAACCACGAATTGAACCTCCTGATTATTCACCCTTCGACAGGCTCAGGGTGAACGGGGTATATAAAGTAGAATTAGATTTATTACATGAGGAACAGAAGTGAGGAGTTTTTTAAGATGATCAAAAAATTGATTGAAATCGTGGGTCAGGACAATTTCACCGATCAATTGGAAGAATTGGTGCCCTACAGCTACGACGCTTCGATGAATGTCTATCGACCTGATGCGGCAGTCTGGCCCGAATCAACAGAACAGGTTCTGGCCATTGTCAAATTTGCCAATGAGCATAAGATACCGGTTATCCCTCGGGGCGCAGGGACCAGCCTCAGCGGAGGCGTGGTGCCGATCCACGGTGGGGTTATTATCGACCTCTCCAGAATGAACAGGATCCTTGAGGTGAGCATTGAAAACCGCTATGCCCGCGTGGAGGCAGGTGTCGTCTGTGATGACCTTAACAGAGAACTCGCAAAACATGGCTTCGTATTTCCTCCGGACCCGGCAAGCAGCACGGTTTCAACGATTGGTGGAAATGTGGCCACCAATGCGGGTGGAATCAAGGGCGCCAAATATGGCACGACCCGCGATTATGTCCTGGGCCTTCAGGTTGTCCTGCCCACTGGAGAGTTGATGCGGACAGGCTCCTACACGATGAAATGCGTCTCGGGTTATGACTTGGCCAAACTCTTTATCGGAGCGGAAGGAACCCTTGGAGTAATCACGGAGGTCACCTTAAAGATCAACCCCCTTCCCCGCCATGCCATGACCGCTGTTGCCACCTATGCCAGGCTGGAGGATGCGGGAAAGGCGATCTTTCAGACGATGACCAGCGGAGTCATTCCCAGCGTGATGGAGATCCTCGATCAAGTGACGCTCAAATCCATCCGGGATAATACGGACATCGATCTGCCGGATGCGGAGGCCATGATCCTGACAGAGACCGATGGCTTTACATGGGAAGAGGTGGAAGCTCAGATGGAAGTGGTTCTCAGTATTCTCAAAAAGAACCACCCCATCGAGATCAAAACCGCCAAGGATGAAAAAGACCGGCTCAACCTCTGGAAGGCCCGCAAATCCGCCTATGCGACACTGGCCCGGGTGAGCAGCAGCTTTACGCTGGACGATGTGACCGTGCCCATCTCCCGGATACCGGAGTTACTGGTGGGCATTCAGGAGATTTCGAAAAAATATGGCATTGTCGTTGCCACCTTTGGCCATGCGGGCGATGGAAACCTCCATCCCCAGATTCTTTACGATGAATATGATGCAGATCAGGTCGAAAGAATGCACAAGGTGGAGAAGGAGATTTTCCATCTTGCCATCTCTCTCAATGGCACGCTCAGCGGAGAGCATGGCATCGGAATCTCCAAGGCAAATTATATGACTCTTGAACACGACCCGGTCGAGATGGATTTAATGAGAAGGATTAAGAAGACACTGGATCCGAATAATATTATGAACCCGGGCAAAAGAGCTCTCGATAGCTAAGGCTATCGAGAATTTCAAATGTCAAATTCCAAATTTCAAATGAATGTCAAATTTCAAAATTCAAGCATAAATTTACGGGATAAAGGTGTGAGGAACGAGAATTTTTCCAAAAATCTATTCTTTCCGATGTCCCCACTTTATATTCTTCTTTGACATTTGTGATTTGAACTTCCTTTGAACTTTGAGCTTTGACATTTTATATTTTTTTAAACAGCCGGAGGCTAAATGCCCACTCAACTCCAATTCGATGAGAAGAAACGCAAGGCGATTGCCCAGTGTTCCCGGTGTAGTTTCTGTCGTGCAGTCTGCCCGATCTTCGATCTGACCAAAAGGCCCGTTGCTAATGCCAGCGGCAAAATGATCCTTCTCAAAGAGTTGATGGAGGGAAAACTTCCCCTGACAGAGTCCGTGGCTCAAGCCTTCCTCCGTTGCACAACCTGCATGAACTGCACGACCAATTGCCCTTCTGGAGTTGACCCTCAGGAGATGGTCAAATCCATGCGAAAGGACATGGTGGGAGCAGGTTTTAACAACCTCTTCAAGGCAATGGGCGAGACCATTGAGAAGTATGGAAACATCTATGGCGAAACAGAGCGCCACGATTGGGGCCGCAAAAAAGAGAAAGCCCCTTATACGTTATTCCTGGGCTGTGTGGGAACGTATCGTGAAGAAGAAAGCGTTCAGGAGACGCTTCGGCTCCTTGACATTCTGAAGGTTGACTATACGATGGTCGATGAGGTCTGCTGCAGCGGCGTGCTTGAAGATGTGGGGTATAGCATCAAGGAAGATTTAGCCAGACGCAATATTATCGAGATCCAGAAAACAGGAGCCAAAACCCTGATCACGACCTGCCCTTACTGCTACCGTGTCTTTAAAGAACACCCTTCGTATAAAGATTTAGGGTTGGAAGTCAAACATATCACTCAGTTTCTCAAGGATTTTGATTTTAAGGTGAAAACGGATAAAAAAGTCACCTATCATGACCCCTGTGATTTAGGACGCCATGCAGGCATTTATGATGAGCCAAGAGAGATCATCCGGAAGATTGCGCCCAATTTTGTGGAACCAAGACGGACCCGGGAAAATGCGATGTGCTGCGGAGCAGGAGGCGGGTTCAGAGGGGCCTTTGCAAAGGAGTCCGTTAGGGTTGCAAGAAATCGTTTAAGCCAGATCATTGAGGATACAGGAGCAGATATCCTGCTGACCGAATGTCCTTCCTGCCTTCACAATTTCAAAAACGCCAAAAGACAAAAACAGAAGATCGAAATCTACAACCTGACAGAATTCCTCGCCAAACTCTACCAGGATAAGACCTCTCGGGAAAAAGAAGCGGCCTGATCGGCAAAAACAGGCGAACGAAATATTCCGGACTCATTATCCCATAATCTTCTCTGTAATCCCATAATCTTCTCTTCCCAAAATTCCAAAAAAGGTGTATATTGGGCCTGTTTTACAAATGCAAAAACACCCTTCGGCACATTCAGGGTAAAATTACTGATAGGCAATGATAGAAACCTATATCCAAAAGATCGCATCAATCACAAAGCGCGGAGATGCCCGCGAGGAATCCTACTATTCTGCCCTTGCGGCCCTTCTCGAAGAGTTTTCCGAAACCAAGCGAAAAAAGAAGGCCCATGCCACTATACTGCCAAAGAAGACCGAAGCAGGCAATCCGGACTTTCGAGTTTGGGACGGCAAGCACTCTCAAGTCGGCTACGTTGAAGCAAAGCCGCCCACAGTTAACCTCGATGTAATCGAGACCTCCGAGCAATTGAAGCGCTACATTTCCATCTTCCCTAATCTTATCCTGACAAACTTCTATGAATTCCGGCTTTACCGTAACGGGCGGCGTGTGAGCAATGTCTTGCTCGCGCGGCAGTTTATCCCCACAAAACTCAAGACCATTCCTCCGGCGGAGCATACTGAAGAGTTTTTCGCTCTACTGGAAAAATTCTTTCAGTTCTCACTCCCCTCAAAGTTCACAGCAGAAACTCTCGCAAAAGAACTTGCCACGCGAACCCGTTTTCTTAGAGACCAGATCATTAAGGAGGAACTGCGCGAAGCCTCGACCTCCGGCGCAAAGAAGATTCTTGGCTTCTATGAAGCATTCCAGAAACATCTCATTTTCAACCTTAAGCCGGATGAGTTTGCCGACCTCTATGCCCAGACTATAACCTATGGCCTTTTTGCCGCGAGAACCCGGGCCAATGGAGCATTCAATAGAATCCTTGCTTACGATCTGATTCCCAAGACGATCGGTATCTTGCGCGACATCTTCCACTTCATTTCATTTGACCCGCCTGAGCAACTCCAGGCAACCGTGGATGACATTGCGGAAGTCCTCGCCGTCGCAGATGTCAGGAACATCCTTCACCACTATTTCAAAGAGGGCAAAGGAAGCGATCCCATTTTTCATTTCTACGAGACGTTCCTTGCTGAATACAACCCTCAAGAGCGTGAGCGACGAGGCGTCTATTATACGCCTGAACCTGTTGTCTCATACATTGTCCACTCTCTTAACACCATTCTCAAAGAAAGATTCGGACGGCAGGACGGGTTTGCCACGCAATCCGTTACGGTGCTCGATCCTGCCGGTGGAACGCTCACCTTCCTCGCTGAAGCGGCAAAGCTTGCCGTAGAAGAGTTTGTCAGCAAGTATGGTGAAGGCTCAAAAGCAAAATTTATTGAGGATCACATCCTCAAGCGCTTCTTTGCCTTCGAGTTGATGATGGCTCCATACGCAGCAGGCCACTTGAAGATGGGTTACCTCCTCGAGGAGTTAGGCCACAAGCTCTCAGGAGATGAACGATTCCAGTTCTATTTGACAAATACGCTTGAAATGGAGGAGCTCGCCCAAACATCGCTCCCGGGAATGGCTTCCCTTTCAGAAGAATCCCACCTTGCCGCCAAAGTGAAGAAGGAAAAACCTATCCTTGTCATTCTCGGCAATCCGCCATACTCCGGGCACTCAGCAAACAAGGGCGATTGGATTAAAGATCAAATTGAGACCTATAAGAGGGTGGATGGGAAACCCCTTGGCGAGAAAAATCCCAAGTGGCTTCAGGATGACTACGTCAAATTTATCCGGTTCGCCCAATGGAAGATTGACCAGATCGGCGAAGGCGTCCTCGGGTTCATCACGAATCACGGCTATCTCGATAACCCCACGTTTCGGGGAATGCGACAATCGCTGATGGACTCTTTTGACGAGATATACCTCCTCGACCTACACGGCAACTCCCTAAAGAAGGAAAAATCTCCTGATGGCTCTAAAGACGAAAACGTGTTCGACATTCAGCAAGGCGTTGCCATCGCCTTTTTTGTGAAAAGGAAGCAGAGTTCCTCCCGCAAAACCCTGATGCATAGTGAGATTTGGGGTAACCGAGAGCAGAAATACCAGTGGCTGAAAAAGCATGAATTGAAAAAGACAGATTGGAGCGAACTTAAGCCCACTTTACCCTTCTACCTTTTCGTCCCAAGAGACGAAAGACTGAATAAGCGATTCCAATCGTATCCGGGCATTCCAGAGATATTCCCTGTGAACAGCGTGGGAATTGTGACGGCCAGAGATCATTTTGTTATTGACTTTCAGAAAGCTCCTCTTCAACGTCGCATTGAGCAGTTTGCCAATTCTTCTTTGGATGATAGTTTCGTCGCTCAGGCATTTAATCTGAAAGATACTGGCGCTTGGAAATTGAAGACAGCGCGGAACAAGATTATTGATGACGAAGAAAGAGGCAAATACTACACCAAAATTCTTTATCGCCCATTTGACATCCGACATTTGTTCTATCACGACGCCGTGATCGAACGAGGGCGCAGAGAAGTTATGTGCCACATGCTTCAACCAAATCTTGCGTTGTTGACGCATCGCCGAGAAGAAATCCAAATTCCTTACACGCATTTTCTTGTCACAAATCTTATTTCAGAACATGGGGTTCTTTCTTCGAAGACTACCAACTATCATTTTCCACTTTATCTTTATCAAGAATCTGGTTCCGGCGGCTCAAGCCGGAGACCGGGAGTTTCTCGATATCAAACCATGTTCGTCTTTGAACCAGCGGCAGCATACTCGATGCGGCACGCGAACATCAGTTCTAAGTTGCTTACATCATTATCAAATGCTTACAGAAAGTCGCCCGCACCGGAGGAAATCTTCCGCTACATCTATGCTGTTCTCTATTCAAATGCCTACCGGAAAAAATATGCGGATTTTTTGAAGACCGATTTTCCCCGCGTCCCGTTCACGAAGGATTACAAGCTTTTCAAGAAACTTGCCGAGAAAGGCGAGGAGCTTGTTGAACTCCACCTGCTTAAGTCCCAGAAGCTTATTAAACCCATTGCCAGGTGCGAAGGCTCGGGCGATCTGCGAGTAGTCAAAGTAACGTACGATCAAAACAAAGAGCGTGTTCACATTAATCCTGAGAAATGGTTCGCTGATATTCCTCCCGAGGTCTGGGAATATCACATCGGCGGTTATCAGGTTTCAGAGAAATGGCTCAAGGACCGTAAAGGCAGGCAGCTTTCATCCGAAGAAGTATCTCACTACACCAGAATAGTAACAGCCATTGCAGAGACCATCAGTATACAAGGAAGTTTAGATGAATTGTTCAAAGAAGTCGAAACAAACCTGCTCGAAGTAAAGCTGTGAGGAGTAAGGTTTGGGGTCTGACTTGATTATGACTTTAAGAGAAATGAAGAATACCTTGACGATCCAGCGTATGACTGACAGCTGTCGTTGATTTAGGTCGTTGGGCTTGGGAGAAATTGATATCTGGTTCATTCCGTGCTATTCTATCAAGCGAAAAACAGGAGGCAATGCTATGTCAACAGTGATGGAAAAGGAGGAAGCCCACAAACTCATCGATCGAATGCCCTCAAGCGCCACATGGGATGATCTGATGCGCGAAATATACGTCCGCGAGGCGATTGAACGCGGGCTGGCCGACAGCAAGGCAGGCCGCACCAAAGACGTGAAAGAGGTACGGGCGAAGTACGGCTTGCCAGAATGAAAGTGGTTTTCAGAAGTGGAAAGGCATGGGGATACGAAGAGGTTCCGAAAAAGGTTTACCAAGAATTACTAAAATCAGAATCGATTGGTTCATACATCCGCGAGAATATCATCGATTGCTATCTATCATATCCCATTAGACGATAAAGTCCTTTCTCACATCAAATTTGAATCCACACTCCGCATTCAGGCCAGGATATCCCCTAACGCCCCCATCAGGCAATGAATATACCGGAGCTTGCAGGTTTCTCCCATGAGGCCGACCCTCCATATTTTGCCTTTTAGGTAGCCTAACCCTCCTCCCACTTCAATGTTATATTCGTTTAAAAGCCTCGATCGCATTTTTGCATCATCCACCCCATCCGGGAGAACCACTGAGGTGAGCATGGGCAGACGATAGCCTTCCTGGGCAAAGAGTTTGAATCCAAGACCCTCCAGTTCCATCTTTAAACGATCTCCCAGGGTCTGATGGCGCTCGAACCTTGCCTCCAGCCCTTCTTCGAAGATAATCTTCAGCCCTTCCCTCAAAGCGTAGAACATCGAGGCAGGAGCCGTATGATGATACACCCTCTCCTCCCCCCAATATTTTTCAAGCAGGGTGAGATCGAGATAGAAACTCTGCACTTTTGTCTTACGGGAATGGAGGACATCCATGGCCTTGGAGCTCACCGTGATCGGAGAAAGCCCTGGGGGAACGCCAAGGCACTTCTGGGAGCTTCCGTAGCAGACATCGATTCCCCATTCATCGACTCTCACATCATACCCTCCCACTGTAGTCACCGAATCCACAACCAGAAGGGTATCCGTTCGTTTACAGTAAGCCCCAATCTCTTCAAGAGGCTGCCTCACTCCAGTAGAAGTCTCGCCATGAACCATGCCGCACACCTTAGCCTCGGGATGTTCCCTCAAAGCCTTGATCATCTTTTCCGGCTCAATCATCTTACCCCAT
Organism: Deltaproteobacteria bacterium; assembly: GCA_018333535.1. Lineage (GTDB taxonomy): Bacteria > Desulfobacterota > BSN033 > BSN033 > UBA1163 > RBG-16-49-23. The sequence continues at coordinate 7,888 of JAGXTA010000129.1, read as the reverse complement.
TCTTCTTCGACCCGGATCACTTTTGCGCCAGATCGGGAAGCCACCTGCGTCATCCTGTCTGCAAAGAAACCATTGACTCCAATCACAACCACATCTCCGGGTTCAACAAAATTGACAAACGATGTCTCCATCCCCGCGCTCCCTGTGGCAGAGATAGCCAGGGTGACCCGGTTCTTTGTCTGAAACACACCCCTTAACATCTCGCTGATTTCGTCCATGCAGGCTAAAATTTGGGGATCGAGATAACCGATGACCGGGTTGGACATCGCTTGATAAACCCGGTAATGGACATTGCTCGGCCCGGGGCCCATCAGAATTCGGTAACTTGGATGATTATCTCCTCCCATCCATTTTTCCATCCTCCATCCTCCTCCTAAAAATTTCTTAGAACGCCCTGAAATCAATGAGAGTGTAGCTTTCTTCGACTCTCTTTTTATTCACTGCGGAAAAGCAGGCCGATCAACCCTAACACTTTCTCCAATTCAATAGCAAGTCGTTTGAGGTTTGAGGAACTTACCTCTAACCTTAACCCTCCATCCTCCAGCAGGAATTTATTCCTCCTCCAGTTCTTCCAATCTATCCTCGTCCAGGCCGAAGTAATGACCCACCTCGTGGATCACCACCTCCCTGACTTTCTCTTCGATCTCTTTTTTTGTGTGACAGATTGATTCGATGGGGAGTTGAAAGAGGGTGATTTTGTCCGGAAGAACATTTCCATAATAAAACCCCCTCTGATCGATCGGGACTCCCTGGTAGAGCCCTAACAAATCAAAAGGGGATTTCAAACCCATCTCCGAAAGGAGTTCCAAAGGAACTTGATTCTCAATCACCACATCAACGTTCTCCATCCGATTTTTTATAAACCATGGAAGGTCCTTCAGTGCTAAGACCACTAATTTTTCAAACTCTTTTCGAGTCAATTTCATTTATAAAGAAAACGAATTGCTCGAATGACAACGAATTTCACGAATCCTGTTTGGCGTCTTATTCGAGTCATTCGCTATCATTCGTTCCTTTATCAATTATTTTTGCAGCTCCGGAACAATCTTTTCAAAATAATCCAGGACCTGCGGATTGCTCAGGGCATCCCGGTTCAGAACCGGTCTCCCGTGGATGATGTTGGTCACCGCGCTTTCCACCTTCTTCATATTCATCGTATAGGGAGCATCCGGCATCTCCATAATGATCGCCGGGACGTGACGCGGAGATGCTTTTTCCCGAAGGGTCTTTCTAATCGTATTCTGCAATCCCTCTGTAAGCTCTCCTCCCGGGGCAAGCTTTACAAAGAGGAGGACCCGCTGTTCGCCTTCCCAGTTTTGTCCGATGGCAAGACTATCGGCAACCTCCTCGATCTTTTCCACAACATTATAAATCTCAGCGGTTCCGATTCGGACCCCGGAGGGTTTCAGCACAGCGTCCGAACGCCCATAGAAGGTGATGCCGCCTGTGTCGCTGTGCATCACAACATAATCGCCATGGCGCCAGATGCCAGGGTAGTGGTCAAAGTATGCGGATTTGTATTTCTCCCCACTTGGGTCATTCCAGAAATAGAGGGGCATGCACGGCGCAGGAGCTTCGCATACCAGCTCTCCCTCCTTATCCAAAACAGGCTTGCCATTCTCATCGTAAGCCTTTACCTTCATGCCAAGGCCGGGGCCTTGAAGCTCGCCCGCATAAACACGCTGAATCGGGCTGCCAACGGCAAAACAGCCGTTGATGTCCGTGCCGCCGGAGATGGAGTTGAAATGAAGGTCCTTCTTCACCTCACGGTAAACCCACTCAAATCCCTCTGCCGAAAGAACAGAACCGGTTTGAGAAATCTCCCTCAGGGAGGAGAGATCGTAGCGCTTCCCGGGTTGAATCCCTTCGCCCCTGAGATAGTTGATATAGCTTGCACTGAGGCCAAAAAAACTAATCTTTTCGTCCTGGACCATCTTCCACATCGCATAGGCGTCAGGGTAGTTCGGGTTCCCGTCATACAGGACAATGGTGGCTCCCACGCCAAGGGTGGACATCAACCAGTTCCACATCATCCAACTGCAGGTGGTGATGTAAAAGACTTTGTCATCACGTCTGAGATCGCTATGGAGCATCAGCTCTTTCAGATGGTGGAGCAAAATACCGCCTGCTCCCTGCACCATGCATTTGGGCTTGCCGGTTGTCCCGGAGGAGAACATGATGTAAAGGGGATGGTCAAATGGCAATTGTTCAAATTCAAGGGCTGGCTCCTTCTCCGGAGCTAAAAAGTCCTCATAATGGACGCCATTGGGAATAGCTCCGATGTCCGGTTTATTTCCCGTATAGGAAACGATGACAACCTTCTTAAGGGAAGGGATGCCTCTGGCAACCTCGGCGGCATTCCCAAGAGTATTGAAGGGTTTCGCTTTGTAAAAATAACCATCCACTGAAAACAAAACCTTGGGCTCTATTTGACCGAGCCGATCCAGAGCGGCCTGCGACCCGATATCCGTAGCACAGGAGGACCAGACAGCCCCGATACTGGTTGCCGCTAACATACCAATGGTCGTCTCCATCATGTTTGGCATATAACCTGCGATACGGTCTCCCGGCTCAATGCCTATTTCCCGCAAGGATTTGGCTAACCGGGCTACGGTGTGATAAAGCTCTCTATAGTTCATGGTTGAAGATTTCTGGGTTTCCCCTTTGAAGATAAAAGCCAGCCGGTCGTCTCGATAGCGAAGAAGATTCTCAGCAAAATTGAGCCTCGCCCCCGGAAACCAGGTTGTCCCCGGAAACTTCTTTAAGTCATCCACCACCCGGTCCCACTTTTTTGAGGCCCTGACTTCTGTAAAATCCCATATCGCTGCCCAAAAATCAGGAATGGAATCAACAGACCACTGGTAAAGGTCATCAAACGTTTTAAATCGTTTCCCGTGCTTCCGGTTCACATATTCAATAAAGCGGGTGATGTTGGCTTTCTTAATTTGATTCTCAGAAGGCGTCCATAAAGGCGTTTTTGCACTTTTTATATCTGACAAAGTAACTGTCACAGGTTTAGGGGCGACCTTTTTCAATGGCTTTCGGATTGGTTTGACCACCCGCTTTTTAACAACCTTTTTGATAAGTTTTTTAACTTCCTTTTTGCCAGCTTTTTTTATGGGTTTTTTTGAAACTTTTTTTAATGGCTTTTTCGCAATCTTCTTCAGAGGCTCTTTCAAGATCTTTTTCAAAACCTTCTTCCCTGCCTTTTTAATGGGTTTCTTCGGAGTCTTTTTTGTCTTCCTTTTGGAACTCTTTTTCATCTTTGGCCCCCTTTCCAAATCTGCAAAATTTCATCTATTCAGGTTCATTGAATATCATTCTTAAGATTTCCCGTCAAGAGATATTTGTTCAGAAAATATGAGTATCATCTAACGGGAACGGGAACGAGGCCCGTTTCGGTTACCGGTAACGGTCACGTATACAAGATTTAAAAATGGTTGACGTCACCTTTTATAAACGATACGGGCTTCGTAACCGTAACCCTTACCCATTCGAAGCCTTTTATTTTAAAAACCAATATGTTATTTAAACAGTATGAGTTTCAAAAAAGAAAAAAATCCCGGTCCTTTAACCGGCCTAAAAATGCTTGATCTTTCAAGACTTTTGCCAGGACCTTACTGTTCGCTTCTTCTGGCTGACCTTGGAATGGAAGTCCTCAAGGTCGAAGATCCCGATCAGGGGGATTACATGCGCATGATGGGGCCTGTCCGAAAGAAGGATGGCGCCTACTTCCTCGCCCTGAACCGGAACAAGAAGAGCATGATCCTCAACCTCAAAGCCGAAGAAGGAAAAGAGATTTTTTATAAATTGATCGAAACCTATGATATTGTTTTAGAAGGGTTCAGGCCTGGGGTGATGGATCGCCTCGGGATCGGATATGAGGAGCTGAAAAAGAGAAACCCCGGAGTGATTCTTTGCTCCCTTTCCGGATACGGACTGGATGGACCTTATCGAGACCGGTCCGGCCACGATATTAATTATATCGGCCTCGGAGGCATCCTCGAATTGACCGGGACAAAGGAAACCGGTCCTCTCATTCCGGGCGTTCAGATTGCGGACATCGGCGCAGGAGCAATGATGGCCGTCTTTGCCATTTTAGCGGCCGTCATCCACCGTCAAAAATCAGGAGAGGGTCAGCATCTTGACGTAGCCATGCACGATGGCGTCCTCTCCTGGCTCTCAATTCATGCGGGAAAATATCTTGCGGATCAAGAACTTCCCCGGAGGGGAGAAATGCACCTTTCGGGCAGGTATGCCTGTTATCAGGTCTATCCCACGAGCGACGGAAGGTATATGTCGCTGGGAGCATTAGAACCGAAATTCTGGAAGAACTTCTGCGAGGCCGTGGGGAAAAAGGATCTCATCCTGAAGCAATTTATAGAAGGAGAGGAAAGGGTTCGGATCATCGAAGAGATCAAAGACCTTTTCAGGACAAGAACCAGGAAAGAATGGACCGATTTTTTCAAGGAGGTCGATGCCTGCTGCGAACCCATTCTGACCCTTGATGAAGTTTTTCAACACCCCCATGTCCTTCACCGGAAGATGCTCATCGAATATCAGCATCCTGTCGAGGGAAAGGTGCGTCAGGTCGGCAATCCCATCAAATCGTCCCTATTCCCTTTCACACCCCCTGTTCCCTCTCCCCAATGGGGAGAACATACGATCGAAGTTCTCAGAACAATAGGTTACTCTGAGAAAGAGATTCAGTACTTCAAGGAAGTGAAAGCAATCTATGAATGAGAAATCCGAAATTCGAATTTCGAAATTCGAAACAAATCCGAATGTTCAAATATTAAATTTTCTAAACCATGATAAAATTTTTGTTTTTTGGATTTCGGATTTTGAACATTTGAAATTGTTTCGTGCTTCGGATTTCGATATTCGGATTTAATGGTCACGTGTGATGTCTAAAATCGAAATTGACAAAGAACGTTGTAAGGGGTGCGCACTCTGCACTGTCTCTTGCCCAAAGGAACAAATCCGGATCGGAAAGGAGATCAACCGTCAGGGATACTTCTATGTCGTCTGGGACGACAACGGCTCCTGCACGGGCTGTGCGATCTGCGGAGAGATCTGCCCGGATGTAGCCATCAAGGTATGGAAGGACAAGTAGTAGCAAAGGCGTCCCGCCTGTGACACGGAGATAGGGTGCATTCATGAACAATGGTTTTGAAAAGATATTAGTCAGAGGAAACGAGGCGGTGGCAATGGGAGCCATTGATGCAGGATGCCTCCTCTTTTTCGGATATCCGATCACTCCTCAGAATGAGATTCCAGAATACCTCTCCAAACACCTCCCTCCCCTGGGCGGGGAGTTCATTCAGGCGGAGAGTGAAATCGCTTCGATCAATCTGTTATTGGGAGCTTCCGCAACAGGCGCCAGAGCTATGTCCTCCTCCTCCAGCCCCGGTATTTCACTTATGCAGGAGGGGCTCTCCTATATGGCTGGAAGCGAGCTCCCTGTTGTAATCGTCAATATCTCCAGAAGCGGACCCGGCCTGGGGGGAATCTCTGCCTCCCAGGGCGATTATTTCCAGGCCACGCGGGGCGGAGGACATGGAGATTATCGGATGATCGTCCTTGCCCCTTCCACGGTCCAGGAGATGTACGATTTGACCTGCCTGGCTTTTGATCTGTCCGACAAATACAGAAATCCCGCGATGATTCTGGGAGATGCTCTCATCGGGCAGATGAAGGAACCTCTGATCCGGCAAAAACCGGAAAAGATGGACCTTCCTCCAAAAGATTGGGCGCTGACCGGAGCCAGGGGAAGAAAACCGAATAAAATCAAATCGCTCTACCTCCAGGAGGGCGAACTGACAGAACACAACTGGAAGCTCTACCAGAAATATGAGAGGATGAAGAAAGAGGAGGTCCGTTTTGAAACGGTCAATGCCGAAGATGCCCGGTTTGTCATTGTGGCCTTCGGGAGCATGGCAAGGGTTTCAAAAACCGCCATGGAGATGGCACGGGAGGAAGGGATGAAAGTGGGACTCTTTCGACCCATCACCCTCTTCCCCTATCCTGAAAAAGGTCTCCACGATATTTCAAAACAGGTCAAGAAATTTTTAACTGTCGAATTGAATACAGGACAGATGGTGGAGGATGTGAAACTCTCGGTGGACCGGGATGCGCAGGTCTATTTTTATGGGAAACCTCCGGGAGCCTTACCTCCGCCGGAAGAGATACTGGAAGAGATCAAAAAATATTACTGAAAATGAATGTCAAATGCCAAAGTTCAAATTTCAAATCAAGCTCAAATTTCAAAGCACAAATGGGCTGCGTTTTTGATATTTAGACATTTTTCATTCCTTTGGCATTTGCCTGCCTGCCGGTAGGCAGGGATTTTGACATTTGAACTTGAGGGGTTAAAGATGGAACTTGTTTTTAAACGTCCGGAATGTTTGATCGATGTTCCCTTCCACTTTTGCCCGGGGTGTCACCACGGAATCGCCCACCGGCTGGTCGCCGAGGCCATCGACCATTTTAAAATCAGGGAGAAGACCATTGGGGTCGCCTCCGTGGGTTGTTCCGTCTTTATGTACGACTACTTCAATATCGATGTCCTCGAGGCGCCCCACGGAAGGGCATCGGCTGTCGCCTCAGGAGTGAAACGGGCGAAGAAGGATGCGATCGTCTTTACGATTCAGGGGGACGGAGATCTTGGAGCAATTGGAATCGCCGAAGGAATCCATACGGCCAACCGTGGTGAGAACATTACCCTCATCTTCGCCAACAACGGGATCTACGGGATGACCGGAGGCCAGATGGCGCCCACCACCCTTCTCGGTCAGAAGACGACGACGAGCCCCTACGGAAGGGATTTCACGTATGATGGTTACCCCATCCGGATGGCCGAGATGATGGCCACTCTTGAGGGCAGCGCTTTTGTGGCCAGAGTGGCTGTGAACAACCCGGGCAACCTGATGAAAGCAAAGAAGGCGGTCCGGAAGGCATTCCAGATGCAGGTCGAAGAGATGGGTTTCTCGTTTGTCGAGATCTTAATGTCCTGCCCCACCAATTGGGGGCTGTCATCCCTTGAGGCCAACCGCCGGGTCGGAGAGGAGATGATTCCTTATTTTCCTCTGGGGATACTAAAAGAGAGGAAGATGGCAGATTATTTATAAAAAGAGGATAGGAGGAATAATGGAACATTGGAATGATGGAATAATGTAAAAACCATAATAATTGTTTCTTGAACCCAATATTCCAATATTCCAACATTCCATTCTTCACTATTTTGGGAGCATGATCTGAATTATGTCAAATGATCGTTTCTACTATGATGTGATTGTTGCGGGCTTCGGCGGTCAAGGCGTGCTGGCCATTGGAAACCTTCTGGCTTATGCCGCCATGAAGGAGGGCAGGCATGTCACCTTCCTTCCCACCTATGGGGTGGAGATGAGGGGCGGAACAGCGAATTGCACGATTGTGATCTCATCAAAAGAGATTGGCTCCCCTATTGTGCAACGCCCCCATGCCGTCATCTCCATGAACCTGCCCTCCCTTCTCAAATATGGCCTCAGAGTTCTCCCAAACGGGCTGTTGATGGTGAATTCCTCCCTGATCGATCCCAAGGAAGTCGCTCGTAACGATGTCGACCTGCTGACCATCCCTGTCAATGACATTGCGAACCAGAACGGAAATCCAAAACTGGCCAACATGATTGCATTGGGCGCTTTTATTGAAAAGACGAAATGGGTCACGTTTTCATCTGTGTTCGAGTCCCTTGAAAAAGTATTTGATGAACGTCATCATGGTCTCATCCCCTCCAATATCAAGGCGATCCAGATTGGAGCGGAATATGTCAAAAATAATTTCACCCCCACCCCCGTATCAAGTACGGGGCAGGCTCTAACCCTCCCCCATCAAGGGGGAGGGAATA
>JAGXTA010000128.1 GCA_018333535.1 Deltaproteobacteria bacterium | reverse complement strand
GGACGCCGAGATTGATCTTCAACCCATTGTGAGTTATCAGGGGCATATCGTGTCACCCATTTGTACAGCCATGATCGCGAACGACCAAGAGATGCACAAATGTCTTTTGGATCTTCGCCATCGAAGAACCTTTGTACAGCTTTTAGCCTTTGTTGCTTAATCTTCTTTTTCATGAACACCTCCTTAAATATGAAATGGGTGTTCATGATATAACGGGCTGTGGCTATTCGATTGTCAAAGAACGTTTTTCCACGATGTCCTGAGCATTAAATTTGTCCACGATGTCGTGAACGTTATCAATTACTCATTGCAAATTGCAAATTGAAAATTGATCATTTAGCAATGGGAATGGAATGCCATCAATCAAAGAAAATTATCTCAAGGTGATGGAACGGGCAGAAAGGGCGGCCCATAAGGCTGGAAGAAATCCGGGTGAGATTAAACTGGTGGCGGTCTCCAAAACAGTAGAGGTTGCCAGAATCAAAGAGGCCATTGAAGCTGGCGTTTCCATTTTTGGTGAAAATTATGTGCAGGAGGCACAGAAGAAGATCGAGGAGATTGGTCGTCCCGTGTCCTGGCATTTTATCGGGCACCTTCAGTCGAATAAGGCGAAGTATGCCGTCAGCCTCTTTGATATGATACACTCTCTTGATAGCATTCCTTTGGCTGAAGAATTGAACCGGAGGGTAGAAAAAGAGGGTCAAACAGTAAAGGTGATGATCGAAGTCAACCTTTCAGGAGAGACGACCAAATTCGGAACGGAAGAGGCTAAGGCATTCGATATTGCCCGAAGAGTTGTCAATCTCAGCCATCTATCCTTGGTGGGATTGATGACCATGCCGCCCTATTTTGATGATCCGCGACTGAGCCGGCCTTATTATATCCGGCTGAGAGAGTTGAAGGAGAAGATGGTAAGGGAAGGCATTCCATTGAGAGAGCTCTCAATGGGAATGTCGAATGACTTTGAAGTGGCCATTGAAGAAGGGGCAACCTATGTGAGGGTGGGAACAGCGATCTTTGGAGAAAGAAAAAAATGATAGAGGGTTGAGGAGCCTCCCGCAAAGCGGGACTAAAGGAGCGGGGACTCATATCCCCTTGAGGACCGACCTTTGGTCTCGAGGCTAGAGGCAAAATCGCCTAATGCCTCAAGCTTGCCCCGTGGAATAGTGAGTTGAGAAGCATAGGATGAGTGGTTGGTGAGTAAAAGACTCCCCTGAGGCATGGTAACAGTAAGTCCTTTATTCCACAGGGCGAGCGCTCCTCAAGCCCCGAAGGGGCGGTCCTTAAGCACAGCGGTCCTTTGCTTCTTGCGGCGAAGCGGTCGGCCAGGAGTTCCATTAAATGAGGCTTAGCATAATGAATAGAAAGATAGTTATGGCAATCTTCTTCATCCTACTCCTGGCCTTTGGTTGCGGTCAGAAGGCGCCTCCGGTGCCCTGGTCATCGGTTGTTCCCAAACGGATTGTTGACCTTGAGGCAAAGCCGAGGGAAGAGCGGGTCCTTCTGGAATGGACCTTTCCAAAAGAGAATACGGATAAATCTGTCCTGACGGATTTGTCGGAGTTTAAGATTCTCCGCTCCGAAGGAGATTTGGTCGGAGATCAGTGCAGGGGTTGCGGAGAGAAGACAAAGGTGGTCTTCGAGGCGAAGCTGGACAGAAAAGGAGAGGATAAAGGGAAAAGGATGTCCCTGCTCTTTGAGGATCTGGAGGCAAGAAAAGTCTATGTTTATCAGGTGGTGACATTAAACCGGAGAGGGCACCCCGGTTCCCCATCTAATCCTGTCACGGTCTACTGGGATTACCCCCCCCACACGACAAGAACGGTTCGAGCAGAGCGGGGAGATAAGAGAGTGGATATCGATTGGGAACCTGTGCTGGGTGCGACAGGCTATAATATCTACAGGAAAGGAGAGGGAGAAGAATTTCCTTTCCAATCGCTCAACAGGGAGATCCTGAAAGTGACCCAATATTCTGATCTGGGTGTGGAGAATGAGAAGAGATACATCTATTCGGTCAGGGCGGTGAAACGAATCGTCAGGACCGATGTTGAGGGAAAGGGTTCTTTAAGCCTTCCCATCACACCCACCGACCTGATTCCTCCAGGGTCTCCTCTCGGCCTGGTGGCCGTTCCTCTTAAGAATGGGATGGAGCTTAACTGGAGAAAGAACAGGGAACCCGATCTATTAGGCTATCATGTTTATCGGAGGAGAACAGGGGAGAAGGAGTTTAAGAGACTCAATCCAACTCCCCTGACAAAAGAGACCTACCTTGATACAAACGTCCAGATCGGGCAGGATTATGAATATGCCATCACAGCCGTGGATAACTCTCCCCGGAAGAACGAGAGCCCTTTTTCCGAAGAGGTGAGTGTGAAGTATCTGTACTAAAGTTCGGAGTTCAGAGTTCGTAGCTCGGAGTTAAAGACTGAAAACCTCCCAAATGTGACAGTTTAAAATCCCCGAACTCCGAACTAATTTACTCCGAACTGTTTAGGAGGTTCGATGCACTACTTTGAATATAAAAAAGGTGAACTTTATTGCGAAAGGGTTCCGGTCAGCCGGATTGCCCAACAGGTTGGAACGCCCTTCTATCTATACAGTTACAGAACCCTGGTGAGGCATTTTAAGGTTTTCAATGAAGCCTTCGAAGGGATTCCCCACCTTGTCTGTTATTCGATGAAAGCCAACTCAAACCTGGCGCTCATCCGGCTCTTTGTTAACCTCGGCGGAGGGGTTGACGTTGTCTCCGGAGGAGAGCTCTACCGGGCTCTTAAGGCTGGCGCAGACCCGCAGAAGATCGTTTTTTCAGGAGTGGGAAAGAAGGAGGATGAAATTGAGTATGCCCTCAAGGCCAGCATCCTCATGTTCAATGTCGAATCCTCCATGGAACTCCGGACGATCAATGAAGTGGCCGGCAGGATGAATAGGAAAGCACCCATTTCGATCCGTGTCAATCCTGATATCGATGCCAGAACCCACCCCTATATCACAACAGGGATGAAGCAGAATAAATTCGGGATCGACATCCTTCGGGCGCCGATGGCTTATCGTCTTGCCTCTGAATTGCCGAACCTGAAGGTCATGGGGATTGACTGCCATCTGGGATCACAGTTGGTGGATGTGGAGCCATTCGTGGAGGCGCTGAAGAAGCTGAAAAGCCTGGTTGACGATTTGAGAAGGGAAGGAATGGAGATTCGCTACCTGGACTTGGGGGGCGGGTTGGGCATCACCTACAACGATGAAGAGCCTCCTCATCCCTATGAATACGCCTCTAACATCCTTGAGGAGATTCGAAGTTTCAATTGCACCCTCATCCTGGAACCGGGCAGGGTGATCGTTGGAAATGCCGGCATTCTGGTCTCGAGAGTGCTCTACACCAAGGAGAATGAGGAGAAACGTTTCATCATTGTGGATGCGGCAATGAACGATCTGGTTCGTCCCAGTTATTATGGCTCCTTTCATCAGATCCTTCCGGTGCGGGAGGAGGCCAGAGAAGAGATTGTGGCCGATGTAGTTGGCCCTATCTGCGAGTCGGCCGATTTCCTGGCCAAGGGAAGGAAGATGCCAAGGCCTAATCCCGGCGAGTTGATCACCGTGATGAGCGCGGGCGCCTATGGATTTTCCATGGCCACAAACTATAATTCCAGGCCCCGTGTGGCAGAAGTCCTCGTCCGGGATGACGAGATCCATGTGATCCGGAAAAGAGAGGAGTATGAGGATCTCGTCAGAGGAGAAGAGATTCCGGAGTTCCTTCGGGATAATTCCAAATTTCAAAGTTCAAATGTCAAATGAATGTCAAATGTCAAAATCAAATGTCAAATCAAGTCTAAACCTTAATGTTGCAAAAAAAGTGAGGCAAGTGTGCTTACAAACCTTTACAATTGCGGATTATTTTATCTTTTATGGGGAACATACGATGTAACATGAGGTGGCCTTTGGGTTTTGCTTGAAAACAGCGTAGCCAAACGTTTAAAGGTGCCGCTGTAAAGGTTTTCCAGCACACCCGCCTCCCTTTTTATGGAATTTTTACGCAACTGCGAGGTAAACTTTAAAGTTCAAATAAGAGATATTTTGGCATTTAGGAATTTGTCATTGATTTGACATTTGAACTTTGATATTTGAACTTGGTTCGAACCGGAGGTTCGATGAAAATTCCTTTCATGAAGATGAGCGGGAGTGGAAACGACTTTATCCTCATCGACCATCGAAAGCCTTTCATCGATGGCGATCGCATGAAGGAGTTTGCCCGAAAGGTCTGCGAGAGAAGAATCTCCGTGGGTGCGGATGGCCTCATTTTCATTGAAAACTCTAAGAAGGCCGATTTTAGGTGGCGGTTTTTCAATGCCGATGGAAGCGAGGCGGAGATGTGCGGAAACGGAGGACGGTGTGTCGCCCGCTTTGCAAACTTGAAAGGAATCACAGGCCCAGCATTAACTTTTGAAACCCTCGCCGGAATCCTTTCTGCCCGGGTAGATGGGAAGAGAGTCAAACTGGAGATGACCAAGCCCCACAGTCTTAAACTCGATGAATCCCTTCTCATCGATGGAAAACAGGAGACCCTTTCAAGCATCAATACAGGCGTTCCCCATGCCGTCAAGTTTGTGGAAGATATTGAAGCCATCGATGTTGTCCGATCAGGAAGGTCCATACGAAACCATCCCCATTTTGCTCCAGGAGGCACGAATGCAAACTTTGTGAGGCTGGAGAAGAATTCTCAATTATCCATACGGACCTATGAGCGGGGGGTGGAGGATGAGACCTTAGCCTGCGGTACAGGGACCGTGGCCTCTGCCCTGATTGCTGCATTCAAAGGAATGGTGAAATCTCCGGTCTCTGTCAAGACCCGCGGAGGCGAGGTTTTAACGGTTCACTTCGAGATCGATGGCCAAGAGGTGAAGAGGGTCTTTTTTGAAGGGGAGGTTCACATCATCTATGAAGCAGAGATGTGGGAGGAGGCTTACCAATGAAAGAGAGCGTAAAAGCAATTGTCGTCGGAGCGGCGGGCAAGATGGGGAGCCGGGTCATTCACATCATCAGGGAAACGCCTTCGATTGAACTTTATCGGGCATTTGAGAGACCGGATCATCCGTCCATCGGAAGGGATATCGGGGAGGTGATCGGTTTAGGAAAGTTGGGTATCCCTCTGATCGGAGGGTTGAAAAAGGAGGGAGGAGACGTCATCATCAACTTCAGCAGCCCCTCCGCCTCCCTGGAAAGTTTGGAATATGCAAGAGAGACCGGACTTGCGATTGTCATCGGGACCACCGGTTTTAATCCGGACCAGTTGGAGAAGATCAGAGGGCTTTCAAAAAGCATCCGTTGTGTCCTTGCTCCCAATATGAGTGTGGGGATGAACCTGATGTTCCGAGTTGTTCAGGATGTTGCCCGGGTCTTGGGTCCGGAATACGATATCGAAATTCTCGAAGCCCATCATCGTCTGAAGAAAGATTCGCCCAGCGGGACAGCGGTCAAATTGGGGGAATTGATTGCCAATGCCATTGGGCGCAGTCTCGATCAGGTGGGAGTCTATGGACGCAAGGGGATGATAGGAGAAAGGACAAAAGAAGAGATCGGAATGCAGGTCGTCCGGGCAGGAGATATCGTAGGAGAGCATACCGTCCTCTTCGGAGGGATCGGTGAACGGCTGGAGATCACGCACCGGGCTCACAGCCGGGATAACTTTGCACGGGGAGCAGTGAAGGCCGCCCTCTGGGTTGTCAATCAGCCCAATGGCCTATATGATATGCAGGATGTATTGGGGGTGAAGAAATAAGAGAAATTCTAAATTCGAAGCACGAAATCCGGGCGAAGCATCCAGCAGGACCAATTCGAAACAATCTCAAATGTTCAAATTTTCCCGCCAGGGCGGAATTCCAAAAAAAAAGTTTAAAGAATTTGGATTTTGAAAATTCGAATTTGTTTCGGATTTCGAATTTTATTTGTCAGCTATTTTGAAGGAGGATAGTAAAGATGAAGATCGTCAGGTACCAAGCTGGAACAATCATTAAGTGGGGTGTCATCGAAGAGGGTATGATTCGTGAGATGGAAGGAGATCCCTTCGGACATTTCCATCTTTCGTCGAAGGCAAAGAAGCCTGAGGAGATAAAACTGCTTGCGCCCTGCCTTCCTTCGAAGATCGTCGCTTTAGGGTTGAATTATCGAGACCATGCCGAAGAGGTTAAGTTGCCGATCCCGGATAAACCTCTCCTCTTTATGAAACCTTCGACTTCGGTCATCGGCCCAAGCGATGGGATTGTCTATCCGAAGATGTCGAGGAGGGTGGACTATGAAGCCGAGTTGGCCGTGGTGATCGGAAAAGAGGCAAAGTCTGTGCCTGAAGAAAAGGCAGGTGATTACATCCTCGGATACACCTGCTTGAATGATGTGACAGCCAGGGACCTACAACCGAAGGATGGTCAGTGGACGCTGTCGAAGGGTTTTGACACCTTTGCGCCCATCGGCCCCTGGATCGTGACGGATATCGATCCCCACCAATTGGAGATAGCCACCTATCTCAACGGTGAGAGACGCCAGCATTCCAATACGAAGAATCTCATCTTCGGCCCCCGTCAATTGGTGAGCTTCATTTCCCAGGTGATGACCCTCCTGCCTGGGGATGTGATCGCTACGGGGACGCCTTCAGGAATAGGGCGGATGGTTGTCGGCGACAAGGTGGATGTGGTCATTGAGGGGATCGGTACCCTGACCAATACAGTTGTCGCAGGAGAGTAAGGGGGAGTTAAAAAGATGAACAGAAAAAAATCGATTGGATACTATCGCCGGGCATTGGAATTGATTCCAGGGGGAGTCAATAGCCCGGTCCGGGCTTTTAAAGCCATTGGCATTCCCCCTGTTTTTATTGATCGGGCCAGAGGGGCCAAGATTTGGGATGTGGATGGGAATGAGTATGTTGACTATGTAGGGTCATGGGGGCCGATGATCATGGGCCATGCCCACCCGAGGATTGTGAGCGCGCTGAAAAAGGCAGCCCCGAGAGGAACCAGTTTTGGAGCTCCGACTCCCCTGGAAGTTGAGCTTGCCATCAGGGTGAGAAAAGCCTTCCCTTCTATGGAAACTCTAAGAATGGTCAGCTCCGGCACAGAAGCGGTGATGAGCGCTATTCGAGTGGCAAGGGGATATACGGGAAGAAACAAGATTCTCAAATTCGAAGGGTGTTATCATGGTCACGGGGACAGTCTGCTCGTTAAGGCAGGCTCCGGCGCTACAACCTTTGGCATCCCTGATAGCCTTGGAGTCCCGGAGGATCTGGCAAAACATACCTTAAACGCCCCTTACAACGATTTGGAAAGAGTTAAGGCTCTGGTGAATCAGTATCCGGAGCAGATTGCCTGTATCATCGTGGAGCCCATTGCCGGCAATATGGGGGTGGTCCTCCCGGAGAAGGGGTTTTTAGAAGGATTGAGAGGGATATGCGACGAGAGAAGGATCCTTCTCGTTTTTGATGAGGTAATTTCCGGTTTTCGGGCAGCCTACGGCGGCGCTCAGGAGCTCTATGGGATTAAAGCGGACCTCACCTGTCTCGGGAAGATCATTGGAGGAGGGCTTCCGGTGGGCGCTTATGGTGGCAAAGAGAAGATCATGGAAAGGGTGGCTCCTCTTGGAGGCGTCTATCAGGCAGGGACGCTCTCCGGAAACCCTCTTGCCATGGCTGCAGGGATCGAGGCCCTTGAGATCCTAAAATCAAAAAAGATCTATCAAGACCTGGAGAAAAAGACCACTTATCTAACAGAAAGAATCTCTGAAAGCGCTGAAGAACAGGGGATTCCTGTCTCCATCAATCGGGCCACCGGGATGCTCACCGTCTTCTTTACGGAAAGCCCCGTGAGAGATTATGCTTCAGCAAAGACGAGCGATACCAAACGGTTCGCCAAGTTTTTTATCGAGATGTTAGAGCAGGGGATCTATCTTCCTCCCTCCCAGTTTGAGGCCTGGTTTATCTCATTGGTCCATACACAAAAGGATCTGGACAAAACAGCAGAAGCCTGCGATACGGCTTTCAGGAAGATTTGAGGTTTTTACAGCGTTCATCCAAACTATATCACCGATCGCCCTACCTGTCCGCCGAAGCCCTGGCGAAAGTGGGAGCCTGTCGAAGGAAGAATGGTCAATTTGGGCAACAGCCTAAACTGTAATCTTCTTGTTGAGTAATCACTTCTTACAAAACGGATTGAATGGAATCGTGCTATGAAAAATATTCTTATCATCGGATCAGCAGGTCAGATTGGATCTGAATTAACCCCCGAACTTCGCAAACGGTATGGCAATTCCAAGGTCGTCGCAGGGATTCATAAAACCAAACCTCCACGGGAATTGTTTGAGTCAGGTCCCGTGGAAAGGGTTGACGTCACCGATAAAGAACAACTCTTTCCGGTCATCAAGAAATACAAGATTGACACGATCTACAACCTGGCCGCACTCCTTTCGGTCGTCGGAGAGGCCAATCCCCTGGAAGCCTGGCATGTTGGAATGAATGGCCTCCTAAACGTCTTGGAGGTTTCCCGTGAATATCGTTGTGCGGTTTTTACACCAAGTTCCATAGGGGCTTTCGGACTTTCCACTCCCTTAGACAATACTCCCCAGGATACCATCCAGAGACCTCAAACGATGTATGGGGTTACAAAAGTGGCGGGTGAGCTCTTGAGCGATTATTATTTTAAACGATTTGATGTGGATACTCGAAGCGTGCGCTATCCGGGAATTATCTCAAATGTGACACCCCCAGGGGGTGGAACAACGGATTACGCAGTCGAAATCTTTTATGCAGCAGTGAAAGAGAAGAAGTTCACCTGCCCCATAAGTTCAAAAACATTTCTGGACATGATGTATATGCCTGATGCCCTTGAAGCAGCGATCCAGCTCATGGAGGTAGATCCCTCCAGATTGAAACACCGTAACTCGTTCAACGTTACAGCGATGAGTTTTTGTCCTGAAATGATCGCAGCGGAAATTAGAAGGCATATCCCTGACTTCGAGATGAATTACAAAATCGATCCAATTAAGCAAAGCATCGCTGAATCATGGCCAAATAAAATGGACGATTCCTGTGCGCGAGAAGAGTGGAATTGGAATCCGAAATATGACCTGCCGATGATGGCTGAAGATATGTTGAGGGTCATCAAAAAAAAGTGCCAAGGGGGAAAGTAATGCTATGGTTGGGAAAATTCTAGAAAAGATCTCAGACGAGCTTGAGGATATTCGAAAAACTGGCCTGTATAAGGAAGAACGCATCATCCTGACCCCCCAATCCTCTTATATCAAGGTCAAGCAGGGGCGAGTGATTAATTTCTGTGCGAACAACTATTTGGGCTTAGCCAATGATGCAAGGCTCATCAAGGCAGCCCAGGAAGGCCTGGAGCGGTATGGATTTGGGATGGCAAGTGTCCGTTTCATCTGTGGGACCCTCGATATCCACAAAGAACTCGAATCAAAGATCGCCAAATATCTTGGGATGGAGGATGCCATTCTTTATTCTTCCTGTTTCGATGCCAATGGGGGACTTTTCGAAACGCTTTTGGGTGAAGAAGACGCTATCATTTCCGATGTCCTTAATCATGCTTCCGTCATCGACGGGATAAGGCTCTGTAAAGCCAGAAGGTATCGATATCAGAACAACGATATGAATGACTTGGAGGGTCAACTTCAGCAGGCCGAGAAAGACGGTGCCAGAATAAAAATAATTGCCACGGATGGTGTTTTCTCCATGGATGGGATCATCGCCAATCTTAAAGATATTTGTGATCTCGCTCAAAAATATGAAGCGTGGGTCATGGTGGACGATTCCCATGCCACAGGCTTTGTCGGAAAAACGGGAAGGGGTTCTCATGAATATCATGGAGTCTTGGGGCGAGTCGATATCATTACGTCAACACTCGGAAAGGCAATGGGGGGAGCTTCGGGAGGATTTACGGCGGCCCGAAAGGAAATCGTGGAGTTATTACGCCAGCGGAGTCGTCCGTATCTATTCAGCAATAGCCTTGCTCCGGTCATCGTCTATACCAGTTTGAAGGTACTGGAGATACTGAGCACGAGCACAGAATTGCGAGACCGTCTCGAAGAGAATTGTGTTTTGTTCCGGAAAGAAATAGAGAAGGGTGGGTTTAAAACGGTGGGCGCTGGCCATCCCATCATTCCGATCATGCTGGGAGATGCTAAGTTGGCTGCAGACATGTCACGGGATATGCTGGACGAAGGGGTTTATGTCATTGGCTTCAGCTACCCTGTTGTTCCTAAAGGGCAGGCGAGAATTAGGACCCAAATGAGCGCTGCTCACACGAAGGACGATATCCTCAAAGCAATTCAGGCATTCAGAAAAGTGGGACGGAAGCACAATGTGATTAGCAGACAGTGATGCTTCGAAGCCCTCCCTAAACATTTTTTCCCCTTCCGTATATTCCTTAACCTCCTGCTGAAAGACTGTGCCGTCATTAGCCATCCGCCCTTCGACACGCTCAGGACGAACGGCTAACGGATTGATTTTGAACATGGCGTATTCCGTTCGTGGTGAGGTTCTCGAACCATAAACGGAATTACGACACAGTCTCCTGAGACGGAAGGATAGAAAAGAAAGTGCTGTGAATGGCTTCCAACGCCTTTTGCAGATTCTTGTTGCGCACGAGGAAGTAGAGAGCCACTTCAGAAGGGCCGAACGAGATCATTTCAATGTTGACACTTCTTTTTGCGACAGCCGTGAAACATCGTCCGGCGATGCCCTTTCGGCGAAGAAGACCCTCACCCACAATTCCCACAAGGGCTACGTCCTGGACTTTCTCCAGTCGCCTGTAAGGTCTCGGGCGCAAACCTTTAAGGGCATGGTATCCTTTGTCGATATCCTTTCCGGCCAGCAGAAGGCTGATGCAGGTCTGGGAGGTAACGACTGACTTAATATTGATGCCGCTCTCTGTAAGAGTGCTGGAGACCCTGGCCAGAACACCGGGGCGTGCACCCACTCCGGAACCGTGGATTTTAAGGATGGCAATGTCCGTGTCATGTGCCACGCTCTTGATTAAACTTCTGGCCTTTGGACTCCGGAATGTGATCAGGCTTCCGGGTGCATCCGGGTTCGTGGTGTCCTTAACAGCAATATTGAGCTTCATTTTTCTCTTTCTCAAGGGCTCAATGGTCCGTGGGTGAAGGATCTTGGCCCCGAAATAGGAGAGCTCAGCCGCTTCGTCGTAAGAAAGGAAAGGGATGAGTTGAGCCTCGGGAATGAACTTGGGATCTGCGCTCATGTAGCCAGGTACATCCTTCCAGACTTCCAGGATTTCTGCATCCATGGCTGCGGCCACCACAGCTGCGGAGTAGTCGCTTCCACCCCGTCCAAAGGTGGTAATGTCTCCCCTTTCACTCACCCCGAAAAAACCGGGCACAAAGACAATCATCCCTTTTTTGAGCAAAGGGAGCAGATTCTTTTGAAGGTTTCGAGCGGTGATCTGTAAATTGGCCGTGGCATCCCCGAATTTCCCATCTGTGATGAGTCCGATCTTGTGAGGCATGCGGTAGGTGGCCTGAAGACCAATAGAGCGGAGAGCACTGGCAAGCAAATCCGCTGAAAGGCGTTCCCCAAAGCTACTGACCACATCCGCTATCTTCGGAGTGATCTCCTTGGTGAAATTCAGGCCGTAATAAAGACGTTCAAGTTGATCCAGATGGTCGTTCAGATCCCGGGTGTATTTCTGGTAGAACTTCCCCTTGGGGATGATGTGCCGGGCCACGAGGATGTGTTTGTTCTTTAGGCGGCGGATGATGGAAGGAATTGCAGCGTCGTTCCGGAGAGCCTCAGTCATGCCATCAATAAGCATGTCTGTGATTCCGCTCAGAGCAGAGATGACGATGGGATGTCCCGGCCCCCGTTCGGCAATCAGGGCAAGAATATCCTGGATGGCCCCTTTGCCTTTTAAAGAACCGCCGCCAATCTTGATGACTTTCATCTTGTTCTCTCCTGTTGCCTGATGGTCGCGCTCTTGTTCGGAATACTATACTCGAACACCTATCATCGTGCAAGATTTTTTGCAATAAACCTCTTCATTGACCAACCTGTCGTAATTGAGTAGAATACTATTAACTTCGAAAAGAATTGCTGTCTGATTTACGGACAGATGAAAACCTCCGACTATGTCCTCTCATCCATTAAATACTCCGATGAAAGATGAACGGATCCGAGTCCTGAACGAGAAGTTTCATTTCTCCGGTTTTCGAAAGTGGCAGGAGGAGATCATCGATACCCTCCTGAAAAAGCGCGATGCGGTTGTGGTCATGCCCACAGGAAGCGGCAAATCGCTCTGTTACCAGTTGCCGGCGCTGCTCCTGGATGGGGTGACGCTGGTCATCTCACCCCTGATCGCATTGATGAAAGATCAGGTGGATGGACTGGTACAGAATCAAATCCCTGCCACGTTCATCAACAGCGCCTTGACCCCTTCCGAGCAATGGCAGAGACTGAGGGAGATCCAGCAGGGCAGACATAAGCTGGTCTATATTGCTCCTGAGCGGTTTCGGAATTCCGGATTCATGGAGGGGATTCAATCCTGTCGTGTTTCGCTCTTTGCCGTTGATGAGGCGCACTGCGTCTCCGAGTGGGGGCACGATTTTCGTCCGGATTACCTCCGTCTCAAGGGGGTGACTGAAAGATTGGGACATCCGCCTGTGGCCGCCCTGACAGCCACGGCCACTCCTGATGTCCGCCGGGATATCATCACCCAGCTGGGTCTCCGGCAGCCGGTCACCTTCGTTGCCGGTTTTGACCGACCCAATCTCCGGTTTCAGGTCAAAAGCGTGCAGGGTGAGGAGGATAAGATCGATGCCATTTTAACCCTGCTCAGAAAGGGAGCACAGAGGGGAATCATCTATGCCGCCACTCGCAAGAATGTAGAAACAGTAACCCAGGCGTTGATGTTCAAGGGCTACAAAGCAGGAGGTTATCACGCGGGTATGGAGATGGAGGCCCGCAAGTCTGTCCAGGACCGTTTTATGGAGGGAACCCTGCCGGTGGTGGTGGCGACAAACGCCTTTGGCATGGGCATTGATAAGGCGGACCTCCGTTTTGTCATTCATCATGACATTCCAGGCTCTATCGAGGCCTATTACCAGGAGGTTGGCCGTGGTGGGCGTGACGGAAAGCCTGCGACCTGCCTTCTTCTTTTCAATTACGCCGACACGTTCACCCAGGAATTTTTTATCGACGGAAGTTATCCGGCCCGCGACATGATCGAAAGGATGTACCAGGTCATATGCGATATCGGCACGGATGAAATTGAGATGACACAGAAGGCCCTGGCCGGGCGCCTTGGCCATACAAAATCGAATGAGATGGCTGTCTTTTCGTGTCTGAAGATTCTGGAGAAGGCAGGCTACATTGAGCGCGGGTCAGAAGGGGAGCACCAGGCCAGGGTGACACTGCGCGCTGAGCCTGAAGAACTTCAGCGACAGGTTGAGGGAAAGGGTGGATCCCAGAAGGAAATGGTCAATTATTGTCTGGATGTCCTGGAGGGATCGAAAGACAAGACCCTTCTTGTGGACCTGGATGTGATGGCCGAGCATCTGAACCTTTCACCGGAGCAGTTGAGGCGGCATTTCTCTGCGCTCCATCAAGCAGGGGCAATGGAATATCGCCCACCGTTTAGAGGCCGGGGTCTGAAAATACTGTCACGTGTTCCCGTATCCCAACTGCATATCAATTTCCAGGAGATTGAACGCCGGAGCCTTTTTGAACGGAAGAAGCTGAAGAAGATGGTCGATTACGCCTATACCGACCAGTGCTTGAGACGGTTTATTCTCGAATACTTCGGCGAACGGATTACCAGGGACAATTGTGATAACTGCTCAAGCTGTATCGATGAGGGCGAGACTCACATGGTCAGGACTTTTATTAGAAAAGAAAGGATTGTTAAGGAGAAGCCTCCGCCAAAATTTCAGGAGAAATTTTCAGAAAATTCGGACCTGCCCTGCCATGAAGATCTATTTGTTGCCTTGAAGGAGATGCGGTTCAAGCTCGCTCAGGCATCCAACCTTCCTGCTTTCGTCATCTTCCATGACCGGGTACTAAGGGCCATCAGCCAGCGGCTGCCACGAACTACCGCTGAATTACTCAGCATCAAAGGCTGCGGGGAATATAAGGTGTCTGCTTACGGGGATCAGACACTTGAAGTGGTGAGAGCTTATCTGAAAAGACATCCTGAAGCAAGACCCTCAAGTGAACCTTTGAACAAACATACCGGAACCATGGCAAAACGGCCCGTCCTTAAGAACCCTTCTGGAGGAAGCACGGTTGAGATCACGTGGATGCTGTGGGAGAAGGGAGGGACTCTAAAAGAGATCGCCCAAAAGCGGGGCCTTACCCCATCGACGATTTCCGAACATCTTGTGCAGCTTATAGGCGAAAGCCGGTCCATCGACCTTAACCGCATCCTTTCAAAGGAACGAATCGGTCTCATTGAAGAAGCGATTGTCCATGCCGGAAGCGAACGATTGGCCCCGATCAGGGCACTGCTTCCCCAGGAAGTCACCTATGATGAAATCCGACTGGTCTTGGGGCAATATATTCAAAAGGCAAAAGGCGAAAATAAAAAGAGATAGAAAAGGAAGGGATGATGGTCTCGTAAAAAGTCGCCATCACCCTTCGACAGACTCAGGGTGAACGGTCTAACCTATTGATATTCCGTTCGTGCTGAGCTTGTCGAAGCATGAACGGAATATGAAAAACGACTTTTTACGAGACCATCATATTTAAAAAAGTTTATTGAAGGAGGGTTTCTATGGTGAATGACGAATTAAGAAAAAAGACTCAAGAGACAGCCAATCGGCTGTTCGGTAAAGGGATCAAGATGGATCCCCCTTATCTGACCTGGAAGGAATTTGACAGAGACCTTGCCAACGATTTATCCCTGTTTATCACCGGCAATCTTTATTCCAGGACGGTGTTAGGCCTTCCTGAAAGGCAGATGGCTGCGTGTGCGATGCTGGCAGCGCTGCGCGCTACGGATGAGTTGAAACTCCACGTCAATGCGGCGTTGAATGTTGGCTGTGACCCGAGAAAGATCGCTGAGATCTTTTTCCAGTTGGCCACCTATGCAGGAATGCCAGCTGTGAACGAGGCGCTCCATGTTTTCAGGGATGTCCTGAAAGAAAGAGGGGAGTGGCCTATCAAATAGAAGATGCCTACAGCAAATGGTTGGGTTAGGCCCAATGCTGTTCATTTAAGCCGTTCGTCCTGAGGCTCTCGAAGGATGAACGGCTTAGCGACGCACCCTTCGACAAGCTCAGGTCGCTTCGACTCGCAACCGAGGTGAACGGTGACGGCCTAACTGAACAGTATTAGGGTTAGGCCTGATCTCCGCTTTTGGAAAATTATTGTTGGTTGTTGAGACCCTTAACCCTATGAAATTACCCGCAGTCCCGGCCCCTCTTTTTTTCTGTTGCTCTTTTATAAGAGATGTTATATTTTTATAAATAACAATTTTACCCAAGGCCGTAACCCGGACATGCGATTAACTCAAGAACAGCAACAAAGGATTGAAGAAGTCGGCAGGAAGCACCATTTAAAATTCATTCTGCTTCACGGCTCCTATGCGACCGACAAAGTGAAAGAGGGGAGTGATTTAGACATCGCCCTTCTCGGAGAAAAACAGGTTGAATTTGAGGAATTGTTAGACATATACAGCGATTTGGCGGAAATCTTTGGAAATCATCCTCAGCGCGAATTGGACATCAAATCACTGCATAAGGCCGATCCCCTTTTTTGCTATCAGGTTGTCAAGGACAGCCAGCTGCTTTATGGGGATAGGACAGATTTCAATGAATTTAAAGCTTATGCTTTTTCTAATTATTTTGATAGTCAAGACATATTCCACTTGGAAAATAAATTAATTCAAAAGTTTCAAACTTATCTGAACCAAAAATATGGCCATTGATATTCATTTTATTCGCAGAAAGATTAAACTGATTCAGGAGGACCTGTCGGAATTGGATGGCCTTGCCCATTATTCGTTTGACGAAATCACCAAAGACCATATTAAGTATTTGGCTGTAGAACGATTATTGGAAAAGATCATCATGCGGGCCATTGATATTAATCAACACATCATTGCTGAACTCGGAAGAGGGGATGAGCGGGTGAGGGGGTATGAGGATACCTTTTACGTCCTCTCTCAATTTGGAGTTTATAGCGAGGAATTCGCCAAGAAGATTGCTCCCAGTGCCGGTTTAAGAAACCGCCTGGTTCATGAGTACAATAATACAAGGCAAGATATTATTTACAAATCAGTGAGCGAAGCTATTGCGCAGTACGCAAAATACTGTGATTCCATTTTGAAATTTATCGAAAAGTAGAGAACCCCACACGACATCATAGAGTCTGATATTGGCCCCGGTAGTAGGGATTTGACTCCCTTTTGACAAAGTTGTGTTGAATGTTGAGACCTGACCCTCAGGCTTTCCTGTTGGTTTGGGCAACAGCCCCTCAACTTTTGACAAAGTTTCGTTGATTGCTGAGACCCTTTGCTCTTGCGAATGAGGAAGAGAAAATTTTAGAATTTATGTGTATTTTGAGGCGAAGCAATCGCCCCCAGTAAATGGGGGCGCTACTACAGATACGGAGATATTACCAATTGATTAACATTTACATTGCGAGGCATGGGGAGACGACGTGGAATGCGGAGGGGAGGATTCAGGGCTGGAGTGATCCAGAACTGAGCCCCCTTGGTTATTCCCAGAGCCTGGCCCTGCTCGAACATCTCAAAGCCCGACCCCTCAGAGCCATATACAGCAGTGATCTCCAGAGGGCCTATCTCACTGCCCAGCCGATTGCAAAGCATCTTGGCCTTCCCATTCTAAGGAAGACCGAACTCAAAGAGATCGGCTTCGGGATTTTGGAGGGGAAGAACCTCTTTCATTTTGATGAGGAACTAAAGAATCAATGGAATCGGTTTAAGGACGATCGTTTTTCCTACCGAATTCCCGGAGCAGAGAATTATGCGGATGTAGCCAATCGGTTAAAGCCTTTTATGGAGAGAATTTTACAGCAACATGAAGAGGAAGAGATCTTGATTGTCGGCCACAGGGTCGTCAACCGGTTATTGATCGGGATGTTTCTGGGATTCCCTCTGGAGAGGACCCTCAAGATCGAACAGACCAATGATTGTCTCTATTTGATCGAAAGAAATGGCGAAACAAGGGTTTCTCATTACATCGACGGAAAGATTAAAGAAGGACTTCTTCTCGTGGGCAAAGAGATAAGTTTATGACGAAAGACGACAGACGATGGACGAGGGATGAAGGACGAAGGACATAACTGGAAAATCCGCTGTGTGATTTATGATTGTGATGGGGTCCTTTTCGACTCTTTTGAGGCGAACACCAAATTATATAATGATTTATGCACGAAGGTGGGAAGAGACCTGCTGAGAAAAGAAGAGATGGAGTATGTCCACACCCATACGGTTTATGAGGCCATCCATTTCATCTTCGGCAAAGGAGACGAGCTGGAGAAAAAGGCCCTGGAGGCCCTTAAGCAGATCGATCTGAGAAATTACATCGTCTATCTGAAGATGGAGCCTCACCTCTTTGAGACCTTAAATAGATTGAAAGGAAATGGTTTTCTTAGGGCCATCAATACCAACCGCACGACATCGATGAAGTATATTATGGATCGGTTTGACCTATGGCCTTTCTTCGATATGGTCGTCACCGCCCTCGACGTGAAACATCCCAAACCCCATCCCGAATCGATAGAGAAAATCCTCGAAAACCTTAACTTAGGTAAAAGAGAAGTTGTTTTTATTGGGGACTCAGAAGTGGATCAGCAAACCGCCCGTTCATCAGGCGTCCCGTTTATCGCTTATAAAAACGGAGCCATCGAAGCCGATTTCCATATTGATGATCACCTAGGAGTATTCAACTTCCTTCATATTTCCAACTAACGGCCCATATTCGTAGGGTATCCTCGAAACATGAAAATCCCCCTCAATCCCCCTTTTACAAACTGATCGTGTCCCATAAGTTGGGGGGCTGGACACAAGGGGAGAACTGTGTTATAGATAGGCCGTGCGGATATGCGGCCAGGAGTTTAGCGACGAAATTTGTGACCGAATCCGGGCTACCATTGAATCGGAGCCGACGATATCGCGTCGGGCATTGTCGTTGCGCGTCTGCCAGTGGCTCAACTGGAAGAGTCCCAATGGCAAGCCGAAGGAGATGAGCTGTCGGG
>JAGXTA010000127.1 GCA_018333535.1 Deltaproteobacteria bacterium | reverse complement strand
CCCACTTTACTGCTTCTGTTCAACTCCACAATGTCCGGGGCTATTATCTCATAAAGCCTCGGATTCTCATTCAAGATCGTATCGATTAATGCCAATTCCGGATCTAATGCCCAGAACGGTTTCTCTAACTTCAACCTCAGATCATTGAGTATCTTCATCCTCCTCCTCCTGCAACTTGATTTTTGTGATAATCTCGTCTAACGTATTGTAATACATCATGTTGCAGTTTATAAACAGACTCTAATTAAATTGGCGCCTTCACATTACACTATACCAAAAAATTCTATATTGTATTGAGCCTCCCATCACCTCCCTTCCTGGGCTTCGATAACTCCTCAATCGGACGGCATTATTATACTCCCCTTTTCTTCTTCAGAAAAGGGCAATAGAATCTTTCTCTTTACTTTTTAGGCCACTGGACCATCGCCGATCCACTTTACTTCTTAACAGGATTAGTGCAGTTTCTCAACTACGAAAAATCCTGTCAGAGTATCTCCATGATCGAGAACGAACTTTGCCCTGGCATTCCAATATTCCCGCCATTCTCGGACCTCTTCAGGAGTTGCCTTTCTACTGGCGACCTTGGCGCCCATCTCAGTCCGCTCGGGCGTCTGCGGTGGTTTGATCTGGTTCAGATCGTATCGGATTGCTACTTTGGCCCCTGTGTCGATTCGTTCGAAAATCCAAACCATTTTCGCCGGCGGTATTCCAGAGGGTTTTTCTCTATAGTTCATCAAATTCCGTCTATTATAGGCCTGTCCAAATTCAGCTCCTGGGAATCCAGTTTTGGGCGCCGCTCCGGTGAGGTAAGTGATTACCTCTCCGAAGACTCCCACATACCACTCATCCTCTGCCCCAGGCATTGTTACCTTTATTCGACCCCGTACCGGCAAAGTATCCGGGTAAAGGGTTTGAAGGGCTTTACGGGTGATAACCCATGCCCCTGCCACAGCTCCACAGGAATGGCCTGCCAGTTTAACGGCCTCACGGAAGGTGTAAGGCACGGGTCTGTCTGTTTGTCCTAAGAGTTCTAAGAAGGGTTCTTTCATGAGAACCGGCGGTATTTTTTCGATATAATCCACAAGCCATTTTGTTTCCGATGTCAGGGGTTCGGGGAGAGCCCCATGTGGATTTGAAACCGACATTCCGACGAAAATGATAACCATCAAGCCAATGTTTTTGAATCTTTTCATGGGACAGACCCTCCTGTGTTCATTTTGCCTTTAGAAGATTCTATTTTATTTCATTCAAAATACCAATGAGGAGATCTTAGCGAAAATAGGCATTCAAAACATATTGCTGCATCATTCGATGGGTATTGAAAAAGGAACCATTAAGAGCAATGCAGTGGAGCATCACGTCAATGAAGCGATCCCGATCTTGATAGAACATAGGCAGAACGACTTGTTCCAATTTTTCATAGAGCGATATCGCATCTTTTGATCGATCCGGTCCACCTTCTCCAATCGACCACCCTGTTATTCCCTCAATGTGCCCCTCAATCCACCATCCGTCGAGAACACTGAGGCTGGGGACACCATTGAGAGCGGCTTTCATTCCGCTTGTTCCCGATGCCTCCAAAGGCGGCTGGGGTGTGTTCAGCCAGATGTCAACGCCAGAGACGATCATCTTCCCAAACTCCATATCGTAGTTCTCCAGGTAGGCAATCTTGATATCTTTCTTGAGCAACTCCTTAACCTGAAAGATGCGTTTGATGAGTTCCTTGCCACCCTGATCTTGGGGGTGGGCTTTGCCCGCATAAATCACTTGAAGGAAACCGACCTTTGATGAAATTTCGCTAAGGCGTTCAATATCGGTGAAGAGAAGGTCCACCCTCTTATAAGTGGCGGCGCGCCTCGCAAACCCTATGGTCAATAGATCGACATCCATTCCAATATTGGTTTGGTGGTTCACATATTGAATCAGCCGTTTCTTTGCTCGATTGTGAACATCCCAAACCTCCTTTTTGGGGATGCTCAAGGCATATCGAAGGGAGAAATTATCCTGCTTCCAACCCGGGATGTGGCGGTCGTAAAGCTCCTGGAAAGGTTCTGAAACCCAGGTAGCCGCATGGACCCCATTGGTAATCGCATCAATGATATATTCCGCAAACATCAATCTTGAGACTTCCCCGTGTTTCTTGGCGACTCCGTTCACATAATGGCTGAGACTGAGGGCGAGATAGGTCAAGTTGAGAACATTCTCACTCTGCAAAATATCTTTCATTTCACGGAAGGTTTCCCGGCTCCTCAAGATGCGTCTAACGAGGTCCGCACTGAAGACATCCTCCATGTCAAAAAAATCCCCCCGGGGCCCGATCACGCGCCTCACTAAATCTATCGGGAATTGATCATGGCCGGCAGGGACCGGGGTGTGAGTGGTAAAGATGCATTTCCCCCTGACTGCCTCGATGTCATCCTGGGTGATCGATTTTCTGCCTGCTTTCTTCGTCTCTTCATCCAACAGTTCCAGCGTTAGGAGACTGGCGTGTCCTTCGTTCATGTGGAATCGTTCGATGTTGTGGTAACTAAGGGCCCTGAGCATTCTTACGCCGCCAATTCCAAGGATCACTTCCTGACAGAGCCGGTAATATTGATCCCCTCCGTAAAGAAAATGGGTGAGTGTTCTGTCCCATTCAGAATTTTCTTGGAGATCAGAATCCAAAAAATATACCGGCACTTTATAACCTCCTATACCAACGACTTCATATCTCCATGAACAGATGTGTACAGATCGCCCATCCATTGTTACAGAGACTCTGTGCGGCATCTTTTCGAGGAAGTCTTCAACAACCCACTGCACAGGTTCCTCTCGCTGCCATCCCTCCGGATCGAGCCTTTGATAAAAATAACCTCTTCGGTGAAGGAGCGTCATCGCGACCATTGGAACTTTGAGATCTGCTGCAGACCGGATGGTGTCTCCGGCCAGTATGCCCAAACCTCCACTGTAGGTTGGCATTCCTGCCTCAAGCCCTATCTCCATGGAGAAGTAAGCAATAGTCCGTTCGTTACCCATGAGTCTTTCTCCCTATATTTTCAGTTTCATTCCATCTCAATCCCCGAAGCAAGTTCCCAAAGAGCGTCCGGCTTTTATCATCGGATGATTTAAAGGGACTGTTTTCGGACCCTTAGCCACTTCATTCAAAGGAACTTTAACAAGTGAATTCTTTTCACTCCTACCATGTATCCAAATCCCCTATCTACAATCATATCCACAGCCTTCGTGCCAAACCCTGTAGCCAATATCCTGTCAAAAGGAGTAGGAGGGCCTCCCCGCAAAAGGTTTCCCATCACTACCGTCCGAGTTTCAAGACCGGTGATCTTTTCTATCTCGTCCCCAA
Source organism: Deltaproteobacteria bacterium (assembly GCA_018333535.1). Taxonomy (GTDB): domain Bacteria; phylum Desulfobacterota; class BSN033; order BSN033; family UBA1163; genus RBG-16-49-23. Next base: position 6,945 of record JAGXTA010000127.1, on the reverse strand, counting down.
GGACGAACTCTATTCCTCCGAGGCGGATGGAATCCGAACTCATGGAGAGAACGGAGCGCTCTCGAAAAATGCTCGGAATCCCTGCCTTCGGGGCAACTCCGATAAAGCTATTTCCTCTGAAATCTAACATCCCCTATTTCCCTCCTTTTGTAAAGGGAAAAAGAATTCTACTCAAGTCTTTTTGAGAATCTGAGAGAACTCAGGATCAGGACCATTGTCCCGATAGCCCCCATGGCCAACATCTGGGGCCAGAGGATCTCTGCTCCGACCCCTTTCAAGAAGATCCCCCGGATGACCACAAGGAAATACCTGAGTGGATTGACATAGGTGATCCATTGAACCGCCACCGGCATATTGGCGATCGGGAACATGAATCCCGAAAGCAACACGGCCGGAAAATAGAAGAAGAAAGTGGACATCATGGCCTGTTGTTGCGTCGACGAAATCGTAGAGATGAAGAGCCCTGTCCCAAGTGTCGACATGAGGAAGAGTCCGGTCGCAACGAAGAGGAGGAGAAGGCTTCCTTCGATAGGGACTTCGAACCAGAGGAGTGCCACTATTGTGATTAAGGCGACATCGAAGAACCCGATGATGGCAAATGGAAGTGTCTTTCCGATAATCAGTTCCGCAGGCCGAATGGGAGTAACAAGAAGCTGTTCCATGGTCCCTATCTCTCTTTCCCTCACCACGGCCATGGAGGTGAGCATGAGGGTGATCAACATCCCGATCAGCGCCACCACTCCCGGAACGTAGAACATCCGGCTTTCCAGGTTGATGTTGAACCAGGTTCGGCTCTGAAGATCGATTCCCTTGCTGGGTGAAGCGCCAATAGGAAGACCTATCGCCTCCACAACTAGACCCTGGTTGTATTTGCTGACAATTTTGGCAGCATAGCTCATTACAACGGTAGCGGTATTGGAATCCGTTCCATCCACGATCATTTGAATAGCTACTTTTTCTTGGGCGGCAAGCCTGGCCGCGAAACATTTGTTGATCTGGATAGCTGCACTGATTTTCCCCTGATCCATCAGATCGCGAATGCGTGTGACATGAGTCACATACTCTTTGGGCTTGAAATATCCTGAAGCAAAAAATCGGGAGATGAGTTCACGACTTCGGGGAGTTTGGTCCAGGTCGTAGACCGCTGTGGCAATGTTCTTCACATCGGTCGTCACCGCATAGCCGAAGATCAGGAGCTGGATGATGGGCGTCAGGAAGATGACGGCCTTCATCCTTGGATCACGAAGGACCTGAAGGAACTCTTTTAAAAGAATGCTATAAACTCTTTCCCACATAGATTAAATCAACTTCTTTTTGAATTTCCGGTTTGAAATCGCTATCACGGCAACCCCGAAAAGGATTAAAAGAAAAATTTCACCCCAGACGATATGGATCCCTGTCCCCTTCAGGTAAATTCCTTTCAGGATGGAAACAAAATAGCGGGCCGGAATCATGTAAGTGATAATCTGGATTGCCTTGGGCATGTTGGAGATCGAATACATAAAGCCGGAGAGGAGGAATGCCGGAAGAAAGGTGACGACCATTGCCAGTTGGCTTGCGAGAAGCTGAGAGCGGGTGACCACTGAAAGTAAAAATCCCAAACCCAGGGCCCCGATGAGAAATATCGCTGACGATGCGAAGAGCAACAGGAGATTTCCCCGGAGGGGGACCTGAAAGACGAATTGCCCCATGGCCACTGAGAGGGCAACATCTACCAATCCTATGAAAAAATAAGGCAAGAGCTTTCCGACGATGAGTTCCATGTTTTTGATCGGCGTCGAGATGAGCTGTTCCATAGAACCCCTTTCCCATTCACGGGCAATCGTGAGGGATGTGAGCAGTGCGGCAATGACCATCATGATGACCGCGATGAGTCCCGGGATGATATAGTTCTTGCTTTCCAAGTCCGCATTGAACCAGACACGGGTTTGAAGGTCAACAAGCGGCAGGGACCGTTTTACCGGGTGACGATACATACGGTATGAAGGGCTCTGTGAAAGTTCAAGCGCATAAAGCTTCACGAGACCCTCGACATAACCCAGTATGATCGTCGCCGTATTGGAGTCGCTACCATCAATGATCACTTGGACGGGTATATCTTCTCCTGCATGGACCCTGTTCGAGAACTCGTGGGGAATCACAAGCCCCATCTGGGCCATTCCGGCGTCGACCCTCCGCTGGAGATCTTCGTAAGTGGAGACATGAGCGCAGACATTAAAATAATGCGATTTCTCAAACCTGGAAATAAAATCTGCGCTCACCTGTGTGCGGTCACGGTCGAGGACAACGGTCTCCACCTGATCCACGTCGAGGGTAAGGGCATACCCAAAGAGGATGAGAAGAAGCAGGGGCATAGCGATGGCCATCCCAAGGCTTCTCCAATCCCGGAGGATCTGGATCATCTCCTTCTTGGCAACTGCCTTCACCCTTCTCGAGTTCATGCTGCTTTGGCCACCTCCGACCTGAGCCTTCTCCGGTCATCTTCTTTGACCAAGGCCACAAAGACGTCTTCAAGGGAAGGTATCGTTTTGGAAACCCCCTTTAAAGAGATTCCATGTGAATCGAGAGCCCGCCTCACATCATCTGCGACTGTCCTATCCCTTTCAACCATGAGGTGGAGGAGTTTCCCAAAGAGGGCAACCTCACGCACCCCTTTGACTGATTTCAGTATCTCCATGGCCGCCATCGGTTCTCCGCATTCCATCTCATATACATCTTCAGGCATCGCCTCTGTCTTAAGCGCTTCGGGCGAACCTTGGGCCACAATCCTTCCTCGATAGATGAGCGCAAGGGTATCGCAGTATTCTGCTTCCTCCATATAATGCGTTGTGACAAAAACGGTGACACCTTTGTCAGAAAGGGTTTGGATCAGTTGCCAGAAGTTACGGCGGGAGACAGGATCCACACCCGAAGTGGGTTCATCGAGAAAGAGGATCGGTGGCTCATGGAGGATAGCACACCCAAGGGCAAGCCTCTGTTTCCAGCCTCCTGATAGCTCCCTCGTAAGGCTATTCTCCCGCTCTGAAAGACCTGCCATGTTGAGGACCCATCGAGCTCGTTCTTCCTGTTTTTCCTTTGGAATTCTATAAAGGCCACTATAAAACCGGATGTTTTCCCACACTCGAAGGTCATCATAGAGTGAAAATTTCTGAGACATGTAGCCGATCCTCTCTTTAATCTGTTCTGGTTTCCGGATGACATCGTAGCCTGAGACTGTCGCTTTCCCGGAAGTGGGCATCAAAATTCCGCAGAGCATCCGTATCGTAGTGGACTTGCCTGAACCGTTTGGCCCAAGGAAGCCAAAGATCTGACCGGCTTCCACCCGAAAAGAAACATGGTCCACGGCCACGAAGCTGCCGAAGGTCTTTACGAGGGATTCCACCTCTACAGCGAAGGAGTTAGGCGGCATGGGTTCCCTCCTGGGATTGGGTCATGGAGATAAAGATGTCTTCTAACGAGGGGGCAATCTCCCGTGCTTCTGCTTCGATGCCAATCCCTTTCAAGCTCTGTAGAATTTGATCAAGCTTTTCAAAGGTTTCAAGCCTGATATGAATGCTATCACCGAAAAGCCCTGATCCCTTCACAGATGGCATGGTATCAATGATCTGTTTCGTCCGTTTTCGATCCTTTGACTTGATTTCAAAAAAGGCTTCTTTCGTGGTGAGTTTCAATTGATCGGGTTCATCGCAGGCGATGAGTTTTCCACGATTCAGGAGTCCAATACGATGACACCGCTCTGCTTCATCCATGTAAGCCGTCGAGACAAAGATCGTCACTCCTTCTTTGAGAAGTCCATATAGGATCTGCCAGAATTCCCCTCTGGAAATAGGATCGACGCCGAACGTTGGCTCGTCAAGAAAGAGTATCTCAGGAGTATGGATGAGTGCACAAGCGAGACCTAATTTCTGCTTCATCCCTCCAGAGAGGTTTTGGGCAAGTCGATCCTTGAACGGCGTTAGGTTTGAGAAACCGAGAAGTTTCTCGATCCTTTCCGGAAGTTCGCTCTTTGGGACATCAAAAAGGTCTGCGTAGAAAAGGATATTCTCCAACACGGTCAGATCTCCATAGAGACCGAATCGCTGAGACATATAGCCGATCTTCTCTTTGATTCGTTCAGGTTCTTTCAGGATGCTATGGCCCGTCACCCAGGCTTCGCCCGAGGTGGGATCCATGATCCCGCAAAGGAGACGCATGGTGGTGGTTTTTCCCGCACCGTCGGGCCCGACAAGACCAAAGAGCTCTCCTCTTTTCACCTCGAGAGAGAGTTGATCGAGAGCAGTAAGAGTTTCAAATCGTTTGGTTAAAGATTCAACACGAATTGCGTTCACAATATTTTAATCCCCCCACTTTCATTAGGTTCCGATTCTATCATTCTCGTGGAAACGGGAATCCAGGTTTGGGTATTCCAATAAAGATATGGATTCCTGCTGGAGTTTATCCCGATGAAAATCGGGGCAGTAATGGCAAAAAGGAAAATCATCTTTCAATCAAAATCTCTCCATCAGCGGGCATGCCCGGCTTAAGTTCTCTATTTCGGTTCTCCACATCTATCTTTATCCGGTAAACAAGTTTTACCCGCTCTTTCTGGGTCTGTACCTGCTTAGGTGTAAATTCCGCCTCGGATGAGATAAAGGAGATCCTTCCTTCATAGGCCTTGCCAGGGAATGTGTCCGTTTTAATCTTAGCCTTCTGTCCCAACTTCACCCGCCCCAAGTCCGTCTCATCCACGTAGGCTTTCAGCCAGACACGATCAAGGTCTGCAAGGGTCACAACCGTTGCTCCCGGAGAAACATATTCACCCGGTTCCACACTCTTAACCAATACCACTCCGGAAACCGGAGCAAAGACCTCGCTATACTCCAGTTGCCTCTTCGCCACTTCCAGAGCGGCTTTCGCCTCTTTTATTTGTGCCTTCAAAACATCCAGCTCCTGGCGATAGACTTTAACCTGAAGTCTCCTGGATTGGGCCAAAGACAGGGCTGATTTAGCCTCCTCAACCTGAGCCTTTGCCCTTTCGATCTCCTCCTTCCGGGGTCCTTCTTTAACGAGAGCGTAATTCTCAAGGGCCTTCTTATGCATTGCATGGGCCACCTCATAGGCTTCTTTTGCTGTGTCCCAATCCTTAACCGCCACATAACCTCCATTGACTAAATGTTTGGCCCTGGCATAAAACTTTTCCGTCTTTTCCAGTTCGGATGTTGCCCTTTCCACCTCTGCTTTCGCTGCCTCTATCTCCTGGGGTCTGGAACCGCTTAACAATTCTGCCAATCGAGACTGAACGGCACGAAGGCCGGATTCAGCTTTATTGATCTCATCGGAAGAGGTCTTTTCCTCCTTTTCGATAGTGGTCAAGAGAGTTGGAACTTTTGCCTGAAGCGCTTCAAGAGCGGCTTCGGACTTATTCCTCAGATCGATCAATTCCCCATCCTCGAGTTTGGCGATGATCTCTCTTTCTTTAACGATATATCCTTCATCCACCGGAAGTTTCGAAATCTTTCCTGGAATTTTAAAACTCACCTTCACCTCGGTTGTCTCGATGTTGCCGGATACAAAAATGTGAGGAGATGTTTCCTTTGCCCACCATTGTTTGTAAAAATAATAAGATGCCGCCACAACAATGAGTAAAATCAGGATGATAATAAGGATTTTTTTCTTACGCATCATATTCCCCCTCTCATCTTTGCACTGTTACTCCTGGAGTTTTAAATTTTAAGGAGTTAATTTTTCTCCCGGTATAATTCCCCCCAAGGTTAAATTTTTTGAATCAATAGGGTTCAATATTTTTCCTTGCTTCCTCCAGGAGCATTTCAGCGCATATTTATCCATTCTTTTTCGAGTGGAATGGGGTTGACCAGGCAATACACGCTAAGGCATCTTTCTTGCGCCGGCCTCTCAATCTCCTCATTAATGCACTTCACAAGTGAATATAAATTCACAATTTGTTCAAAAATTATCCTTTCTAATTGCCCGAGCAAAAATTTTCCAGGCTTTTTCCGCATATTTGGTTACATCAAAACTGCCGTTGCTCATATGCCAGAGAAGCCCGGCGGGTTGCACCAGACCAAGAAAGATAAGCGAGACCGTTGCGGCATCGATGTCCGGCAGTATTTGACCTGACTTCTGCCCTTGGCGAACGATATCTGCTACGCCATCCAAGTAACCGGTGATGATTCCATGCACCATTTTTCTTCTTTCAAACGGGCCTGCATAGACATCCTCTGAGAAAACGATCCGAGGAATTCCCAGGTTTTCCCGTATCAAACGGATGTGACGGAACAGAAGGCGGCGCAGACGGTCTATGGAATTTGAGGTCTCCCGGCAGACCTCCTTTACATTGTCAAGAAGCATATCCTGGATATGACTGAGGACAGAATTGATAAGGTCATCCTTGGTCTTGAAATGGCGATAGATTGCTGACGGAACAAGACCCACCCGACGCGCCACCCCGGCAATGCTCAGGTTCTTAAGCCCTTGAGTCGTTATAAGGTTCAGAGCTGCCTGGGCTATCTGTTTCTTTCTAATCTCAGTATTCAGTTTTTGTTCGCTCATGACTTAGACAACCTTATTGTGAATAATAATTCACATCATAAACCCTAACCAACACTTTGTCAAGAAAAAAATGGAAACTGTGATTTTTGTATCAATTTAGCCTTTTGAAAAAAGAATTTTAAAACCCATGAAATCAAAAGAATCATCATAAAATCCCCCTTGATCCCCCTGAAGCTGTGAAAAAATTCAGCTACAGTGGGGTTTGGGGTTATTGAATTTTATTTTTTGAATGGACGACTAACCATCAAATATGAAGAACTTAAAGCTATCGATTAACCTCAATTCATCCATTTCCCCTCTCGGTCTTAATCCAAGGGGGTACTCTACCGGTTTACCCTTAGGCTTGAGCCAATCTCTGGGGTTTCCAGCAAAGGCGAATCCATTGACAGATGTTAT
>JAGXTA010000126.1 GCA_018333535.1 Deltaproteobacteria bacterium | reverse complement strand
ATGGGCTTCTGCTCATTTCAAGCGGTGGTATTTTTGGGCAACCCATTCGAGACTGGAGCCCGTCATCAAGGCAGCTCGAACGTTCCATCGTCACCTTCAAAATGTGCTTACGTACTTTAGGCATCGAGTAACCAATGCTGTCTGTGAGGGGGTTAATTCCAAGATCCAGACCATCATCAAGATGGCCTATGGATTTAGGAATCGGGATCATCTTAAGACAGCCATTTACTTCCATTGTGGAGGCTTAGACCTTTACCCGGGTACCCATTAAAAACCCGGAAGAATCATATTTTTAAAAGGTCATTTATTGTGACCGTATCAAGGCGGGGTTAGAAAACCCCGCCTATCGGAGGGTTAGGGAATTACTGGGTAGGAAAACCCTGCCTATAGGGAAATGATGAAAATGATCAAAGCAAGCTAAGTTACGATAGGCGGGACATTCGTGTCCCGCCGGCAGATTCTATCGAAAGGTAAAAGATGATTCGTGAAGGGGTGGCAGAGGTATTGAAGAATATTCTTGGAGTGGAGGAAGTTCCTCTCAATATCCCTCCCCAGAGAGAGATGGGGGATTTCTCAAGTGCGATCTGCCTCTCGCTTGCCAAAGTGAAACGGCGTCCACCGATGGAGATTGCAAAAGAAGTGGTTGAACAACTGAAGGCGAATTTTCCTCCCTATATTCAGGAAGCGACTCTTACTCCTCCCGGATATCTCAATTTCAAAGTGGATTGGCCGAAATTTGCAAAGGATCTGATTCCTGAGATTCTCGAAAAACGAGATCTTTTTGGCCGACCCATTCAAGTTGAGAAAGAAAAGGTCTTCGTCGAACATACAAGCGTCAATCCCAATAAAGCCATGCATATCGGCCATCTTCGGAATTCAGTCCTCGGGGATACGGTGGCAAGGGTTTTTCAATGGTTAGGTTTTCCTACGGAAGTTTGCAATTATATTGATGACACAGGTGTTCAGGTGGTCGATGTGGTAACAGCTTTTCTCTATCTCGATCCCCCTTTCTTTCATGAAGGATCTGCCGATTTGAGACCCATTTGGGCAAAGGTGCCGGAGAATCAGCCTCTGGACTATTTCTGCTGGGACCTCTATGCCCGGTTTGAAGATGAGCTTGAAAGGAATTCCTCTCTTCAAGAAAAAAGGGAGGAGGTTCTTCAACAAATCGAAAGAGGGGAACATCCCGTGGCCCCTTTTGCCAAGGAGTTGTCAAAGAGGATTGTCCAGGCCCATCTTGGAACGGTAGGGGAACTGAACATCCATTATGTGCTTCTCAACTGGGAGTCGGATATCATCCGTCAGGGGTTCTGGCAGGAGACTTTAGAACTCCTCAAGAAGAGGGGAGCGCTTCGATTAGAAACAGAAGGACCAAACGAAGGGTGTTGGGTCGTACCGTTTGGAGGCATTGTCGAGACAAGCGATGGAGTTAAGAGTTTAGATAAGATATTGGTTCGTTCCAATGGCAGCGTCACCTATACGGGTAAGGATATCGCTTACCAGCTCTGGAAATTTGGGCTCCTGAAAAAAGATTTTTTGTATTCCAGCTGGGGCTTGCAGTCCGATGGAAGGGTGCTCTGGACAACAGATAGAGATGGGGAACCGAGTGATCTTCTCCACCATCAGTTTGGACATGCGAACAGGGTGATCAATGTCATTGATGTCAGGCAGAGTTATCCGCAGAAGGTGGTAAGTGAATGCCTCCGTCAGATGGGATTCGAAAAGGAAGCGGAGCAATCGATCCATTTAGCCTACGAGGTAGTCAACCTTTCTTTGCAGGCAGCCCGGATTTGGGGAGCGGAAGAGACTAAAGAGAAAAGATCGGTTGCCATGTCAGGCCGTTCGGGAACGGGTGTGAAGGCGATGGATTTCATCGAGATGGTGAAGAAGAAGGTGGTGGAGAAAGCAGACCATCCCCTCGAAGAGAATGTTGCCAGCGCACTCGCGACTGCGGCTATCCGTTATTACCTGCTCAAATTCACGCTGGAGAGTCAGATCATCTTCGATTTCGATGAAGCTCTCAAGACAACTGGAGATACGGGAGTCTATCTTGAATATGCCCATGCGCGAGCTTGCAGTATTTTGAGAAAGGCCGAAGAGAGAAAGATCGATTTTCATTGGAGGGAAGAGGCTGTCCCCGCTCAATTGACGGAGACGGAGAGGGATCTGATGGAAGTTCTGTCGAGATTCAATTCCGTGGTCGTCAGGACCGGTAAGACCTTAAGAATTTCACAGTTGACGGAGTATGCTTTTGATCTTGCCTCATCCTTTACGAACTTCTATGAGCACCCCGATCCCGGGTCAGATGTCCAGACCCCGTTCATTCACCTTCAGGATGAGAACCTGCGAACCTTTCGCCTCTCACTCGTCAGGGCGTTTCAGATAGTGATGGGCAATGCGCTCAGCCTGATGGGAATGCCAACGCTGGAAAGGATATAAGGGTTCTAGGGTTCAAGGGGTCAAGTGAAATTTGAAATACTGGAACCCTGGAACCCTTGAACCCTTTTAAGAAATGAGGTGAAATCTATGTCTCGCAGATCAAGAACATTACCTCGAGGCTGGTATCCTGTGGATAAGAAAGAATGCCAGAGGGAGATTGAATCCTTTCTGGAGGGATGGTTGCCTTCTGTCTCTTTGAAAACAGTGCGGGGAGGAATGGTTCCCCATGCGGGCTGGTATTTCTCCGGCAAGCTTGCGGCAAGAGTATTTCATCTCCTGAAGTCAAAAGGGAAGGCTGACCTCGTCGTTGTCTATGGCGGGCATCTCGGTCCTGATGATCCTCCACGGATGGTGATGGAGAGTTCCTGGGAGACTCCATTCGGAGATGTGGAGATGGATACGGAGTTTGCCAGGAGCCTGATGAAGAGAGTCGAGGTGAAGCCGGAGAGTCAGGCCAGCGGTGACAATACGATAGAGATTCAACTGCCGATGGTCAAATATTTTTTCCCGGACTCAAAACTACTTGCCATCCGGTCACCTTCGTCTCTGAAGGCAGAAGCATTGGGCGATGAAGTGGCCAGACTTGCCAATGAAAAAGGGTTGGCGATTCTGGCGATCGGCTCGACCGATCTCACCCATTATGGTCCCAATTATGGGTTCGTGAGAAAAGGGACTGGTTCCTCTGCCCTGAGATGGGTGAGGGACGAAAATGACAGAGGTTTCATCGATTGCGCATTAAAGATGGATGCAAAAAGTCTGATCAGACATGCCGAAGAAAATGACAGCGCCTGCAGTGGTGGAGCGGCTGCCTCTGCCATCGCCACCTGCAAAATCTTAGGCGCGGAAAAGGGAAATCTCATCGATTACTACACCAGTTACGACATCATGCCCGACGAGAGTTTCGTGGGTTATGCAGGGATTTTGTATTAATGTGTGGAAGCCAGAATTTGCGCCCACACTGAAGGTTCGCGTTGACTCCTTCCTGTAATCGAGTTTTTTTAATCAACCTGCCAAATAGAAGATTTTATTCGGAAATCGACAAAAAACTTTACAACTTTAAAAATGGGCGAATTCCTTAATTAAAGTCATTGGTCAGGCCATAGGTTTTCCCCCCCTGTCAGAATACTTTACAAATTCTTAATAGTGTCGAGTTTCACAAACATTTAACTGAACACTTTAACTATTTGAGAAACTTACTGGTTTCCAATATTATTCTAAACCAGAGATTTGTTGGCATATAAATTGCTGTCTTTTATATTAGAGGAGGTTCTGTCTATCTTGGCGTTTCCAGAAGCAGCAAGTCTGGTACCCGCATTTGGCAATATTTATCCAATATCAGTAAATAGAAAGGGGGGTGTTGTTTATGAGAAAAACTTTCTTGGTTTTAATTATTACTATTCTCTTTTCACTTGTTCTGATTCAAACTATTACAAAACCTGTTTTAGCCTCTCCAAGTTTCTGGTGGTGGGATGTATGGTTTGAAAATCGCTATTTTGACTCCAATTATCCAGTACCAGCTCCATTTGAGCGGACTCAAATTAATGCTGATGGTTTGGCGCAAAATTTAATCGATCCTTATCAGTATGAAGTTTTGTTAAGCTGGCCGAGCGGTAATAGAACAATACAATACTCTCCCCCACCTTATCAGGGTATGTATTATGAGTATTTTACACGACTCACATATGCTGATAAACCAGCAACATTTGATCCAGATCCTTGGGATGGCATCCAATATAAATTTGAATTAAAAGATAAAATTACCTCACTTATTGTTGATACTGAATATTATACGCCTCCTGAAGACCGTTTTGCCGAATTAGGTTTTGCTGTTCCAAATTTCATCGGGAACAGCATTGTTACATGGAACAGTGTCACACCTCACGATGGAGGTACTATACGATACAGACTAAGACTCCAAGACATATTGGGTTCTGGATGGCCTGCTCCTGGTTTCGTTTTTGATTCGCCAAATTTAACTACGACATCGTTTACCTTTACAGATCCCCTTCCAGGGCCTGGCCCATATGCAGTAAGATTAGAAGTTAGGGAATTTTTTGGCGACAATTTTTTCCAATATGTGAATCGTTCTGTATATTTCACTGAACATGAGATAGAACCTATTCCCGAACCAGCAACCATGCTCCTCCTTGGTTCAGGACTTCTTGGTCTTGCAGGGTTGAGAAAGAAGTTCTTTAAGAAGTAAATCTATATTCATTAAGAGTAGGATAAAGGCAGGGTCGTTTGGCTCTGCCTTTTTTGTTTATTTCCTTCGGTAATCATTGACTCCAAGATTACCTTGCCATCGCGGACTTGTAGGTGGAATCGCCAGTCAAAAGATAACCAGACAATGTCTGCCAATTCAAATCTCTTCTCTGCAATTATTATTTTACAGGTTATTCAGAGCCAACACAAAATTCCAAGCACCAAATAACAAATAAATTACCCTGCCTACTGGCAGGTAGGAATGTTCAAAATTCTAAATCACCCTTCCCCTCACCCCATAGAGGAGAAGGATAGAGGGATAGGGAGAGGGGATTATTTGGTATTGGCATTTGTAATTTGGAATTTGTATTTTTAAATTAATAAGCTTGTCATTTCAGGTGTCAGGATCCAACGGACTCCCCATCCCTTATCCTCTCTCTGCTCAAGGCAAACAATGGCTCCGTAACGGAAGAGTACCGGTCTCGCTTTTTCATTTCCGCAGAGGAGGAGGGAGGTCAGTTTCTCAAGGAACGGAAGATGCCCAACGAGCATGAGATCTTCTCTCTCTTGAGAAATTCGTTCTGCCCAAGGGCGGATATCATCGTTTGGATTTAATCCCCGGACTGCCTGAACAAGTAGATTAGGAATTTTTAAAGCACCAAAAATAATTTCTGCTGTTTGCTTTGCTCGCAATTTCCCACTGTGATAGACCTTCGAAGGCCTGATATTAAGACCTGTCGCTGTTTTTGAAACATCCCTGACCTCTCCTTCTCCCTTTGCCGTCAAGGAGCGCTCCGGATCTTCTGCTTCAGGCTTTGCCTCACCATGCTGGATCAAGTAGAGTTTCATTGTGTGGCCTCCTTTTTTTAGGTGGATGATTATTTAGAGAGCTTTATAAAAACTACTACAAGCTCTCTTGATTACTCAGATTTAGGCATGATTACACAGATTTTTTGATTTCTCAATGTTTTCTCATATATGTAATCGGATGCTAATCGGTGTAATTAGAGGTTTTTTGGGTTTTTCAGAAATCTCAAGCAATAGTCCTTGACAAGGCAAGTCTTCTATTGATAAAGTCTCTCCCATTCAATTGACCAAATTCGGTAAATTTGTAGAGGCGGCTCTCCGTGCCTGCGTGTTGTAGTGCTTCGGCGCGCAAGCGTGGACGCCCGATCAAGACGTGAGCCCCTGCCTACCGCAAGCAGGCACAAAGGGGCTCCCCTACAATTCTTTGCGCATAGCGTAATAGAAAGGGAAGGGAGGAAAAATGGAGATCAAAAAGATTTGTGTGTTGGGAGCGGGTTTGATGGGGGCCGGAATTGCCCAGGTCTCTGCAGAGGCGGGCTTTGATGTCTCGATGAGGGATATCGAGGCCCGTTTTGTGCAGGGTGGGCTCAATATCATCAAGAAGAATTACGAAAGAGCGATCGGCAAGGGGAAGATGACAAAAGAACAGGCTGATACGCTCCTGTCCAAGGTGAACGGGACTGTCGATATCGTTGAGGCGGTAAAAGGGGCGGAGGTGGTGATTGAAGCAGTGATCGAGAATATGGAACTGAAGAAAGAGGTCTATAAAGAACTGGACCAGCTCTGTTCGGGAGAGACGATCTTAGCCTCCAATACATCAGGACTTTCGATTACGGAGATCGCTTCTGTCACCGGGAGGCCCGAAAAAGTTATTGGAATGCATTTCTTCAATCCTGTTCCAGCCATGAAATTGGTGGAGATCATTAAAGGCCAGTCCACCTCTGAAGAGACCTATCAGATCATCAAAGACCTTTCGAAAAAAATGGGAAAAACACCCATCCTGGTGAATGAGGCTCCTGGATTTGTCGTGAACCGCATCTTTGTTCCGATGATTAATGAGGCGATCTTTGTCCTTCAGGAGGGAATTGCCTCAGCCGAAGATATTGATCAGGCGATGATCCTCGGAGTGAATCACCCGATGGGCCCCTTGGCCCTGGCTGACCTGGTCGGTCTCGATACGCTCTTAATGGTGCAGGAGAACCTCTACAAAGAGTTCGGGGATTCAAAATACCGGCCCTGTTCGCTTCTCCGCAAGATGGTTCGCGCCGGACAATTGGGGAGGAAGAGCGGAAGAGGGTTCTACGATTATAAAAAATGAGCATTCCTGAACTTGTTACACAAAGCCACTTTCCATAATTCTACAAGCCTGTCCTGAGCTTCCCGTTCCCCCTTCGAGAGCCTCAGGGCGAACGGGAAGCCGAAGGGTTCATGCTTTGACAAGCTCAGCAGAACGGACTAAGTAAATGATTTCAATATAAACTCCGTTCACCCTGAGCCTGTCGAAGGGTGGTTTTAGCATTTGTGCAACAGGCTCTCCAGAATAAATATTTTAGATTGACAAACTTTTTTTAAACTGGTAAGAAAACACAGTTATTTTTTGGTGGGAGGAGGTGATGGAAAGTAATTCCGATCAACCCTTTAATTCAGCAATCTATTCATGGGAGGTGCGAGAATTAAGTGGTGTAAAGAGCGATTGGCTCCTTACAAAATCCCTCAATATATCGAGTTTCGGGATATGTTGCCTAAATCGAAAGTGGGAAAGTTCTTGCGGCGAGAGCTAAGGGAGGAAGAACGCAGAAAAGTATCAGAATGAAAGGGGGAAAAAATGAAAGTACGAAGTTTTACGATCTATGACATCTTTAAGAGGAATGCAAAAATTTATAAAAACCAGACGGCCATCCAGACAGAGGAGCAACGGATCACTTTTGGAGAACTCTTCGATCAGGTCAATATCCTGGCTGGATCATTGAATCGCAAGGGGATAAAAAAGGGAGACCGTATTGCGGTGCTGGCAAAGAATTATCCTCAATATTTAACGCTGATGGGCGGCATTGCCGCTCTCGGGGCCATCATGGTGCCCATCAATTTTCGCCTGACCGCTGACGAAGTCGGCTATAACCTTACCAACACCCAACCCGTCATGGTCTTTGTCGACCCGGATTTTGAAAAGATGATCTCCGACCTTCGTGGGGACTGCCCATCATTAAAAGAGTTTGTGACCTTTGGCCCGGGGGGAGGGGCCTACACGCCTTTCGATTCACTCCTGAAGGGCCAACCCGCACCCATCATTGACCTCGGCGGCGACGATCCCTATATCATCATGCATACCGCCGCCGTACAGGGGAAACCCCGCGGCGCCATCATCAGCCATCATAATCTCATCGCCTGTTCCATTCAGGGCATCGGACTGTTCGGCCTTTCTCCTGAGGATTCCTATCTCAACATTCTTCCTCTATTTCACATTGCGGGAATGATGGCAGCCCTGACCATTATGCATGTGGGAGGAAGAAACCTGATCATGTCAAAATATGATCCGAAGGTTGCCTTAAAGACAATCCACGAAGAGAAAGTAACTGTTATTGGAGACTTTCCTCCCATTCTACTCCAGTTGCTCGACGAGGCGGCAAAAGGGGAGTACAGCCTCTCCTCAATAAAACATGTGCTGGGCATCGAATTGCCAGAAACAGTCAAGAGGTTTGAAAGCCTGGGTCAAGGCCAGTTCTGGCTGATCTATGGCCAGACGGAGACAATGGGCTTGACCTGCGTCTGCGCAAACAGGGAAAGACCCGGGTGCGCAGGGAAACCGAGTCCCCTGATTAATGTGAAGATTATAGATGAATTTGATCAGGAGGTTGAAACGGGAAAAGTGGGGGAGATCTTGCTTCAGAGCCCCATGATCTTTCACGGTTACTGGGGAGAAGAAGAGCTGACGCGGCACACTTTCCGGGATGGCTGGCATCACACCGGTGATGCGGGCCGTCTTGATGAAGACGGATTTCTCTGGTTTGCGGGCAGAAAGGCCGAAAAGGAGCTGATCAAACCCGGCGGCGAGAATGTCTATCCCATCGAAGTGGAGAAGGTTATCCTTGAACATCCTTGCGTCAGTGAAGTTTCAGTCATCGGAGTGCCCGACCCTAAATTTGGTGAGGGTATCAAGGCCATCTGTGTCTTAAAACCGAATGCGAAACTGACGGAAAAGGAGCTGATCGATTTCGTCGGAGGAAGAATCGCACGATATAAAAAACCGGGTTATGTTCAGTTTGTCGACTCGCTTCCCAAGAAGGCAGATGGTTCGATAGACCGGCCAAAGGTGAAGGAGTTATACGGGAAGTGATCTTTGAACCACATGGATGGTGCAGATATCCGTGAGTTATGTGAAATCGCGCCCCGAACGGATTACAATACAAGGTAAGAGAAAGCCAAGATGAGCAAAAAGAGAGAGCGAAAGCAAGAAGTCATGATTGAGATACGAGAACCATCAGCGGATTACGCCCGCAATAAAAAGATTCTCAGTTTCTTTGGCCAACCAGTGCTTAAAGGATCGTTTGCTCAAACAGATCCTACGCAATTCAAACCAGAAGTCCCCACTCTCTTCTATGATCATCCTAACGGCGAAATCTGGGTTGGAGATGCGATTACTTGGCTACGTTCGCTTCCGAGCGAATCGGTTGAACTCGTTTTTGCAGATCCACCTTATAACCTAAAAAAGGCAGAATGGGACAATTTTAGGTCTCAGGAAGAGTACGTCGCCTGGACGCTTCAATGGGTAGAACAGGCTGCGAGAGTTTTAAAGACAACAGGAACGCTTTACATCTGTGGTTTCTCAGAAATTTTGGCTGATCTGAAACTTCCAGCTTCTCGTTTCTTCCAGGGTTGCCGTTGGATAGTTTGGCACTACGAGAATAAAGCCAACTTAGGTAATGACTGGGGACGTTCACATGAAAGTATATTGCACTTCAGGAAAAGGAAACAATTTACTTTCAATATTGACCATGTGAGAATTCCTTACGGCAGGCACACCATGAAGTATCCAGACCATCCGCAGGCTGATACAAGCCAGTATGGAAAGAACGGGAAAAATGACAAAAACAAGAATCATCTTTGGCGTCCACATCCAAAGGGGGCCAAACCAAGGGATGTCGTGGAGATACCTACGACATGCAATGGGATGCATGAAAAGACTCCCCATCCTACTCAAAAACCGGAGGAACTACTAAGAAGAATTGTCTTAGCATCGTCCAATCCTGGTGATCTGGTAATTGATCCTTTTTTGGGATCAGGAACAACCGCTGTAATTGCAGAGCAGCTAAAACGAAGGTGGAAGGGGTGTGATATTTCCATTGAGTATTGTCAATGGGCAGTGCGAAGAATTGAACTGGTAGAAAATTGGCCAGTGGAAAAATGGATCGAGTACGACTTTTTGAACGCTGAGCGCAGGCGATCAATTCGATGAAGAAAGTAACATTGGGGGACCTTCAAGAAGGTGTCCAGGACAAGTCGGCATTCAAGGCGCTGGCCGACTATTCTAAAATCTGTAAAGAATTCCTTGTGTTCATGGGAAAAACACGTCCCATACGAATCGTCTCGCCCTCTCAGTCCAACTACTTCTTTTATCAATATGGCGAAGTGTATGGCCACAAGATTACTCGACCCCTAAATGCTAATTTGTTCATAGAATCGATCAAAGATTTTAAGAATGCCTTTGAAATGTTTATGGCTCTTCTCGCTGATCTGAAGGAGCACCAGGAAGCAGCTATTGAGAAAAAGGATTGGAAGCGATACGTAGAATCGAAAGAGATTAATAAAATCGTCTACACTATCCAGCAGGCTATCGGTTGCATAGGTGACTCGTTCGACAACCCCAACCAATCCAGGAAGCGAGTGGGACAACTCTTCGAGACACTCGTTAAGCTGATTATCCAGGAAGTAGGTATAGAGTGCGAACCCCGGACCATAAACATTCCGATACCAGGCTTTCCTGGTTACGAGATGTCCTACGAGCTGGATTTAGTATTTTCTTGTAATAAAGCTATTATTACTTCAGAAACGAAGTTCATAAACGTTTCAGAAGTTGTCGGTTCAGTAAAGACGACAAGCAAAGACAGGATAGACAAGGTCTTTCTTGACAAGTATTTGCTGACCAAACTCCTGGGAAGAGATATACCGGTGATCGCTATCTTCCTTCACGACGTTCAACGTGCTAAAAAAGGGAATAGCATTTTCGGGGTTAACACGACCTTCAAGAGCAATCACTTCTTGGGTTATACGGTGGCATTGAACAAACTTGATGGGGTTTATTACGTCGATCCCAGGCCAGAAATGACTACCAACGCAAGACTACGTGAGCAGATATTCTACTTTCAGCAATTCCTGGTAAAGGATTTATGGTCGCTTTCACACGGATGAGTGAAATGGGGCGCAACTTCATATAACACGGTGCAAAAGACTAACGTCCAAAACTTTCAGGCTTCTTTTGCACCAAGAACGGTGATCGGAAAGAAAGGATAGAGTGGAGATGAGAAAAGTAGGCATTGTTGGAATCGGACATGGGAAGTTTGGGGTCAGATCAGATGCTTCTCTCAGAGAGCTTGTCTTCGAGGCGGTGAAGGCCTGCCTGGATGACTCCAGGATCACTTTAAAAGAAGTGGACAGCATGGTGACCGGTGTGGCAGGGGATGAATTCTCTTTCGGCATTCAACCCTCTGCTCAGGTCCATGACTACATCGGTTTTCATCCCAAACCCAATTTTCGAGTGGAAGCCGCATGTGCCACGGGGAGCGCTGCCTTAAGAACAGGGTGGGCAAATATCGCTTCCGGCTTGGCGGATGTAGTTTTAGTGGTCGGTGTAGAGAAGATGACAGAGGTTCCCACGAGCACAGCCACAGAGATCATGGGCCGTGCAGGCGATGCGACCTGGGAGTATCCCTTCGGAACGACCTTTCCGGGTTACTACGCCATGATCGCCAATGCCCATATGGCCGAGTATGGAACGACGGAAGAGCAGTTAGCCAGAGTAGCGGTCAAGAATCACTATTATGGAAGCCTCAATCCCTATGCACAGATGCAGAAGGAGATCACGCTGGAGAAGGCGGTCACCTCCTTTACCGTTGCCTATCCGCTCAAGCTTTATGATTGCAGTCTGATCACTGATGGGGCAGCCGCCATCCTCCTTGCTTCGGAAGAAAAGGCAAAGGCGATTTCGAAGAAACCGGTCTGGGTTGCAGGCCTGGGTTGCGGGACGGATGCGATGAGGCTTGGTGACAGGAAATCCTTAACCTCTCTTCAGGCCACTCGCGAGGCAGCCAGAGCCGCTTATAAGATGGCGGGAGTGGGGCCCTCGGATATCGATGTCGCCACGGTCCACGACTGTTTTACGATTGCGGAAGTGGTGGCTTATGAAGACCTCGGTTTCTGTGAAAAGGGAGAGGGAGGGAAGTTGATTGAGGCGAAGGAGACCTATGTGGAAGGTCGAATTCCGGTCAATGTGGACGGAGGATTGAAGTCAAAAGGCCATCCTCTCGGAGCCACGGGCGTTTCCATGGCCGTCGAAATTACGAAGCAGTTAAGAGGAGAAGCAGGCCCGAGACAGGTGAAGGATCCGGAGGTCGGCCTGACGCACAATGTGGGCGGATCCGGACAGGTGTCATTCATTCATATCTTCAGGAGGCAATAAAATGGAGTTTAAGAATTTTTCTCTTTTCATCAGCCAGACAAAGGTGAACCGGTTTGCGGATGATTTGGCAGGGGGAAAGATCATGTCCACTCTCTGCAAAAAGTGCGGGAAACAGTATTATCCGCCCCAGGCCGATTGCTCCGCTTGCATGGCAAGCGACATGGAGTGGAAAGAGATCAAAGCCGAGGGCAAACTTCTCACCTTTACAAAAATTCACGTCCCTCCGGAACATTTTGCTGTCCGACAACCCCTGATGCCATTCTCGAGCCTTCAATTTGAGCCCTGTCCGGTCGGCATCATTGAAGCGGGGAAGGGATTGCCTGTAATGGGCTGGATTCCCAAAATGGATGTCAAAAAAATCAAGGTGGGGATGAAGATGAAGGCCTCGCCCTTCACCCTTCCCGACGGCAAGATCACAATTGTATTGGAGCCGGTTTAATCATCGACAAGCGAATGAAAAATCCGAATTACGAATGTCGAAATCCGAAACAATGACCAAAATTCGAATCTCAAATGACCCAAACTTTTTCTTTTATATGTGATTTTTTAAATTTAAAACATTTGAAATTTGGATTTGTTTCGAATTTCGTGCTTCGATATTCGAATTTATATACCTTTAAGACAGCCATCTCTTTCTTCTTCGGTAGTGTTTCACCTCCCGAAAGCTTTTCCGTTTTCCGACCTGGCTGAGGCCGAGATAGAACTCCTTGATATCCTCGTTCTCCTTCAGTTTAGGGGAGGGACCATCTAAAACAACCCGGCCGTTCTCCATGATGTAGCCAAAATCTGATATGGAAAGGGCGATATTCGCGTTCTGCTCCACCAGGAGGATAGACGTCTTTTCCTCTCGATTGATCTTTTTAATGACTTCAAAAATGTCTCTGACGAGAAGGGGGCTAAGCCCGAGAGAGGGCTCATCGAGAAGCATTACCTTTGGATGAGACATGAGGGCGCGTCCCATAACCAGCATCTGCCTCTCTCCGCCGGAGAGATAGCCGCTCACCTGTCTTCGCAGGTCTTTAAGCCTCGGGAAGTAGTGGTAGACCAAATGGAGGTCTTTTAGAATTGCCTCTTTATCGTTTCGGGCATAGGCTCCCACCCAGAGATTTTCCTCCACGGTGAGATGTTCAAACAGGCGGCGGCCTTCCATCACCTGAACAATTCCCATCTGAACGATCTCTTCCGGCGCCTTACCGTCAATCCTCACCCCGTCAAACTCAATGCTTCCATCCGTGACTTCACCCAATTCCGTATAGAGGACTCCTGAAATGGATTTCAGGGTAGTCGTCTTCCCTGCGCCATTGGCGCCCAATAATGAGATGATTTTCCCGTCAGGCACTTCAAGGGAGACCCCTTTCAGGACCAGGATCACATTGCTGTAAATGACTTCGATATTGTTGAGACGAAGCATCAATAAACCAATGTCAAATTTCAAAATCCAAATGTCAAATGAATGTCAAATGACTGAATGTTAAAACTTTTTTAGATAAACTTTGTCATTTGAGCTTTAAATTTCATTTGAAATTTCAACTTTGACATTTGAACTTAAGAATTTCCTATTTCTTGATGGGTGCCACAAACTCCAATGTCGTGGTTGCCAAAGCTCCAGAGTCCGTTCCTGATGCTTTTATCGTATAAACTCCAGGAGGAATGGGATTCAGGGTTTTTGGATCAATAGACAGAATAAGAGTGTATCCCACCCGAAAGAAGGTGTTCAATTTTGCGCTGGCAGGAACCTCTCCTTTGAAATTGCCTGCGTCATCTGCCTCCCCATAGGCGATCCCGACATCCTCTCCGGGTTTGACCCCTTGCATTTGCACCCCCGGAGGGAGAACCATATCCACCACCACCATCTCTTTGGGTTTCCACCCCGTACCCGTGAAAACGATAGGCACCCTCAAGATGCCCGGGAATGCCAATTCTACCTGCGCAGGAGTGACGGCCACCGTAGCTTTTGGTTTTGGAGGTGGAAACAGAGTGCTACAAGCCATGAAAGGCAAAAGGAATATTAAAAGGCTGAGAACAATCATTATCTTTCTGAAAGAGTTCATCGATTTTCCCTCCTCTCTTGAGATTTCTGAAAAGCCCAGAAATCTCTGATTACAACGATTAGGAACTGATTACACGGATTTGAAATTCATCGAGAATTCAAAAAATCTGTGTAATCCTTTTTTAAATCTATTTAATCTTGTTACTAAATCTGTGTAATCTTTTTTTAATCACTGTAATCGCATCTCTAAAATTTGTGAAGGGATACAGCGTCAGGAGCCTTTATCCAATCCGATATGGAGACAACCTTTCCTGCTCGAACCTGATAAAATTTGATCTCCAGACTACCTCTCCGTGAAGTTGGGCTATAGGCACAGGGTCCTTGAAGTCCGGCTCTCTGCACACCGGTGAGGTTTTGGTAGGCCTGAAAGATAGCTTCACCATCCAGCTTCTTATAGCCGACCTGTTTTAAGGCATTCTTTAGAGCCGCCTCAAAAGTTATTGCCCAGGACATCCCAATCGTATAGACCTCGTTCATATCTTCCAATTTTCCTCGCCCATACTTCGTCCAAAGGTTTGCAAGCGGATGTTTTCTGGCATCGTCTCCACGGAGATAGTAAGAACCCATCACCACCCCTTCCAGGGCTTCAGGATGGAGTCGGGTACCGAGGGAGGTAGGACCCCAATAGTCACAGAAGAACTGGATGGTTTTGGTTAAACCCAATTTATGGGCATCTCGAATCACATTAGTCGGTGTGGGATCAACTCCGCCGACGAATATATAATTGACCTCTGCTTTCGCCAATCGGTTGAGATATACGGTATGGTCCAGTGATCCTGCCGGGAAAAACTCAGGCGGAGCCATAGCCACCCCCATCTTCTCAGCATACTCTTTTCCGCCTCGGAGAGGTTCCCTGCCATAAGCGCTATCCCATGAGATGAAACCGAGCTTGGGCATTCCTGTTTTCCCCTTCTTCTTCCAATCTGCAAGAAGCCAGTCAACGGTGGCAGCAAAAGCGTCCTGGTAGGTTGGACCCCAAGCAAAGATCCTACCAAGATTAGCCTGAAATTCGCCATCTCCTGGAACGAGTGTGATTAACTTATCTTTTGTCGTCAGGGGTGCGACGGCCTTCCCGATAGGGGTGCCAATGGCATTGACCACCAAAAGTTTGGGCTCCGTACGGTACCTTTTGTAGGCGGAAACTCCTCTGGCGACATCGTATCGGGTGTCTACACCGATAAACTTTACTTTTACACCGTCCACACCGCCTCTGGCATTCAAGTCTTTGATGTAGTCCTCACAGCCCATATCCGCCGGGACATTGAGGCCTGCTATGGCACCGGTGTAATCAGCCAGACTTAGGTAAGCGACTTCCTTTTGGGCGTAACCCGGGGTCACCCCGATCACAAAAAGAAAAGTAAGACAAACGATTGCTAAAAAAATCTTTTTCATCTTCATTGCCTCCTTTCTTGTATATCCCTTATTGATTTGATCAATCAGTGAGTCAAATGCCAAATGTCAAAGTTCAACGTTCAAATGAAATCCAAAGCTCAAA
The DNA here is from genome assembly GCA_018333535.1 of Deltaproteobacteria bacterium. Lineage (GTDB taxonomy): Bacteria > Desulfobacterota > BSN033 > BSN033 > UBA1163 > RBG-16-49-23. The sequence continues at coordinate 24,812 of JAGXTA010000126.1, read as the reverse complement.
AGACAAAATTTATCCCAAAAATATTTTAACATTAAGTCATTTGTCATTAATTTGACATTTGGATTTTGCCATTTGAACTTTTTGATATCACCTCCTTCCAATCCCCCCAACCCCCCTTTTCTAAAGGGGGGAGTAGGGAGGTTAATGTGAAAACGGATAGAGCCGATAAGAGGCTTTAAAAATTTCCCAACGATGGGCCAGTCCTCTCGGCTCAAAGATCAAAAAAAGGATGAGGACCACACCGAATACTGAAACGCTCATGGAAGCCGCCGGATGAATTCCTATCCAGGGGAAGGCAGAAGCCAGAAGCGGTGCGGCAAACATCACTCCCTCTTCCAGAAGGCGAAGGAAAATGACACCGAAAAAGACTCCTGGAATGCTTCCTCCACCCCCAACGATGAGCATCCCGATGTAATTCAGAGCATGAAGCAGTGTAAATTGTTCAGGGTGAACCATCTGGATCCAGTGGGCCCATAAAGAGCCGGCAATGCCCGCATAAAAGCAGGAGATGAAGAAGGCAAGCAGTTTATAGCGATAGAGTTCGATTCCCATTACCTCAGCCGCCAAATCGTTATCACGGATGGCCACGAAGGCTCTGCCGACACGGGTTCGGACCATATTCCGGGCTCCAAAGGTCATCAGCAGCATTACGGTGATGATGATGTAGTAAATCTTCTCGTCGCTGTCAAAAACATAACTCCCGATTTGTGGGGGGGGGGGATGGAGCCCCTGAGTCTTTCCTGTGATATCGAGGTGAGGGATCAACCACATGATCACAAAATGGATAGCAATTGTCGCCATGGCGAGGTAAAAGCCCTTGATGCGAAGGGAAGGAGCACCCCCACCCAATCCAATCAAACCTGCTACAATCCCTGAAATGGGAAGTGCAATAAAGAAGGAAAGTCCAAACTTTCCAGTAAGAATGGCTGAAGTATAAGCGCCGACAGCCATGAAGGCGGCCTGACCGAAAGAGATCTGGCCACAGTAACCGCTGACCAGTTGAAGGCCAAGAACAATAATGACCGTAATGCTGATGCTGTTGAGCAGACTGATAAAATAGTAGGACCCATAGAGAGGAAAGGTGTATAGAAAAATTAACGCTCCGATCAAGGCCACCCAATGCCTCTTGATCCTGAAAATCGCCATATCCTGGCTGTAGCGTTCATCAAAAGTTCCGCAAGGTCGCATCCTTTAACCCCTTAAATCCGAAATCCGAATATCGAAACTCGAAACAATTTCAAATGACCAAAATTCAAAACCATTAACGAATAAAACGGTTAAGAATTTACCAATCTTCGTCATTCCGGACTTGATCCGGAATCCAGTCTTTTTACCTGGATTCCCGCTTTCGCGGGAATGACACCTCTAAGGTGGTATTATAAATCATTTTTCATCGTTCGCGACTGCATCCCGGTAAGCAAGGGTGATGTATTCGTCATGTAAAATTTGTTTCGAAATTCGAATTTCGCCTGCCTGCCGCAGGCAGGGATTTCGATATTTCCCACTACACTCTTTCTATTCTCTTCAACCCGAAGAGACCATAGGGTTTTACCAGCAAAATAATGAGAAGCAGCACGTAGGCCGCAACATCCTTCAAGCCCCCCCCGACCAATGGATCGAGATAACCTGCGAACAAGTTTTCGAGCACACCGAGTATTAGTCCTGCCAAAAGGGCGCCTGGAAGTGAATCCAAGCCCCCGAAGAGGGCAACGATCAATCCCTTGATGCCGATATAGGGGAGTGGAAAATGAATATCCATCACATAGGCTGTCCCCATACCCGCAATTGAAGCGACGATGGCAGAAATGATCCAGATGATGGAGAAGATCGTCCTGACATTGATCCCCGTGCTCTGGGAGAGCTGATGGTCCTCGGCCGTGGCTCGCATCCCCAGACCTGTTTTTGTGAATCGAAAGAAGAGGGCCAAGGAGAGAAAAACTAACAGGACCACACCAAAACTGATCAACTGCACAACCCGGATGGGCACCCCTGATATTTCGAACTCACCGAGTGATAAAAGAGTGGCATAGGTTTTTGATTCACCCTTGAGGATGAGTTGAAAGACTCCATCCAGAGCCATGAAGACGGCAAAGGTCATCAGGAAGGCAGAAATCAATGGTTGCCCGATGAGGGGACGCAGGGTGATTCGTTCCACAAGCCAACCCATTAGAATTGAACAAACCAATGCCATCAGGATACTCAGAGGAAGGGGCAGCTTTAAGGCGACAAGACCGATCCAGAAGAAAAGCCCACCAAAAGCCAAGAGTTGGCCATGGGCTAAACTGACCACACGGGTCGATTTATAGACCAGGACGATTGCGGCAGCCACCAGGGCATAGAGGCTACCGACCATCAATCCAGGAATGGCAAGTTGAAGAAATTCTTTCACGTCATCTCTCACTTATGTCTTTTATCCCCCTTTGGCAAAGGGGGATAAAGGGGGATTTTAAAAATATGTTCGGAAAATCTCCCCATACCCCTCTTTGCCAAAGAGGGGGGGAGTGGTTATTCCTTCATTGAGTCTCCACTATCTCATTGATGTAGATCGATGTTTTGACCACTCCTTTTCGGCCATCCCGATAAGTCACGGAGGCTTCCACATGATACTCCCGGTCTTTTCCATAGAGGGCTGTGATTAAATCGCTATAACGGCTTTCAACGAACGTTCTCCGCAATTTTCTGGTTCGCGTCAGTTCGGCCTCATCAGCATCAAATTCCCTGTACAGGTTAACAAATTTACGGATCCTGGACCACTCCGGAAGAAATTTATTAATCCGCTGAATATCCTTTTTGATCAATTCGATCACTTCGGGTTTCTGTGAGAGGTCGGTGAAGGTGGTGTAAGGGATACGCCTGGCTTCTGCCCACCGGCTGACATTATCAAGATCGATATTGATGATGGCTGTAACCAAATCTTTATCTTCGCCTCCGACCACCAGGGCGTCTTTGATATAAGGGCAGAATCTCAACCGGATTTCAGCAAACTGGGGGGAAAATTTCCGCCCACCCCTTAACTCTTTAAGATCCTCCATTCGGTCAAGGACGACAAGATGGCGGTCTTCGTCGATGTAACCGAAATCCCCCGTGTAATACCAGCCATTGCGAATCTTCTCCTGTGTGGCCTCAAGGTTTTTATAATATCCTGAGAAGATGTTCTCACCTTTCACCATGATCTCTCCTTCAGGGGAGAGGCTGATTTCCACTCCTGGCATGGGAGGGCCGCAGGTCTCGTATTTGATTTGGCCGTCAAGATGGATGGTGACCAATCCCTGTTCCGATCCACCGTAGAGTTGTTTGATGTTGACTCCGATCGCTTGAAAATAGTTGAGGATGTCAGGACTGACGGCGCTGCCTGCGGTATACGCGCACCGGATTTGAGAGAGCCCCACACGGTCCTTCAGGGGACGGAAAAGGGTCCAATGGGCTACAGGATACAGGATATCTAAAAACAGCCCCGGTCCTTTTCGGGAGGAACGATATTCGGCTGCTCTATATCCTACGGGCAAAAAAAGTCTGTAAATCCATCTCCTCAGGGCCGACGTGTCAGTAATCTTGGCCTGAATCATCCTGTTGATATTCTCCCATAGGCGTGGAGCGAAGAAGAGGATGGAGGGGCCAATCTCCCGGATATTTTCCTGGACGGTCTCAGGCTCTTCAGGAAAATTGACCTCCATTCCCGATACCAGTTGGCCTGCGACCCCGACGGCCTGCTCGGCAATCCAGCCCGGGGGAATAAATGAGACATACCGATCCTGTTCAGACCAATGATCGACATCCTGCCATGCTTGAGCAATAGCCACCAGCCCCCCATGACTGATCATGGCTCCTTTGGGTAAGCCCGTGGTCCCAGAAGTATAGCAGATCAGGGCGATCTCCTCTCCCTTTCCGTTTTTAATACTTTCCTCAATTAGACCGGGATGGTCCTTCCCATACCTCTTGCCCAGATCGATCATCTCCGTGAAACTGGTCAGGATCGGATCATCATAATTCCATAATCCTTTCGGATCCCAGTAGATCACTTTTTTTACCAGAGGGAGATCGTCCTTAATCTGGAGAAGTTTGTCCACTTGTTCCTGATCGTGGGTGACGACAAAGGTCGAATCCGAATCTGTCACAAAAAATTTGACTTCCGGGGGTGTGCAATCCGTAAAGATCCCCACCATTGTTCCGCCCGCCGCTTGACACCCTAATTCCGCCCAGAAGATTTCAGGTTTATTCTCGCCAAGGATGGAAACCTTATCTCCTCTTTTCATCCCGAGAGAGATTAGGCCAAGCGCAAAATATTTAACGTTCTCGTAATAATCCTTCCAGGTAAAGGACTGCCAGATGCCGCGGTCCTTCACCCTCATGGCAACCTTTCGGTCGCCATACTTATCGGCATTCTTTTTTAAAAGCTTCGGGAGGGTGTTTTCAGTCATGGCTCTCGCTCTCAGGCGTCTCTTCTCCTAAATAGGCTCGGATCACCAGCTTGTTTTGCCTGATCTCCTCCGGGCTTCCTTCGGCAATCTTCTTTCCGAAGTCGAGGACGATCAGCCTTTCCGCAATATCCATCACTACTTCCATGTCATGTTCCACTAAGACAATGGGGATCCCCTTAAGTTCATGGATGTCAATAATGAACCGGGCCATATCCTCTTTCTCTTCGAGGTTCATCCCAGCCATAGGTTCATCGAGCAGGAGGAGTTTGGGTTCGAGGGCAAGAGCCCTTCCTAATTCCACCCGCTTTCGAACACCGTAGGGGAGGAGCCCCACCGTTTTCTTTCGGTATGGCTCCATTTCAAGAAGATCGATGATATCTTCGACGACTTCTCGGTGCCGGATCTCTTCTCTGCGGGCAGGGCCAAAATATATAGCGCCGGCCAAAGCGCCTCGCTTCAAATGGAGATGCCTGGCTGCCATCAGATTGTCCAAGACCGAAAGTCCGGTGAAGAGCTCAATGTTCTGGAAGGTTCGGCCAATGCCCAGGCGTGCGATTCGGTGGGGAGGAAGGTGATAGATGTTCTGCCCTTCAAAGACCAACTCTCCTTTTTGAGGCCGATAAAATCCGTTGATGCAATTGAGGATGCTGGTTTTCCCAGCGCCGTTGGGTCCGATAACGGCAAGCATCTCAGCCTCTCTCACATCGAAGCTGACGCCCGAGAGGGCAGAGACGCCTCCAAAACTCAACCAGATGTCATTGACTCTTAATTTGGAAGAAATATTTCCATCCTTATGAAGAGGGGAGCATTAAATTGTCCATCATCCTATAAAATTAAATCCCTTGATGTCAATAGAAAAATTGAACCCAAAAAAAATTGACAGTTTCCAATCAATTGTGGTAATAAAAATCTTAAAGGGCGATTAGCTCAGTTGGATAGAGCGTTGGTCTCCGGAACCAAAGGCCGTGGGTTCAACTCCCGCATCGCCCACCATTAGCTATCATTCTCCATTTGAAGAGAGGTTTTTATGAGAAAAAGGACGAATTATCTTTCACCGCTTCCTTTCATCCTTCTATTAGGATTATTCTTAAACCCCCTCTCTATTGCTGAAAAAGGGGGGCTTAAGAATCTTCACTTGGGGACAGCATGGGCACAGAATACGGGAAAAGAAGAGCTGGATTCCCACTATACCCAACTGATGAAACAGTTGAAGACGAAAGTGGACGGCTGGTTGAAGGATCTCAACCAGCGGATCGAGAGCAAGGATGTCACACGGTTTGAAGTCCGGTTTTTGGAAATTTTGAGAAGTTTTTTGGAATGGGTGGGAGAAAAGATTGATGAGCAGATCGAATCTGGCGAGAAAATACCAAAGAAGAAGACAAAAGGAGAAGAGGTTTAGTTTATAAAGATGAAAGAAGAAAAAGTTTTCTTCCCAACCGGAGGAATTCAACTGGAGGGCCTCCTGAGCATGAACGAGGTCCTTTCTGTTAAAGGAGGGGTAGTCCTTTGCCATCCCCATCCCCAACATGGCGGAAATATGCATAACCGTGTCATCACCACGGCTCTTGGGGCAGCCCAACAAGAAGGGTTCTCAACCCTACGGTTTAACTTCAGGGGAGTGGGGGATAGCGGAGGATCCTATGGCGAAGGTATCGGGGAGATGGACGATGTGGCGTCCGCCATTGAATTCTTCCATTCAAAACAGAAAAACCCAGATCTTCCGCTTTTGCTTCTGGGGTACTCCTTCGGAGCATGCACAGGCATCCCTGTGGCTATCAAAGATAAGCGAATCAAAGGAGTCGTCGCTATCTCTCCGCCGCTGGAGATGTACGATTTTAATTTTTTAAAAGGGTATAGGAAAAATAAACTCATTGTTGTCGGTGATAAGGACGAATGGTGCCCTGTCCTTCGATTGGAAGACTGGTATCAACAGCTCGATGAACCCAAATCGTTAGCTCTCATTCAGGGAGCAGACCACTTCTACTCTTATCAGGCCAATCTTCTTACCCAACCGCTCAGAAATTTCTTCAAAGAAATTAGTTCGGAGTAAGGAGCTCGGAGTTCGTAGGCAAGGCGGTTTGCTCCGAACTCCGAACTACGAACTCCTTACTATTTTTTCGATCATCCAGCCAATTCGATGAAAAAAAAGATGCACGGAGTATGTCCGGAGGGCTTTTCGTACTGCTCTTAGGATTTCCTGGTCCCCCCCCGCATATGCCATGAAAAAACGCCAGCGGTCTGTCCTTGTGACAGGCAGGCCGAAGCGTTTCCACTTTTCAACGGAACGATTGAGGCGGAGAAGGTTTTTCACCCTATCTCTAACGGAAAGAGCTTTTTTCCGACAGGACCGGTCAAAGTCGATGATTAAAACCTGATCTCCGACCACCAAAAGGTTTTTAAGCTGAAGGTCTCGGTGGTAAAAACCTTTCTGGTGAAATTGTCGAAGGAGAGCGCCTGCGGCCCGGATTGTTTTCCGTTTATGGATGGGGGGTTCGCGAGAAGGGGGGGATCCATGTTCCTGAAAATACTGGATCAGATTTTTAGCATGTAGAATCTCCAGGGTGAGGAGATAGGCCCGGTAGAATGGCCAGAAAATAATTTGATGAATCGCACCGATGGGTTGAATCGTTGGAATACCTGAGGATCGAATCTCTTCGGTCAAAGAAAGTTCTTTGAAGGACCTTGCCCCGAAAAGGAAGAGGTCTCGATTGAAAAACCTTAAGAGGCCGCCATGGGAATATTTACGCACCACCATTCTCCTTCCGGTTTGGATGGGTATGGAGGGGTGAGGAGTTCTGCCGTTTAAATATTTAGTTGTCGGTAGATGGATTTTAAAGAACGTGTTGAGGTCTTCGATTCCCTGACGAAGAAGGCTTTCCTTATAATCTTTGTAGAGGAGAAGACAGGTCTTTCCTTTTTCAGTAATGGAGAAGGAAGATGGGATCGGGACCTTTTTCAACATCGGGTTTAAAGTAAAGGAATCCCGCTGGTTTGTCAATTCTGAAATTTGAGATTTCCGAAAAAGTCCAGAAATCTCTGATTACATCGATTAGGGACCGATTACACAGATTAGAAATGCATTGATAAAAAAAGAAAAATCTGTGGAATCATTTTTTTGAAATCCCTGCCTACCAGCAGGCAGGTGTGTAATCAGAGAGCGAAAAGTAGTTTTTCAGAGCTCTCAATTTGACAAGGAGCGGTGTTTATTATAATTTTAGGGAAAATTTAGAGAAAGGAGACTTCTGTGGAATATGAACCTGTCATTGGGCTGGAAGTCCATGCCCAACTCCTGACCCGATCAAAAATATTTTGCGGCTGTTCCACTGCATTTGGGGAAGAGCCCAACAGCCAGGCCTGTCCGGTCTGCACGGGTCAGCCCGGATCTCTTCCGGTTATCAACCGGAAGGCTGTCGAATTTGCGATTAAGCTAGGTCTGGCTACCCACTGCCGGATTGCCCCCCATAGCGTATTTGCCCGGAAGAACTATTTCTATCCGGATCTTCCCAAAGGTTATCAGATTTCGATGTATGAATATCCTCTCGCGGAACACGGGTTTATTGAGATCAGGATTCAAGGAGAGAAGAAACGGATCGGTATCATTCGAATCCATATGGAGGAGGATGCGGGGAAGTTAAAGCATGGTGAGACGCCTGAAACAGCGCCATTCAGTTATGTCGATTTCAACCGAACCGGCGTTCCTCTCGTTGAAATTGTGAGTGGACCCGATATCCGTTCGCCCCAGGAGGCAGGCGAATACCTGAGGAGGCTTCGGGCCATTCTTCAGTACCTGGAGGTTTGCACAGGGGATATGGAGAAGGGGACGTTTCGGTGCGACGCCAATGTTTCGGTCCGTCCTAAAGGCCAGACCGAATTTGGGACGAGGACCGAATTGAAAAATATGAACTCCTTCCGTCATGTAGAAAAGGCGCTGGAGTATGAGATCAAGCGTCAGATAGGAGCTTTGCAAGATGGGGAAAGGGTTGTCCAGGAGACAAGGCTCTGGGACACAGACCAGAACATTACCATTTCGATGAGAGGGAAAGAGGAGGCTCACGACTACCGGTATTTCCCCGATCCGGACCTCGTTCCCCTGAGGATCGATGAGAAATGGATCGAAGAGATACGAGAGAGCCTTCCGGAATTACCTGACCAGAAGAAGGAAAGATTTGTGCAGGATTATAAGATTCCCGAATACGATGCCGAGATTCTAACCTCCACAAAGGCGATGGCCAACTATTTTGAGGACTGTGTTTCTATCTTTCCTGAACCGAAAACGGTGAGCAACTGGATGATGGGAGACCTTCTCAGAGAGTTGAAGCGGGATGAAAGGGAAATCGATCAATGCCGTGTCACGCCAAAACATCTGGCGGAAATGCTCCATATGTTAAAAGATGGAACGATCAGCGGAAAGATTGCAAAAGATGTTTTTGAGGAGATGTACCGGACTGGCCTCACGCCTGCGGAGATCGTCAAGGAAAAAGGATGGGTCCAGATCCTTGACACAGGTGAGATCGATCGGGTGATCGAAAAAGTGATTCAGGCCAACCCGAAACTGGTGGAAGACTACCGGAATGGAAAGGAAAAGGTCTTCGGCTTCCTCGTGGGCGAGGTGATGAAGGAGACAAAAGGAAAAGCCAACCCAAAACTGGTCAATGAGCTGCTCCGGAAGAAACTAAAAGGCTGAGGTTAAGGTTGAGGTTGAGTAGAAATCTGCGTAATCGGCCCTTGGTCATAGGTGTAATCACAATATGAAATTCAAAACCATCGAGTGGAAAGGTGACCATATAAGGCTTCTTGATCAGAGGAAGCTTCCTCAAGAGGTCCGTTACCTCAATTGCCGGGATGCCTCTTCCGTAGCACAAGCCATACGGAACATGGCCATTCGGGGTGCGCCGGCGATCGGCGTTGCCGCAGCCATGGGAATTGCCCTGGCTGCAAAGAAAATCCGATCCAACCGCCCAGAGATTTTTAGAAGAAAAGTGGAAAAGGTCTGCCATCTGATGGGGGAGACCAGACCCACTGCCGTCAACCTCTTCTGGGCCATCGAACGAATGAGGGCAATGCTCGATCAATTTCAATCTGAAGGTGTGGAGGGTTTAAAATCAAGATTGGAAAAAGAAGCTCTCCGGATCTACGCGGAAGACCTGAAGGTCAACCGAAAGATTGGAGAGAATGGGAAGATCCTCATTCAAAATGGCAGCGGGGTGCTCACCCATTGCAATGCCGGCGGCCTGGCTACCGCCGGCTATGGGACAGCCCTGGGGGTGATCCGGGCAGCCTGGGCTGAGGGGAAGAGATTTCATGTCTATGTAGATGAGACCAGACCCTTGCTCCAGGGAGCGAGATTAACGGCCTGGGAACTGATTCAGGAAAAGATTCCCTGCACCGTGATCACAGACAACATGGCCGGTTGGCTGATGGAGAAGGGGAAGATTAATCTCGTTTTGGTCGGGGCGGACAGAATTGCCCGAAACGGCGATACAGCCAATAAGATAGGAACTTACAGCCTTGCCGTGCTTGCGAACTGGCATCGGATCCCTTTTTATGTGGCGGCTCCGACTTCCACCTTTGACTTCGGCCTCTTCTCGGGGAGGGACATTCCAATTGAAGAGAGGGCAGGGGAAGAGGTTACTCATATCGTTGGAAGACGAATCGCTCCGGGAGGGGTTAAAGTATACAATCCCGCCTTTGATGTCACCCCGCATTCACTCATTGAAGCCATCATCACTGAAAAAGGAATTCTTCGAAAACCCTTCATAAAAAGCCTGAGAAAGCTGAAAACGAAATGAAGGCCATGAGAGACCCCATCGTCACCTTGCTCACCGATTTCGGGACAAAGGATTATTATGTTGCCTCGATGAAAGGGGTGATCCTGGGGATCAATCCACGCTGTAAGGTAGTGGATATCAGTCATCACATTCACCCCCAGGACATCATGGCGGGAGCCTTCGTTCTTGCTAATGCCTTCTCTTACTTTCCTGAAGGGACAATCCATCTGGCTGTGGTGGACCCGGGGGTAGGGGGAGCAAGGGCCCCAATTCTGATTGTAACGGATCATTTCTTCTTTGTAGGCCCTGACAACGGCCTCTTCAGCCTTGTCCTCCGGAAAGAGAAAATACGAGAGACCTATGTCCTGACCGAAAAGCGTTTCTTTCTCCCAGAAATTAGTCAAACCTTTCATGGAAGGGATATCTTTGCACCTGTAGCAGGTCATTTAACCCTTGGTATTTCACCCAAGGTTTTTGGAAGAAGGATCGATTCATTGAAAACCCTAAACTTTCCAGAACCGATCGTGAGAGGAATGAACTTGATTGGCGAGGTGATCCATATCGATTCCTTCGGGAATCTTATTACCAATATCCGCCGGGAAGGATTCTCCCAATTTATCCAAGGCCGACCATTTCTGATCAAGGCTGGGAAAGGAATCATCAAAGGTTTAAAAGATGGATACTGGGAAGGGAAGAAGAACGAACTGATCGCCCTCTTCGGAAGCGGGGGATGTTTAGAAATTGCTGTCAGGGAAGGGAGCGCCGAGAAGGAGTTGAAGTTGCGGAAGGGAGATTCGATACGGATATCAGTCAAGAGGGAACAGTAATCAGTGAACAGTAATCAGTGATCAGTGACCAGTAGTCAGGTAAGGAGTAAAAGATGATTTCGAAAAAGGCGCAGGAGATTCCGCCATTCATTGTGATGGATGTCCTGGAGAAAGCGCAGGAACTGGAGAGAAGAGGAGAGCCTATCATCCATCTCGAAGTGGGGGAGCCGGACTTCGACACTCCGGAATGTATCAATGAAGCGGGCTATCGGGCGATCTGCGATGGGAAGACTCATTACACACACAGCATGGGCCTCATCGAGTTAAGAGAAGCCATCGCAGAGGATTACTGGAAGAAGTATCGAGTAAAAATATCACCCGAACAGATCCTGGTGGCTTCAGGGACCTCTCCAGCGATGGTTCTCCTCTTTTCGGCTTTACTGGATGCCGGGGATGAGGTCATTCTCTCCAATCCGTATTACCCGTGCTATCCCAATATCATCCGTTTTGTGGATGGGGTTCCAATCTTTGTCGAGGTTTTAGAGGAGGAGGGGTTTCAGTATCTTCCGGAGATGATCGGGGAGAAACTGAGCCCGAAAGTCAAAGGAATTATGATTAATTCTCCTTCCAATCCAACCGGAAACATTATGTCCGGGGAGAGGATGAAAAGGATTGCCCAATTTTCTCCTTATATCATCTCCGACGAAATCTACCATGGACTGGTCTATGAAAGCGAGGAGCATTCCATTCTTGAATTCACGGACCGGGCCTTTGTCATCAATGGGTTTTCAAAGCTCTATGCGATGACCGGATGGAGGCTGGGATATCTGATTGCACCGAAAGAATTTATCCGGCCGATGCAAAAAATCCAGCAGAACCTCTTCATCTCCGCCAGCTCCTTTTCCCAATGGGCGGCCCTGGCGGGCCTGAAAAAGGCGGAGAAGGATGTCAAGAAGATGAGAGAGACCTATGATCAACGGAGGCGTTTCCTGATTCCAAGGTTGAAAGAATTAGGGTTTGGAATTACGGTTGAGCCGACGGGGGCCTTCTATATATTAGCCAATGCCAAACGGTTTTCAAAGGACTCCTACCGTTTGGCTTTTGACATCTTACAGGAAGCCAAGGTAGGTGTGGCGCCTGGCATTGATTTCGGGACGAACGCAGAGGGATACCTCCGATTCTGCTACGCCAATTCAATGGAGAATATTGTGGAGGGGATGAACCGATTGGAACGGTATCTGGAGCGTTATAAGTAATTTAGAGGATAAATGGGTGACCCCACTCAATTACTCAATTGGTTGAGGGGGACGAGGGGAATTAAGGCGAGAAGTGTTCGATCTGGCCGTTTTTCACTCTCAAAATGGAGAGGGCTCGAATGGCCTTCCCATCTTCTCTAAACCCTTTTAGACCTGAAACCCCCTGAAAGAGGGGAAATTTGCGAAGCTCTTCCTTCAATTCAGAAGGAGAAGAGGGCGATTTGGATTGGAGGATCTCCATCAGGAACCTTGCTCCATCGTAACAGATCGCCTCAAGGGTTTCTGGTTCACGATTGTACTCTTTTTGAAATTCTTCGACAAAATTCTTGACGTGGAGGGTTTTTGAAAAGGCGTCCACGAAAATGGCGCCTTCGGCTCCTTTCCCTGAAAGGGTGATGAGGCCCGGGCCATTCCATGCATTTGTTCCCAAAAAGGTGGTTCCCTTAATATCGTAGTACGCCATCTGAGAAAGGATTGTGCCCACGCGATCATGTGTGTCCGGGATAAAGAGTCCATCCACGGAGAGGCCCTGTTTAAATTCCTCCTCCTTTCTCTTTGTTCCCTCCTGCTTCTGGATGGTCTCCACCTTAAAAAAACCTTTGATCTCCTGGCGGAAATCGGTCTGTTCCTCCTGATAGACCACCGTGCCTAAAACCTTACCGCCCATCCGGGAAACCTCCTGATTAAAGAGATTCTTGAAATGGAATCCATAGGGCGAGTTGGGGTAAAAAACGGCAAAGGTGCGAAGCTCCAGTTCCCTGACGGCAAAAGCCACAAGTCTTTGAACTTGATCCGGTGGAGTCAGTGAATTCTGAAAGATAAATTCTCCTTTTACGGAAGCGGGTTCCTTTTGAGAAAGGCTGATGAGAGGAACTTTTAATTGTTGAGCTTTTCTTGCCGCCCTGTCCACTGTTGCGCTGAGGAGAGGTCCGATGATAGCTAACACCTTTTCTGTTTTCGCCAGTTCCTCCACTGCCTTTTCAGCTTCTGATGGACTTCCCTTGGAATCACGCACCACCAGAGAGATAAGAGGAGTCTTATCCAGTGATTCCTTCTCTTTTAAGGCCAGCCGAATTCCCTGCAATGCCTTCTCGCCGAAGGGCTTCTGGATTCCGCTCAGAGGCAGGATAATCCCGACTAAGTATTTTGATTTTTTGGGGATAGGGATCGATTGGGAGACCTCTTTGGCCTGGCCAACGTAGTCCATTCCAGGGTACTCCTTCTCCAGTTCATTTAACATCTTTCTGGCGATTGGATCATAGCCCCATTTTTTTGCCATCTGGGCCAACTTCAGTTTGGCATAACCTCCGGCATAGGCGCCCCGGTGAGTTGACTCCACCTGGTTCAATTCCTCTTCGGTATCAAAGGTATCGATCATTGCTCTGATCTTCTTTTTTTGTTCTTCATGGGATTGTCCTGTGACGAGAAGGCCCTTTCCATACCACAATAAAGCATTGGTCCGGTCTTTCAATTCGAGGTGACTATCACCGAGAAGGGTAAGAACCTGAATCAATCTCTGCGGGGCAAGAAAGGTGGGAAGCAGATCATTGAGAGTTCGAATGGCATCCCTGTGTCTCTTCAGTTGAGTGTAGCAGGTGGCCATCCTGAATCTGGCTTCGTTTAAAAGAGGGCTCCGGGGATGTTCAGTGATCAACCTCTTGAAACGCCACAGGGCTTTTTCGGTCTCTCCCCTTGAAAGGAGGATTTCGCCTTCTCTGAAGAGAAGTGAATCCTCCGCATCGGGAGACCGTGGTTGGGGGAGAACAGGGCTCTGAATTGCAACCAAGAATAGAAAGATACAGAGGAGGATCCATGCCATTTGGGATTGCGGAGTGCGGAGTGCAGATTTTAAAAAATAAAAAATAGAAAACAATTCAACCTTTTTCCTTTTCCTGTTCGGAAGGCATGACATAATAGATTTCAGGAAGGTTGCGATAGGATTCGTTGAAGTCAATGCCATAGCCTACGACAAAGACATTCTCAATCTCTTTTCCCACGTAGTCGGCCTCTATCTCCACTTCTCTTCGGGATTTCTTGTTCAACAGGGTACAGATTTTTACGGAACGTGGATGAGAGAGTTCCAATCGTTCTTTCAAGAATTGAAGGGTTCGGCCGCTATCCACAATATCCTCAATGATGAGCACATCCTTCCCCTCGATCGGGGTTTCAATATCCTTGGTGATCTCCACGAGTCCGGAAGTCTTTGTCCCGGCGCCATAGCTGGCCAGTCTGACAAAATCGACCTTCACCGAAATCCGAAGATAACGGATCAAATCTGAAAGGAACATGAAGGCTCCCCTCAGAATACAGACCAGGATCAGTTCCCTTTCGACATAATCCCGGGAAATCTGGTCTGCCAAATTTTTTACGATTGAGGCGATCTCCTCTGCGGTGAGAAGAAGATTGAGGCGTAGCTTATCCATAGTTTCAGAGGGCGTGCTCCAGGATGATGATCTCCATCTTCTGCGGAAGAGATGCTTTGTCAAAGGTTGCTTCGCTGGTTCCGGGCCGTTTCAGGGCAGGTTTTCCCTTGACAAAGTCTTCAACCGGCGCAATGGGAAATCCGCACTTCTCCGTTTTGAAGTGCATGGGGATGAGGACTTTGGGTTTGATCTGATCAGCCACATGAGTCGCCTCTTTGGCATCGATCGTAAAAAATCCACCCACAGGAATGAGAAGAATATCCACAGGGCCAATCTCTTTTAGTTCCTTTTCACTCAGGACGTGTCCCAGATCACCCAGGTGGCAGATCTGAATTCCGTCGACTTGAAGGTTAAAGATGGTGTTCGTTCCCCGTTCGCTTCCTTTGGAGGGGTCGTGATAGGAGGAGATCCCTTTGAACGAAATCCCTTTGCTCGTCTTTGAACCGCTTCCCTTAACCACCTGTGGAGACCCCGGAAGGCTTTTTGTATCGTTGTGGTCGGCATGATCGTGACTGGTAAGGACGATATCCGCCAGGTCACTTATCTTCCCGTAGGAAAGCTGGCCCCCAAAGGCTCCCGGTTCATAAGGATCGAGGATGATTTTGACTCCCTGATCAGAGGTGATTAAAAAGGCCGCATGACCATACCATTTGATCTTCATCGTTGCCTCCTTTTAAAAAAAACACGAACCATGCACGATGGACGATAAAACCCTATTTTTTCTTTAATTTGACTTCAACTGCCTTTTTCTTTCCCTCCATCGTCCCTTTCTTGTCCCGGCGGTCGTCAATCCTGATGGTGGTCAACACCCGTTTGCTTCCCTTTTTGAAAGGAGCCTCATGCATTTTCATCACCACTCGCATCAGGTCCTTCAGATCGCCTTCGAGATTGGATCCCATTGAGGTGAGTTCGTGCTTGACCTTCTTTTCCTTCTGCAAAATTCTCACGCATTCCGCCACATAAGGGCTGAGGCTCGTGCCCGATGTTCCAATGGGAACGACACTGACATCAAGAATAGCCATAACTTACCTCCCTGGATTTTAAGTTGATGGAGAATCGTCTTTCGGTTAAGGCTACGGAGCCCGTTTCGGTTATCGGTCACGGTTACGTTTAAAAGAATTAAACACGATAGACGTAACCTGCTATTAACGATACGGGTATCGTTACCGTTAAACAATTTTATAATTATTTACCATTGTATCCCTTCATTGTCAACGAATTTGCTCAGAAAATAGAAACGAATAGCACGAATAACAACAAATGACACGAATAGGGCTTATTCGTGAAATTCGTTCGTAGTTATCATTTTCAACATTCGTGGGTGCCCCCAGGGCATGATGATTTGCAAAGAAAGTAGTATCTTTTTCTTTCCAATTATTGTATAAATATAGCAAACCTTTATGAACCCCCAACAGGACGTTTCAACCCTGATCGCTTTTACCGCGGGACTCCTCTCCTTCGTCTCACCCTGTGTCCTGCCACTCGTCCCTTCTTATATCACTTACATCACCGGAGTCTCCTTTAAAGATCTGACCGACGAAAAAGCCAAATCAAAAGTCCGGTGGGCGACCATTCTACATTCCTTTCTCTTCATCGCGGGGTTTTCAACGGTCTTTATCCTGATGGGAGCCTCCGCCTCTTATCTGGGACAAGTGTTGGTCGAATATCAATCCTGGATCATGAAGGTGGGAGGGGTGCTCATCATCGTTCTGGGAATTCATTTCACCGGGATCATCAACATCCCCTTCTTGCAGATGGAGAAACGATTCGAAATGCGGAAAAAGCCCCTGGGCTATCTGGGCTCTTTCCTCGTAGGAATTGTCTTTGCGGCAGGATGGACTCCCTGCATTGGTCCCATTCTCTCCACCATTCTCATTTATGCAAGCACCGCTAAGAGTTTCACCACTGGTATTCTGCTGTTGGCCGTTTATTCGATAGGGCTTGGAATTCCTTTTTTTCTCTCCTCCCTGGCTTTTAATTCGTTTCTCTCGGCTTTTGACAGGATCAAGCGTTATATGAGATGGATTACACTCGTCAGCGGGGTTTTCTTAATTGTTATCGGTATCCTTTTTTTAACTGACACCTTCCGTGAGATCAACATCTTTTTCAACCTGTTAGCCAATCCCTAACCCTCGACTTTGTCGAGGGAAACTCGAAATTCGAATGCCGAAATTCGAAACAAATCCGAATGTTCAAACCCCAAATTTTAAACTTTTTGTTTTGAACATTTGGAATTCTAACATTTGAGATTGTTTCGATATTCGGATTTCGTGCTTCGGATTTAAATTATTGTCGGATGCTCGTCAGGGTAAAGATTCCGGCGAGACCAAAGAGGAGGGTTGGGGTCCAGGCGGCGAGAAAAGGAGGAAGAACCCCTGATTTTCCGGAGGAGAGAAAGACATAGAAGATCACCCCATAAGTAAATCCGATCATGACGCTGATTCCGATACTTAATGCCACCCCTCCTGATCGACCGGTTTTCAGGGCAAATGGAATACCGATCAGGACCATGATCAGGTTTAAAAACGGATAGGAAAGCTTGGCATAGAGATCGGTGAGATATCGGGTAGCGTCATAACCTGACGTCTGAATTTTCTGGATATAGTTGCGAAGTTCGGTATAACTCAACTCTCTGGACTTGTGTTCAACTTGAAGAAAGGATTCCCAGTTTTCAGACAGAGTGACCCACGTTTCCCGAAAGAGAGTTGTTCGGATAGAGCCACCGTCTCCAAATTCCCGGATTGCTCCCTGATGAAATTTCCATTTTCCATCTATCCACATAGCTTCTCGCGCATCGATCCGGCGGGTGCAACGAAATTGGTCATCAAACTGGTAGAGGGTGAAACCCTTTAGTTTTTTTTCTTTCTCGTCAAGTAATTGAATATTATAAATTCCCTGATCACCATGGTACCAGATTTTGTAATTTTTAAAAAAACCAGCGGGTTCCTTTTTCCTTACTTTTACGGAGAGAAGATATTCCGCTTCCTTATTTGCCATTGGAACCATATATTCGTTGCCAAGAAAGGAGAGGAAACTGATGAGGAGCGCGATGGCAAACAAAGGAATCGTAATCCGATAGAGGCTGACGCCTCCGGCCTTCATGGCGGTAATCTCACTGTGACGGGAGAGAGTCCCTAATGTTAGAAGGGTGGAGAGCAGAACCGCATAAGGAAGCGTCCATTGAAAGATAACCTCTGGAATCTTATAAAGGAGATATTCAAAGATCAACAAAAACGGGGCTTGATATTTGATGAAGGTATCCACCTTCTGAAAGAAGAGGACGACAATATAGATGAGGATCAAACCGCTCAGGCTGAGAAAAAAAACCTTCAAATATTCACGGATGACGTAACGGTGCAGAACCCAATAGCTTTCAAACATCTTCGAAAAGCCCTTTCCACTTGCTCTGAATGAAATCGAATGCCTCTGTCATCCAGGCCAGGGGTTTAAACGGAGATTCCTTTGAGGCCTTGATAAGGAGATAGATTCCAAAGACTCCGAATAAGAAGTTGGGAGCCCACCCGGATAAAAAAGGTGGTATGGTTTTTCTGATGGCCAGGATTTCTGATGCAGTAAGAGAAATGTAATAGACCAGAAGAATGAGAAGACTGAGAACAAATCCGTAGGACCTTCCTGAACGACGGGGCTGAATTCCCAGCGGAACTCCGAGCAGGCCGAAGACAAGACAGGAGAAGGGGATAGCGTATCGTTTATGGAGTTCAACCTCCTGGGAGGTAATATCCTGGCCAAGCGATTTTCTTGTTTCCATCTTTTCCCTGATATCATCGATTGACATCTCATGATCTCTCAATTTCCTTCCCCTTGCAGCAAAAGTCTTTGCCAGTTCGAGCTTGAGGTCATAGGTGTCAAATTGCATTTTTTGATAGATATTCGTCCGGGGTTCAAAGCGGTGGATATCTCCGATGAGGAGCCGGAGGATGACCTCCTGGGACTTCGGATTGCTGACAAGAAAACCCTCCTTGGCAAAGATGGTATTGACCTTCTCCTTATCCCGCTCATCATAGATGAGAATGCTCTCCATCTTCTTCCCTTGGATTGGAACTTTATCGACATAGAGGACAAATCCATCAAAGACATCGTTGAAGACCCGTTCTTTGATTTCAATATCCGCCTTGGATTGAGCCATCAGATAGAGCGTTGCCTTGAATCCGCGGTTTCCCCATGGGAGGCCATAGATGACCAGGAAGGTGGTAAGCAGATAGGTCCCGACAGAAAAAAGGAGAACGGGAAGATAGAGCTGATAAAGACTTATTCCGGAGGCTTTAAAGGCGGTGATTTCGCTGTCGCCTGAAAGCCTTCCGAAGGAGAGGAGGATGCCCAGGAGGAAGGCCATCGGAATGGTGAAGATGAGGAACGAGGGTGAGATGAAAAGGAGGAGCATGAGAATCTGTGAAAGACTCACCCCTCTCGTCACAATCAGTTCAATCAGTTTTAGAATCTTATCCATCAGGAGGATCACAGTGAAGGTCATCAGGCCGATGAGAAAGATCGGAAAAATCTCCTTCAGGATATAGAGGTAGGTCGTTTTTTTCATCTTCAGTCTATTCTAAGAAAGAGGGGAGGGGATGTCAACCCTTCCGATCCTGAGATTTCTGAGGCGCAAGAGATGGTTCAATGCTTGACAAATTGGTAAGGATGGATTAGTGTTAGCCAAGATCGCGGGGTGGAGCAGTCCGGTAGCTCGTCGGGCTCATAACCCGAAGGTCGGTAGTTCAAATCTACCCCCCGCTACCAATGACGAGATAGGGGTTGCAGAAAGTGTGGCCCCTATTTTTTTATTGACAGGCAGGCAGGTTTCCCTATAATTTGTTGATAAAAGGGCGTTGATCTCCACCAATCGTCGAGGAGAATCACCATGAGAATTAAGGTATTGGGATGTTCGGGCGGAGAGTTTCCAGGACGTAAACCCTCCGGCTTCCTTTTGGATGATAAGATCCTGTTTGATGCGGGGAGTCTGACCAAATCGCTGGATTTCAGAGGACAGAGGAGGATTGAGTACATCTTTATCACCCATGCCCATCTCGATCACGTCATCGGTATACCATTCCTTTTAGACAATATCATTGTTAGCAATATCTGGCATAGAGTGAATATCATCGCTATTCCGCAAGTCGTGAGAGCGATTCAGAAGAATATCCTGAATAATTCGATCTGGCCCGATTTTACTGCCATTCCAAATATCGGGAATGGAGTGGTCGGATTCATCGACCTGAAACCCAATCGGTCCATTAAGGTCGATGGTTACACGGTCACCCCCTATCGGGTTCACCACTCTGTTCCTGCGGCAGGGTATCTCATTGAGAGCGAAAAGAGAAAGAAGGTCTTTTATACGGGCGATACAGGTCCAACGGGTTCGACCTGGGAGAAATTAAAAGGCAAAAGGATTGATTGCCTGATCATCGAAGTTTCATTTCCGGAAAGGATGGAGGGGCTGGCTCTTAAAACAGGGCATTTAACTCCTGGGCTTTTGAAGAAGGAGCTTGCCAAGATGGATCCCCTTCCTGGGAAAATTTATGTGACTCACCTGAAACCCCAATATTTTAAAACCATCAAGCAAGAGCTCCTCGGGCTTGGGGTGAAGCGTCTCCGACTATTAAAGGATGGGGAAACGATCAGGGTCTAACCCTGGTCACTTATAAGCCTCGGCATCCTCTCTATCTTTTTTTTCCATCCTATCCCATCCATAAACTCTCCAGTTGCAACATCTACAACGGGTGCTATTTCGTTTCGGGAGGGGTATCTTCCTTTTTAAGATCCAATTTTGATTTGATCTCACTGATGTAATAGATGAGGACACCAAGGCCGATCAAGATCAAAAGGATGGGAAAAATTCCTTTAAAGACGGCGGCAAACATTGGCCACCAGCAGACCAGCAGAAGGACTCCCAGGATGGCGACCACGACCCCTGCAATGATTCCGACCACATTCGACATCACCCTCACCTCCTTGACATTAGGAATCGAACAATTTGAAAAGTATCAAATGTTAAACGGGAAGTCAAGATTTATCAACAGATTTATCAACAGCGGTATGTTCTTGCAATTATTCAAGAGGACTGTTAAATTGAAAACGTTTAGCCAAAGTTAAAGAGAATAGGAGGTATAAGATGGCAGTTCAGATGAAAGGAAAATCATTGGCCACTCTGAATGACCTGACAAGAGAGGAGATCGAACAGATTCTGAAGACATCGGAGTTATTGAAACTTCAACTCATTCGTGGGCAGGAACATCCTGTGCTCAAAGGAAAGACCCTGGCCATGATCTTTGAGAAGCCTTCCACACGAACCCGTGTTTCTTTCGAAGTCGGGATGTGGCAGCTTGGAGGTTATGCCCTCTATTTGAGTTCGACCGATTTACAATTAGGCAGGGGAGAAACGATCGGAGACACAGCCCGGACGCTTTCCCGTTATGTGAACGGGATTATGGCGAGAGTCTTTGCTCATCAGACGATCCTTGATCTCATTGAACACTCAAAAGTCCCCGTGATCAACGGCCTCTCTGATTTTTCCCATCCCTGCCAGGGGCTTGCCGATCTGTTCACCGTCTATGAGAAGAAGGGACGGCTTGAAGGATTGAAACTGGCCTATGTGGGAGACGGCAATAATGTTGCCCATTCCCTGATCGAGGGCTGTTCAAAGGTGGGAATGAATATTATCCTCGCCTGCCCGAAGGGGTATGAACCCGATTCGAAAGTGGTGTCACTGGGAAAGAAAGAAGCTAAAAAAAGCGGATCGGAAGTGAAGGTAACGAATGACCCGAAGGAAGCGGTCAAAGGAGCGGATGTCATCTACACCGATGTCTGGGCCAGCATGGGCAAGGAGAAAGAGCATTCGGAGAGGGTGAAGATTCTGAAACCCTATCAGGTCAATTCCAGGTTGGTCAAGGGAGCCAAAGAGGACTATATTTTTATGCACTGCCTGCCGGCTCATCGGGGAGAAGAGGTGACGGATGAGGTGGCCGATTCAAAGAACAGCGTCATCTTCGATCAGGCAGAGAACCGGCTCCATACCCAGAAGGCGCTGATGGCGCTGGTGATGTAAAGAAATGGGTCCAAGGGGTCAGCGGTCAAGGGTTCAAGTGAGAATCTCAAAGATAAAACCTTGAACCCTCGGACCCTCGAATCCTCGAACCCTTGTGTAAACCTTGCAGTTGCATAAACGGCCACGGGTAAACCGCTCTCCAAGGCTTCGAATGGCGGTTAATCGGATGTTTTAAGGGAATCGCCGGACTTCACCAAAGGTGAATTCCAGTAGGGGTTAGATACGCGAGTGCCCTTCGGCCTGAAGGTTCGCCCCGAAGCCTTTCCGAACGGTTCACCCATGTCCGTTTAGCTCATTTTTTTACAATGTTAAGGTAAATCCAAGGATATAAATTGATGGAGCTGATCAGAATAGCGTGAGGGGTGAGGGGTATGGAGAGGAAATATGACATCCTGATTCAGAAGGGCCTTGTCGTTTCTGGTTCTGGAATCCGTAAGGCGGATGTTGCCATCAAAGGGGAGAAGATTGTCAGGGTCGAACCTGGAATAAAAAGAGAAGAAGCAGGACGGATTATCGATGCCTCGGGCAAATATGTCATGCCGGGTGTGATCGATGTCCATGTCCATCCTGTCTATGAGGATGATATGGGAGGCCTCTCCCTGACTGCTGCCCACGGTGGCGTGACAACCCTCATCCATTTCGCCTATGCAAAACCTGGAATGAAACTGATCGACACGATCAAGAAATATCAGGAAGAAGGCTCTAGAAAGTCCTTTCTCGATTTTGGAATACATGGATCACTCTTCGATCCAGCCTCTCAAATCGAAGAGATCCCCAAGGCCTTCGAACTCGGCATCTCTTCATTTAAGATGTTCATGGCCTATGCCAAATTGAAGTGGATGACCGATGATTATCACCTCGCCGCCGCTATGGACCTGATTGCAGAATGTGGCGGCATGGCCATGGTCCACGCAGAGAATGGTCTGGTGACGGACTATCTGGAGGACCGGTCTTTGAAGAGAGGAGAGGATCAGAAGACGGTTTTTTTGAAAACGAGGCCTGATTATCTGGAGGCAGAGGCGATCTTCAGGGCGATGTCCATTGCGGCGGTCACTCACTGCCCTCTTTACATCGTCCATCTGAGTACGGCGAGGGGTGTAGTCCCTCTCCAGCAGGCAAGGGCAGAGGGGCAGACCATCTATGTTGAGACCTGCCCCCAATATTTAACGATGACCGATGCCAAACTTCAAAAGTTAGGGCCCCTGGCAAAGATTGGTCCCCCTCTCCGAACAGAAAAAGACCGGCTCGCCCTGTGGAAGGCGATCCAGCAAGGCATCATAGATACTGTGGCAAGCGATCACGCTCCAAAGGCGAAAAAAATGGATGATCCCTTTTTTGAATCTCCCTATGGCTCTCCACAGACTGAGACAATGTTCACCGTCACTTACGACGAAGGTGTTAATAAAGGAAGAATTACACCAACCCGATGCGTTCAACTATTTTCGGAGAACCCTGCTAAAATCTTTGGCCTCTATCCGAAGAAGGGAACGATTCAGAAAGATGCCGATGCCGATCTAATCCTCTTTGACCCAAAAAAGACCCATACCATCCAACATCAGACCCAGCACTCAGGAGCCCCTTACACGCTTTATGAAGGCAGGAGATGCAAAGGGAAACTGGTTCTTGTGATGCAGAGAGGAAAGATATTGATTGAAGACGGAGAGGGGAAGGGAAGACCTGGAGAGGGGAAGTTTCTTCCTACGAAGATCAAAAAAGTTAAATTATAAATTCGAAGCACGAGATTCGGATTTCGAATTATTTAAAGGAGGAAAAGATGGTCAGCCTAAAAGGAAAAGACATTCTCCATGGAAATCAATTTTCGAAAAAAGATATCGATGCCATCCTGAAGGTGGCTTCAGGGTTTGAGAAAGAGCTGAAGAAGAAAGATGGTCTGCCTCTTTTAAAAGGAAAGATCATCGCGACCCTCTTTTATGAACCCAGCACTCGCACACGGCTCTCTTTTGAGGCAGCCATGCAAAGACTCGGGGGTGGTGTGATCAGCATGGGATCGGTTGAAAGCTCATCTGTGGCAAAGGGTGAAACTCTGGTCGATACCATCAGGACCGTTTCTCAATATGCCAATGTGATTGTGCTTCGACATCCGCGCACCGGATCGGCCAAAGAAGCGGCGGATGCGACCCCAATCCCCGTGATCAATGCCGGAGATGGAGCAGGCCAGCATCCCACTCAGGCGCTTCTTGATGTCTATACCATCCAGAAAGAACTGGGTTCTCTTAAAAACTTAACAATTTCATTGGTCGGAGACCTTAAAAATGGAAGAACGGTTCATGCCCTGGTTGAGGTTTTATCCCTTTTTCAGTCGAAACTCTACTTCGTTTCGCCGGATTTACTTAGAATGCCGGAGGAAATCACTTCAAATTTAAGAGGAAAGGGAGTGAAGATCGTTGAAACAGGGGACATGATGGAGGCCGCCCGTGCAAGCCATCTCATCTATATGACCCGAATCCAGAAGGAGAGGTTCGCTGACCTCTCGGAATACGAGAAGGTAAAGGGCAGTTTTATCATTGACCGACCCTTCCTCGATAAATTAAAGAAGAAAATTACTATCCTTCATCCTCTGCCGAGGGTGGATGAGATTCACCCTGATGTGGATGCCTATCCCGGAGCCGCTTACTTCCGGCAAATGAAAAATGGCGTCTATGTGAGAATGGCCCTGCTCGCCATGATTTTTGGGAAAAGATGATATGTAAAATAACCAAATACCAAACAATGACCATAGGATACCTCTAAAATGTCATTCCTGCGAAAGCAGGAATCCAGTTTCTTTAAAAAACCTCTCTGGATTCCCGCCTGCGCAGAGATTTTAAAGGTGCAATTTATTTTACATTGGCGGCTTCTACTTAAACCGGAAATCGAGTTTAAAATCATAGAGCCAGGGGATCGTTGGTTTTATCCCCTCTGAAGAAAGCTTTTCAGGCATATTTTCATAGTGCTTTTTCATGAGATCGGAATTGGGCGCATTATAATAGGTGACAACAATGGTATCACGCTGCACGCGGATGTCGCCCTCTAATCCCCTGAAGAAATCTTTGGCCAAGTGTGGGGCATCCCATTGATCGAAAGGAGATCCGAACCGTTGTCGCATCATGGAGCATGCTG
>JAGXTA010000125.1 GCA_018333535.1 Deltaproteobacteria bacterium | reverse complement strand
CCTTGAGCTTGCCATTGGGTTGCATCCATCCCCAGGCTTTGCATAAAGCTCTGGAGATATGGGACCTCCCTTTCCCGTAGAATTGAGAAATCGTCCTCTGGATGAAGCAAATGTCTTGAGGCTCAATATCCCGGCACCGGTACCGGAAGACGACTGACTCCATAACGCTCTCCTTGCTCCTGGAGAACGTTATACAACATTGTTGAATCTGACGCCAGCTTTTTCTTTATTCGGTTGTCAAAGAGCTTTTTTCAAAGAGCTAAAGTGTTACTAGTGTTTGAACATTTGATATTTGAATTTTGATATTGTTTCGAAATTTCGAAATTCGGATTTCGTGCTTCGAATTTTAGATTTCTGTTCTTTGTTTGATGCAACTGAGCATCTGTTCCAGCCGGGTTTTATCAAACCCGACCATCACTTCCTTGCAGGCAGCGATCACCGGAACGCTTCTCGCTCCTGAAATTTTAACCATCTCATCCAGGGCGGCCCGATCTTTGGTCACATCGTATTCAGTAAAAGCGTAGCCCTTCTGCGAAAGAAACTCTTTCGCTATCTTGCAGTAAGGTCAGGTCGGTGTTGAATAAACCTTAATCTCTTCTGTCGCCATCATATCCTCCTTTCTCAAACAACATCCGTCTTTTTAAAAACGTTTATAACTATAATACCCGTCAGAGTGAAAATGTCAATGAAAGTTTTTTATCCCCTCTAATTGAGGTATAATGTTTAATGATGCCGGAGAACAAATTCCTTCAAGAAGCTGCCGAAAATTTCCGTTACCTCCTCGACCGGGGCTACCCAAGAAAACCTTCATTGGAACTGGTTGGAAATCGATATCAACTCAATGCGGATGAGCGCCACCTCCTTCATCGGGGAATCTTCTCTGATGAGGATGCGAAATGGAGGAAGGCCAGAAAGATCCCTCTTTACCGGATTCGGGGCAGAGACCTGGCCATCGATGGCTATAATGTTATCATAACGGTTGAGGTCGGCCTTTTCGGACGACCTTTAATCCTGGCCGATGATGGTTTCATACGCGATATCTCAGGCCTATCCGGAAACTACAGGAGGTCAGAAAAAACAGAAGAGGCGCTTTTGCTGATCTTCAACGCCCTGAAGAGAGGAAGGCCCAGACATACCCTCTTTCTTTTCGATGCACCCATCAGTAAGAGCGGTGAATTGGCGCGAGAGATCAGGATACGGTTGAAAAGAGAAGGTATCCCGGGCAATGGGCGGGCGATGAAGGTTCCGGAGAAGATATTAAACGGATTTCCCGGAGTAGTAGCAACCACGGATTCCGCCATCATCGACCAATCCAGGAAAGCGGTGGACTTGGCCGCTCACATCCTCAGGCATCAATCCAAATCCATAACTCTTATTTCTTTGAAAAAACATCCTGACCGCTGAAAAATCGGGGGGATCGTAACCGTTTAGCGCCTTGATACTGGCCAGTGACTTTTGGGCGGAAAATACGGGCATCAGGTGACCAGGATATCAGGATGCCGAATATCAGGATACCAGGACCTCAGATAAAGAATAACAGTTTTGGGGTTTGACCTGTTATCCAAATATCCTGATGGCCCTGCCTACCGCAGGCAGGCACTTCCTGATCGCCTGATCGTCTGATAACCGCTTCAAAGGGCTAAGGTGTTACGGAGAGTCTAATGCCTCGAGATCTACCGAAATAAATCTTGACAACCTCCCCCCCTTGGCGTATAAAAAGTCAGGATTGGATACAGTATACAGAACCGGACAGCGGGGAGGACTCCATGGAAAACATATTCGGAGGAATGAAGATAGGCAAGAGGAAATCTCTTCGAGAAGTGGTCTATGACTCTTTAAAAAAATCCATTCTCCACGGCAAATTAAAGGCGAAGCAGCGGTTGATCGAGGAAACGCTGGCCAACCAGATCGGGATCAGTCGCACCCCTGTCAGAGAGGCTTTCCATAAATTGGAACGGGATGATCTCGTCTCACGGCTTCCAAAAGGGGGATTTGCCGTCAGGGAATTCACAAAGGAGGATGTGGAAGAAATTTTTGGCATTCGCATTGCCCTTGAAAGCTATGCCGCTTACCTCGCCACCACGCATATTACACAAGAAAAACTCTCAGCCCTTGAAGAAAAAGTGAATGAGTCGGAGAAGGCCCTTAAAAAAGGAGAGGATGAAAAGGCGGTTCAGCTCTATACTGAATTTCATGACCTCCTCTATAAATCCTGTAAGAGCAAGAAATTGACCGAAATGATCAATGGCTTTAGAGACTATTTTTACCGTTACCGGTCTGCCCTGCTCCAGACGCCCAACGGCTTTAAGATGTCAATTGCAGACCATCGTCAAATGCTCGAAGCGATGAAAATAAATAACCCCCGGCTTGTGGAGGGTCTTGTCCGGACCCATCTCGAAAGGGGAATGGAAATCGTTCTCAAAGAGATCACCGAAGGGAGAATGGCTCCTTAATCACATTAAATTCGAAGCACGAAATCCAAAATTCGAAACAATATCAAATGACCAAAATTCGAAGGTTCAAAACAAATAGAAGTTTAAGACATTTGGATTTTGAAAATTCGAATTTGTTTCGGATTTCGATATTCGTATTTCGATTTATAGTTTCCTGAAGGGGGTAGCGCCGTTGGAGAGAAAGATCCGTATCTTAGTTGCAAAGCCTGGCCTGGATGGTCATGATCGAGGGGCGAAAGTGGTCGCTCAGGCCCTCCGGGATGCCGGAATGGAGGTGATCTATACCGGTCTTCACCAAACGGTTGATCAAATCATCCAGGCCGCCCTCCAGGAGGATGTGGATATCATCGGCTTATCCATCATGTCTGGGGCCCATCTTCCCATCTGTGAAAAACTGATGAAGAAGATGAAAGAAAAAGAACTCGAGGACACCACTGTCGTGGTCGGCGGCGTCATTCCCACAAGGGACATCCCCCGCATGCAACAGATGGGGATCAAAGGGATTTTCCCGGGAGGCACTCCCTTTGATGAATCGATCCGGTGGATCAAGGAACATGTCAAAAGCAGATAGAGGAGCGGGAACTTCGTTCCCTTGAGGAGCGTTTCACTTAAGGAGCGGCCTTTTAGGCCTTGAGGCAATTCTATAAAGGATAGGGGCTGAAAACCCATGAATGGTGAATTTAAATTTCCTTTTGAGAAGCTTGAAGTATGGTGTCTTGCTGTCGACTTGGCTGATTACGTTCTTAACATTCTGGACTCATTTCCAACCGGCAAGTATTTGAGGGTTATTAGCCAAATGGAAGCAGCGGTGACGAGCGTTCCGCAGAATATCGCGGAAGGAAAAGGTAGACAATATAGAAAAGAGTTTATTCAATATTTGTATATTGCGGAGGGATCACTTTTCGAAGTCCTGACCTTAGCAGAAATTTTGAAACGTAGAAAGCTGAACAGAGTAGAAGAGTCTACCGAGATCAGGAATCGGGCCGAAATCATTGACCGGAAACTCCACGGACTAATTAACTCATTAAGGAGTAGATGAGAAGGCTTTTGCCTCAAGTGAAACGCTCCTTAAGCGAAGCGCTCCTTGAGCAAAGCGATCCTCGGACCCCTATTTAGGAGTGAACCATGGGTGTTGCAAAATATGTCAAGAATGATAAGGACGAAGTCCTCGATGTGATTCTCCAGTCGGGCATTCCTATCAAACCGGTCTATACCCGGAAGGATCTGGAGGAGGTCGGCTTTGATCCCGAGAAGGATCTCGCCTACCCCGGCGAATATCCCTTTACCAGGGGAATTCATCCGCAAGGGTATCGGAGCCGGGAATGGACAACCCGCCAGTATACGGGGTTCGGAACTCCGGAAGAGACCAATGAACGCTTCAAACTGATGATCTCCCATGGCCAGACCGGCCTCAACGTCGCCTTTGACCTTCCCACACAGATGGGGCTCGACTCCGATGACCCTCTGGCAGAGGGCGAGGTGGGAAGGGTCGGAATGGCGGTGGATTCATTGAGAGATTTTGAAGTTGCCTTTAAAGACATTCCCCTCGACAGAATCGGTGTCGGACTTACCATCAATGCCGTGGCCAGCATTATGCTTGCCATGTTTCAGGCGACCGCAGAAAAGTTCGGATTCAAAAAGGATCGGATAAGCGCCACTCCTCAAAATGATATCCTGAAAGAGATGATCGGTCGTGGAGCCTGGATCTTTCCAGTAAAACCTGCTGTTCGCCTGATCGGGGATACAATCGAATATTCGATGAAGGAACTCCCCAGGACCAACCCGGTCAGCATCTGTGGCTATCACATTCGTGAATCAGGCTGTTCTCCTGCTCAGGAAATTGCCTACGCCTTCGAGATTGCCAACACCTATATCGAAGAGGTTCTTCATCGGGGCCATTCCATCGATGATTTCGTCAGAGGGTTTACCTTCAATATCAATATCTTCGGAAATCTCTGGGAACAGGTTGCGAAGTTCCGGGCCGCCAGAAAACTCTGGGCGATCAATCTCAGAGAACGTTACGGGGCAAAGGATAACCGTTCGCTCCTTCTCCGGGGCCTCTTTGGAGGGGGAGGCTATGGAATGACCAAAGCCCAGCCGGAGAACAATATCATCCGTGGGGCTTACTATGCGCTTGCGGCTGCGCTGGGCGGCGCCCAGACCACCGCGCTCTGCTCCTTTGACGAAGCCTATACCATTCCCACGCCGAGGGCTGCCCTTCTCTCTCTCAGGACATTCCAGATCCTGATGGAGGAAATCGGGTTACGGGATACGGTCGATCCTCTTGCCGGTTCCTATTTTATCGAAACCCTGACCAAGCAGATGGAAGAAAAGATCGTGGAAGAGATGAAACGGGTTGATGAGATGGGGGGAATGATCAAGGCCGTGGAAACCGGCTATGTCCAGAGGGAGGTCGCAAGACAGGCTTATGAATTTGAGAAGGGGGTTCAGAAGGGAGAATTAATTAAGGTCGGTGTCAACAAATATACCGAAGGCGATGAGATGGAGGTCGAACTCCATGAATACCGGTTGGGGTCTGCTGAAGAACATATCAAACGAACGCAAGAAGTGAGGCGGGTAAGAGACAATCGAAAGGTGACACAATTATTGAAAGAGCTTGAAAATGCCGCAAGAGCAGAAAAGAATGTGATGCCCTCTCTTTTGGAATGCTGTAAGGCTTATGCCACCGTCGGGGAAATGACAAAGGTTTTCAAAGAAGTCTACGGAGAGTTTAAAGAACCATCGATCTTTTAAAAAGGAATGATGGAATGTTGGAAGAATGGAATAATGGGTTAGACTCGGAACTTCTTTAAATTGAGCTTTACCCAATATTCCACCATTCCATTATTCCAGTATTCCAATATTTCAGTTTGGAGGTACTTATGGCTTTTACACTGTTTGGTCGGACGATTCAGAAGATTGGAGTCATCGGTTCGGGTAATATCGGCCCGGACATTGCCCTTCATTTCAGCCAGACTCTCTATTCATACGGGGTGCCTGTCGTGGTAGTCGATATCGTTCAGTCGGCTCTCGACGCCGGCTCGAAGAAGGCGGAATCAAAGATGGCGAAAGCCGCTGAGAAAAGAATCTTTAAAAAAGAGGCGGCCGACGCGATATTCAAAAATATGATCTTCACCACGGACTATGGCACATTGAGCGATGCCGATTTAGTCATAGAGGCTGCCTTTGAGAGGTCTGATGTTAAGCATAAAATCTTCGCCCAGCTTGAAGAGACCTGTCCGAAAACCGCGATTTTGGCCTCCAACTCATCCCACATTCCGCCTGAGGAAATCTTTCCCAACATCAAGGATAAGACCAGATGCATGGTCCTCCACTATTTTTTCCCTGCAGAGAGAAACATTTTACTTGAAATCGTTCCCCTGAAAGAGACGGATCCTGCCGTGTTAGAATATTCGACGAAACTCTACGAATTCATCGGAAAGGCCCCTATCCAGGTGAAGAGTCGATTTGGCTTTGCTATCAATCCCTTCTTTGAGGGAAACTTTCTTGCGGGTGTCTTGATGGCTGAGAAAGGTCTGGGCACCGTCAAGCAGATCGATACCATCATCCAGAAAACCCTGGGAATGGGTGTAGGTCCTTTCACAGGCCACAATCTTACAGGTGGGAACCCGCTTACGCAGCATGGTCTCTCAATCTATGCTTCGGTCATTTCGCCTTGGTTCCGCTCCCCCAAGTTATTGGACGATTATGTTAAAACTGGAAAAGCTTGGGAAACGGCTGCCCGAGGTGAAACGGTTGAGTACAGCCAGGAAGTCTTCGAGGCGGTTTCATCGAGGATCATGGGGGCTTTTTTTGGGATCGCCTGTGAAATTGTGGAGAGCGGGATCAGTAATATCGGTGATGTGGACCTCGGCATCGATGTCGGATTGGTCATGAACCCGCCTTTTCAAATGATGAATAAAATTGGGATAAAGAAGTCCATTGAGTTGGTAGAAGCCTATGCCAAGGAAAATCCCGGGTTTAAGGTGACCGAGATGCTCAAAAAACAGGCGGCTTCAGGGCAACCATGGAAGATCCCAGTGGTCCTGAGAGAGGATAAGGGAGATGTGGCCATCGTGAAAATTCGGAGGCCCAAGGTGCTTAATGCCCTCAATGAAGATGTCTTCGATCAACTGAGAGAGACCTTCACGGACATCCAGAAAGATGCGAAAATCAAAGGGGCTATTCTGACCGGCTTCGGGACAAGGGCCTTTGTCTCGGGTGCGGATATTGGGATGCTTGCTGCTCAAAAATCAGCCGAAGAAGCTGAAATGGCATGTCTTAAAAACTATTCCATCCTTGGTCTTATGGAGAATTTGGGCAAACCCGTGGTCTGTGCCATGAATGGACTGGCTTTCGGCGGCGGCAATGAAATCGCCATGGCCTGCACGGTCCGAATTGCCGCCAAGGGGCAGAAAGTATTCGTGGGTCAACCCGAGCCCAAGCTCGGTTTTATCCCTGGAGCGGGCGGGACACAGAGGCTTCCAAGGTTAATAGGAATAGAGAAGGCCTGGCCAATCCTCAGAAATTCGAATCCTATCTCTTCATCTCAGGCGAAAGAGTTAGGGTTGATTCAGGAAGAAGTTGAGGGCGACCTGATGGAGGCCGCTATGAACTGGATAAAAAACATTCTTGCGGGGAAAGTCAACGTTCCGTCCATCCCAAAAGGTCCTCTTCCCATCCCCTCGAAGCTTCCGGAGGTCGATATCGGACATCTGAGCCGAAAGATCGATGAACTTCTCCAAAAGGCCATTTTAGAAGGGGCAAAACTGACCCTTGAAGATGGATTGAGACTTGAGGCCAATATTTTCGGCGAGTGTTTCTCTACCCAGGATCGGAAGATCGGGATTGACAACTTCATGCAAAACGGCCCGAAGGTCAATGCGAACTTTGTCCATGGATAACCACCTATAATCCCCCTCTCCCTTGAGAGACTGTGTCGCAATCGCGAGCAAAGGGGAAGAGGCAGTCAGGTTCCAAAGTTTTAGGATGCGGGTCTTTTAGATGATGGGAAATTGTCACTTGTATAAAATCGAATGCTTTCATATGCTTGGCACGCCTGAATCCGAACGGCTAGAGGTAACCGCCCTAAACCTTTTCCACCCGACCGCCTCTCCCCCTTTTCAAAAATGGGGTTTTTTCATATTACGACACAGTCTCTCAAGGAAGAGGGTTGGGGTGAGGGTGGCCTGCAAGGGGAAGGAAAAGTTTAAAAAGTGATTAGAAAGATGATATGAACAATCTCGGCGATTGGGTACGGAAATGGAGCCTTCTCCAGCCTGGAAAGTATGCCCTCTTCTTTGAAGGCCAACCCTTCGCTTTTCAGGAGACAAACCATCGCACCAACCGGCTTCGTCATCATCTTCTGTAAGACCCCGAGCGGAAAAATCCGGAAGTTTGTGTTAAAGGAATGGCACCAAACGAAAACATAGCGATGAGTTCGGAGTTCAGAGTTCGGAGTTCAGATATTGGAGACTCCGAACTCCGAACTAATTACTCCGAACTTTTGAATCGGAGGATTTCATGGCCGATAAGGCTTACCGGTTAGGATGCGATATTGGCGGCACCTTCACCGATTTTGTCCTTCTGAACGATCAAACCGGAGAGATAAAAACGTATAAGTGCCTCACCACTCCCAGGGATCCCTCGGATGCCGTGGAGGATGGAATCCGGGGATTGGAGAAAGACACTCCGGATTTTGTGGAGAAGCTCGACGAGGTGATTCATGGGACCACCCTGGTCATCAATTCGATTATAGAGAGAAAGGGAGCTAAAACGGCGTTAATCACGACAAAGGGTTTCAAGGATGTCCTCGAGATCGGGAGGGGAATGCGATATGCTCCTTACGATGTGTTCGCTCAATTTCCAAAACCCCTCATCCCGAGACATCTTCGTTTCGAGGTGGACGAGAGGGTCCGAAGCGACGGAAGCGTCCTGAAGCCATTGGATTCGCAGGAAGCAAAACGGGTTGTCCGGGAGATTCTTAATCTAAAGGTTGAATCGATTGCGGTCTGCCTGATCAACTCATTTGAAAACCCGACGCATGAACGGATGCTTAATGAAATCATCGAAAAGGAATCACCCGGAATATCGGTCTCCATCTCCTTCAGGGTCCTGCCGCAGATTAAAGAGTACGAGAGAACAAGCACCACGGTCACCAACGCCTATGTGAAACCCCTGACAGGCCGATACCTCTCCAAATTGGCTAAAAGGCTGGAGACCATCGGCTTCCAGGGAAAGCTTTTCATCATGCTCTCCAGTGGAGGGGTCACCTCTGTCGAAACAGCTTCAGAGTTTCCAGTCCGAATCATTGAATCCGGTCCGACCGCTGCGGTCATTGCCGGTCAATATTACGGCAGGCTTTTCCATATTCCGGAAATGTTCTGCTTTGATATGGGAGGCACAACCGCCAAGTCCTGCTTGATTCAGAAAGGGGAAGCCGGCGTAGTCCCAACCTTTGAAGTCGGCCGCGTCCAGAGGTTTATGAAGGGAAGCGGACTGACCATCCAGGTGCCCGTGGTTGACTTGATGGAGATTGGGGCAGGAGGCGGAAGCATTGCAAGGGTGAGCCGTCTTGGAACGCTTCAGGTTGGGCCGGAAAGCTCCGGAGCAGATCCCGGGCCGATCTGTTACGGCATTGGAGGGACGGAGCCCTGTGTCACCGATGCCGACCTCCTTTTAGGTTATCTCGATGAAAATTACTTTCTCGGCGGCAAGATGAAACTGGATAAGGAAGCGGCAAGACACGGGGTCGAGGAAAAAGTGGCCAGGCCGCTGGGCGTTACCTTCATTCAGGCCGTATGGGGAATCCATGACCTCATCAATGAAACCATGGCCGCCGCCGCCAAGACACACATCGCCGAAAAAGGAGGAAATCCCAGCCTCGTCGCCATTGTCGCCTTTGGCGGAGCAGGCCCGGTTCACGCCTATGGTCTTGCTAAAAAATTGGGGGCGCCCCGCCTGCTTGTCCCGCCCAATGCTGGAGTGGGCTCGGCTCTCGGCTTCTTTACTGCCCCCCGATCCTTTGACCTGATCAGAAGTCACAAGGTGACTCTAACGGCTTCTGATTTTAATGAAATTGAAAAGATGTTGAAAGAATTGGAAGAGGAGGCGGCAAAGATACTTAAAAAACAGGCGTCGGAGAAGAACATCCGATTCGAACGATCTCTTGATATGCGTTTTGTCGGCCAGGGATCGGAAACCAACGTTTTGATTTCCGGAAGAGATTTCACAAAGATGCGTAAGGAGGAGATCCGTCGCAGATTTGATGAGGTTTATGAAAAACTGTATGGAAGGACGTATCCTGATTCAGAGGTGGAGTTCATCAATTTCAAAGTCAGAGCCAGTCTCCCTGAACGGCTGATTCAATTTCCAACGTTGAATCAAACGGGGAAATCTTTAAAGAAGGCAATCAAGGGGAACCGCAAGGCTTACTCCCCTCTGGCCAGAGACTTTATCTCCTATACCGTCTATGATCGCTACCAGCTTTTCCCGAAGGCCATGTTCAAAGGACCTGCCATTATTGAAGAGAAGGAGTCAACCCTGATTGTCGGCGAGGACGGTTCGGTCTCCGTCGATGATTTTGGGTTTCTGTGGATAGATCTGAAGTAGCATGAGGTTGAAGGAGCGTCCCGCAAAGCGGGCCTTGAGGTTGGAGGCAAAAGATCTTGCCTCAAGTGAAACGCTCCTCAAGCGAAGCGATCCTCTAACCTTTGTAGGAGGCATAAAAATGGGACAAACCTTTGACCCAATTACCTTAGAAATATTATGGCGAAGGTTAATTTCTGTTGTTGATGAAGCGGATAGCGCGGTGGCCCGGACCGCCTTTTCCAGCCTGCTCAGGGACGCCCATGATTATACCTGCATGTTTACGGACCAGAAAGGCAGGGAGCTGGCGCAGGGCTCCTTTGCAACACCCGGCCAATCCGGGGCCATGGCTTTGGGAATCAAGAATCTTGTCGCCAAACTTTCTCCGGAAACCTACAAACCCGGAGACATTTTCATCACCAATGATCCCTGGGCCCTCGCAGGACATCTGAACGATGTCTGTGTCATGAGTCCCGTCTTTTACAATGGGAAATTGGTCGCGTTTACCGCCTGCGTTTTCCATCACTCGGATATCGGAGGCCGTGTTTCCTCCGATAACCATGATGTTTTCGAAGAAGGCCTCTTCCTCCCGCTCGTGAAACTCTACGACGGAGGAACCCTCAATCAATCCATGATCGATATGATTCGCTGGAATGTCCGGACTCCCGACGAGGTGATTGGGGACATCCGGTCTCAGATTGCTGCCAACCATGTCTGTGCAGAGAAGATCTGCCAGATGCTCAGGGAAAATGGCTTGGATCATCTCGATGACCTGGCGGACCAGATCATCAGCCGCACAGAGAAGGCCATGAGGGAAGAAATTGAGAAGATCCCCGATGGCGCCTATCCGGCCGAAGCCATCATCGAGCAGATGAAGGGCCAGCAGGATGTGGTGATTAAGGCCACCGTTGAAGTCAAAGGAAGCGATATCTTCGTGGACCTAAACGGGTCTTCCCCTCAGGTGAACTGGGGAGGGAATGTCGTTTATAACTTTACCTACGCCTATGTCTTTATGGCCGTCAAAAGCATGTTTGGCCCGGACATTCCTAACAACGACGGCTGTGCAAGCCCCATCACGCTCAAGGCGCCGGAGGGCACGGTGGTCAACTGTAAATTTCCAGCGGCCGTGGCGGCGCGGCTGGTCATCGGACATTTTCTGACAGAGATCATTTATCGAGCCCTCTCCGGAGTCGCCCCCAACAAAGTGATTGCCGCAAGCGGAGGAACGCCCGCCCAGATGAATGTCTTCTATGGCAAGAGGAGTAATGGGAAACCCTGGCATTCTGTGATCATCAGAGGCGGCGGAATGGGAGCCAGCGCCTCCGGCGATGGGAATTATGTCTACATCTTCCCAGCCAATGGTGCGAATACGCCCGTTGAAATCATCGAAAGCGATACGCCCCTGGTCATTGAAAAAAGGGAACTTCTCATCGATTCCGGGGGGCCGGGCCGGATGAAGGGAGGCCTCGGGCAACGGGAGGTCTTCAGGATTCCTGATGATCAGTATGGACCTCTGTCACCTGTTAATCTTGGAATGCAGGCAGGAAGGCATATCCATCCTCCCCAGGGGCTCTTTGGCGGAAAACCAGGCTCAAAAGCTCAGTTTCTGATCAATGGGGTTCCCGGAAATCCCTATGGACTAACCCAACTCAACCTCGGCGATGTGGTGACAATCGATGCAGCCGGCGGAGGAGGCTGCGGGAATCCGCTGGAGCGTGATCCCGAATGGGTTGAAAAGGATGTGATCGAAGGCTATATCAGCCTCGAAAAAGCCAAAGAAGAATATAGTGTGGTGATCAATCCCAAGACCCTGAAGGTCGACATGGAGGCAACAAAAAGACTAAGAATCCAATAGGGTTAGGTTAAGGTCGAGAATCTGTCCCATTTATTTCCTTTTACCTAAAAATAATAAACTTCATTCAAAATAGTTCTTCATTTCCCAACAAATATTGGTCTTGAACAATTCCAGGGTCCAACGATTTCGCCTAAAAATCAAATTCCAATCGAATAGTTGGAAATCATATAAAAACATTTTTTGAGGGTCTGGGGGAGGTCACAAGAGCTAAAAGAGATTTCCAGTTGTCTGGCAAGGAGGTCCAATTGTACACTGCCCCCTACGCGCCACGTATTCGGTCTGATCTGAATAATCTGGCTAGACACTTCATCGAATTCATCTTCAATATCGCCAGAGATCTCCTCGATGACGTCTTCGAGGGTTACCATTCCGATAACGTTCGCCCCGGCGTCCTTCACAATTGCAAGGTGATGACGTTTTGCGATAAATAGCTTCAACATCGTATTGAGGTTCTTGGGATTCGCGACAAATAAAACCGGCCGTATAAACTGACCAATAGAAAGCGCAGAAAGGTTTGGTTCAAACAAAGCCATCTCTTTGAAATTGACATATCCAACGATTCCATCAACAGTATTACCCCAATTGAGTGAAAAATTATTGCTTGATTGAGCTGCAAACATGATAGCGAGACTATTTAAAGGTTTGTTAAACCCTATATTAAAATCCCCCTTATTCCCCCTTTTCCAAAGGGGGATAATAATAAGTCCTCCCCTTTGGCAAAGGGGAGTTAGAGGGGATTTTGTCAAAATATTTTCACTCGATTGGAGT
>JAGXTA010000124.1 GCA_018333535.1 Deltaproteobacteria bacterium | reverse complement strand
ACAGTAAGGCTATTTAAGGGTTTGTTAAATCTCATATTAAAATCCCCCTTATTCCCCCTTTTCCAAAGGGGGATAATAATGAGTTCTCCCCTTTGGCAAAGGGGAGTTAGAGGGGATTTTGTCAAAATTTTTGACTCAATTGGGGTATTAGTCTTTGGGTTAAGGTAAGGAGGCCCGTTTAGGTTAGGTCAATGGGTTATGATTTAAAGACCAACAACATAACCCCTTAACCAAACCGGCATCTTTACCCTGACCATTTGACCGTAGACTTTTATTTTAAGGAGGCGGAAATAACAATGTATCGGGTAGCCAAAGATATGGTCGATTTGGTTGGGTACACTCCTTTGGTGAAGATCAACCATATCGTTCCCAACAAAAAAGTGAAGGTCTATGCGAAGCTGGAACGGTATAACCCGGCGGGTTCTGTCAAAGACCGGATCGCAAAGTATATGATCGAATATGGAGAGAGGGAAGGTCTCCTTACAAAAGATAAGATCGTTATCGAACCTACCAGTGGGAATACGGGCATTGCTCTGGCAATGGTCTGCGCTGTGAAGAGATATCGATTGGAATTGGTGATGCCGGAGACAATGAGCATCGAAAGACGAAAGATCATCACTGCTTTTGGGGCAAAGATCATCTTAAGTCCAGGCCCGAAGGGGATGGATGGGGCGATTGATTTGGCCGAAGAGATGGCGCAGGGCCCAAAATATTATATGCCCCATCAGTTCGAGAATAAGTATAATGTGCTCGCCCATTATGAGACAACGGGCGAAGAGATCTGGAAAGCGACAAAAGGGAAGGTCAAGATGTTTGTCGCAGGCCTGGGGACAACCGGAACTCTGATGGGTGTTTCCAAAAGGCTCAAGGAATATAATCCCGGCATCAAGATCGTCGGCGTGGAACCCTATCCCAATTCGAAGATTCAAGGATTAAAGAACCTCGATTCCCAGTATGTCCCCGAGATTTATGATCCCAATCGACTGGACGAGAAGATCAATGTGACGGATGAAGATGCCTTCGAGATGGCAAGGGCCCTCACCATCCGCGAGGGAATCTTCTGCGGAATCAGCTCCGGTGCGGCCATGTGGGGGACCTTGCAGAAGGCAATGGAGTTGGATCGTGGCGTAATGGTCACCGTCTTTCCGGATGGCGGAGAGAAATATGTGAGCACGCCTCTCTACGAACCCAGCAAATGCTTTGAATGCTTACAGAAACATCGAATCCCCACCTGCATGACCGAGGAATATATCACGGCCCTGGAATGTCTGGTGAAAAACGGAAGCTAATCTCCATCGGTGATTCCAGCAATTATTTGTTCTAATTGTTGAAAAAGGTTATTGATGTCTGAAATGTTACGTATTCTCAAAAGGTCGAAAATGACTGATTTGACAATGGAATCATTCCTGATCCTTCGAAGTTCTTTCTTTGGAAAAAATGGAAAGCCAAGACCCTTTCGCCTTCGTGATAAGCGAAATACTCAAGATGATCCCTTGGATGAATATATTCACAGACTGCTTTCAGATCAATTCCCCACCGATGTTGATTGTGTGAAAGCACCTGGACCTCTTATAACCCCTGACTTGGTTGTCCTACGACCGGAAGTCTGTAAGAGGGCTGCAAGAGTAACTTTGTCTTCAAACCTGACACATATTGTGGCAATAGAGGTAAAGAAGCTCGAGAGGACCCAAAGTGGCGCAATAGCCAGACCATCAGGTATGGATTACAATACTACCCCACCTTGTGGCACGGTTCGCGTTTACGATTCAAGCGGGGCCGTGTTAGACATTCGTGGGTTCTATCTTTTTGTGTGCCAAGAGGCAGTTCGCAATCAATCAGGTAAATATCAGCTATCGTCTTTGGTTTTGTGTGACGGCAACCTTCTGAACGAGGACTTCAATTACTACTTATCGATTGTTGGAGAAAGAGCTAAAGAGATTGGTCTTGGAACCTATGGTAACGGGGCTAATCGTACTCGCCCCATGCTGATTTTTTCAAACCCACTGAGTACCCTACAGCTCGATCATAGTGTTACCTTGATTCATTCCAGAGATGATCTGGAGAAAAACGTTTCACAACTTCGACAGGTGGGATTAATAAAGAGAACAATACAGCAAGGGGGTACAAACACATTTTATTGTTATCGCCTTGCCGATGATATTCCTAAAGATCATAGACAATTTGAACTCTTGGACCCTTTTCCTTTGCCTGCCAGAACAGAAAAAACACAGCCCCGTGGTCGATTTCGATTGAATTTTCAACCTCCTCATTAGTATCTGTTTATAAATGTCTTCTTCCGTCATGCCGGACTTGATCCGGCATCCAGAAGGCCTTGAAAGGACTGGATTCCGGCTTTCGCCGGAATGACGATTCTGATTGAGGGGGCAATTTATAAACAGACACTAATTAATCACACTATTTAAAAGCAAATTTTAACAGATGAAAAACGGTGTCCGGTGTTCACCAGAGGGTGAGTTGTTTTGATTGCTTGCTGAGAGGCCGCTCGGCTATTCGTTGCCTCCCATGTAGATCGCTAATAGCTCTTTCAATCGATGCATGGCTTGAGTCGAGAAAGCTCAGGCTTTCATGGAGAGACGGTTGCAAGGACAACCACTTGATGACCTGGGACATTAAAACTACATAAACATCGTTCCGACTTAAGGACCTGCCTGATGCATTGAAGCGAGCGATCTGCTCGGTAGCTTCCTGGGTTGCTTTTCTAATGATACTTTTGAAATCTGACGCCTCAGTTGAAGCGGCCTCTCGTTTTCGGCAAACAATAATTATGTCCAGGTCAATAGGTTCCTTGGCTTGAAACTTTGGCT
Organism: Deltaproteobacteria bacterium; assembly: GCA_018333535.1. GTDB lineage: Bacteria > Desulfobacterota > BSN033 > BSN033 > UBA1163 > RBG-16-49-23. The sequence continues at coordinate 30,906 of JAGXTA010000124.1, read as the reverse complement.
TGGCCACTGACATCTCTGCCTTGATCGGATGAGTCGCAGCGATTGTAAAACCGGCCCTGACAATTGCTTCTAACACTGAACGCCACCCTTCATTTCGAGAATGATGGTAGGTGAATATGAGAAGCCCCTCACGCCGGAGAACTCGATTGCATTCCTTCCATACACCATAAAGGCGTTCGGTGAAGATCGTTGGATCACTTTGTTGAACCTCTTCCTCAGAACGAGTGCTTTTGGCATTATGGTTGCCATTCCCTCCGAGGACATGGCGCTGCCAGACATAAAAGAAATCGGCAAGCTGTGAATAATGCACGTTGTCAAAAAAAGGAGGGTCTGTAACAACTGCGTCTACACTTTCTGTTGCAAAGTCAGTTTTTGCCGAATCACCGCAAGAGAGGTAGAACTCCTTACCTCCTTGGAACTCATCAAAAGTTTCTGCCATGTCCGTACCCAACGGACAAGAGAGACTATATACCTTCTTCCCGGCGGTCTTTCCATTGTTGTTTGTTAAACTGATTTCAAAGGGGTTTTCACAGTAATCAAGAGCCCTGAGGAGACGGCTTTCAAAGAGTGTGGAAAAAGCGCCAGAACTCTTAGGCGTCCCCCAAAGATTTGCCTCCAAAGGCGTTCGCTCTGGCTTGAGGATGTGGTGAGAAAACATGTGGCGGACGGCGCCAGTGCCTTCTCCTTTGAACGAAGTGAACATATTATTGAATTCAAGAGTACCGGAGAAGAGGCAAGTGAAAAGATCCCGCAACCTCCGGTCGGGTATTTTCCGAATGCGGTCTACAAGAAGGCTTAAGCAAAGTAGTTGACGGTCATTGAACATTTGATGCCAGTATTGATAGCAATAATTGAGGACTTGATTGGTGTTATAGCCTTCTTCGATCGAGACAACAGGATAAGCCTTCTTCCGTTTTCTGAGAGTGTGAGAAGCCTCTTGATATAGGTGCAGATCAAAATCATCGATTGGCAGATACTCCTTTGAGCCATTCGGTCGTATGACCATTTTTGCATACAGGCGGTGTGCAGGTGGCTCTTTGTGTTTCTGAACAGTTTTTGCAATTGGGAAGCTGTGCCCACAACCCGGACAAACTGCGTTCACACCCTTTGCAGGTCCAACCTGTGGATTCTGGGCTAGGCCACAAGCCGAACATTTATAAAGTTCAGTGTCGTAACGAATCTTATTGATAGCCCCACAATTGAAACAAAATGCATGCGCTTCTGGATTACGGGCAGGGTAGGCATGCTGTGAAAATACATAGGATGAGAAAAGGTCCACCATCCGCTCGCACTTTGGGCAGGGAACAACCTTTACCCAAAAATAATAGAGAACATCTGCCATCCCTCCCTCGGGGAGACGGGCCTGGTAAAGGCGGCGAATAGCAGGGGCGACGTCTCGTTCAATGGCTCGAAAGGTCTCAATGACTTTTTCGCGGGGATGGATACCCAGGGCGTTCTTCACAATAAAATGGGATACGGGGTTGATGTCACGACCAATAGAGCGAGCGCCAAGCTTGAGGGCTTCGCCGATGGTGGTGCCGCTTCCCATGAAGGGGTCGAAGATAACAGCTCCAGTTAATCTCACGGGCTGATAGAACATTTCAAAGACATTTGACCCTTTGGGAGCGAACGCGCCTATGATGATGGCCCGGAAGACCGAGCCGAGCCTTTGGGCCCACCACTTGTGGATGTGATAAATGGGACGGTAGACCTCCTTCCGCCAGCTTTCAAGTTCTGCGATGTCACTAAAGTATTCAAATGGAAAAGCAGGATCTTCGATAGCCCGAACCCCTCCAAAGGAAAGTAGGGTTCTGCCGTAGGGACTCTTCGGTTCGGCAACATAGCTATCGAGAACGCTGCGGAAAGTCTCGGCAATTCGGGAGGGTGAGTCAGATATAGCCTTTTGCCAATTTGCAGGCACACGCCCGGCCAGGAGAAATAGGCTCTCAGGATCTATCTTCAAAGCATCGGCAACCGAACGTATGAATGCATCCGAGGGTGGGACGATTCCACGTTCCACACGAGAAAGATAGGCCGGATTGATTTGACCAATCTCCGCCAATTCTCGAAGCGATATACCAGCGTCTTGTCTATAACGACGAATATAATTGCCGAACTTCATGTTTCCAATGTTATTATTTGTTGACAGATTTGTCAACAACATTTATGTTCTTACTTGATGGGCGGGTATTGCCTCAAGTTTCCAGTAGGTTGTTCCATCAATTACCTCCGACAGGATGGGGTAGCCTGCCTCCTCTAATGCCTTAAGATCCCGATAAAGGGTTCTCCTTGTGACACCAAATTCTTCAGTTAATTCGCCGATGGGGTGATTCCTTGCCTTGCTCCAAGGGTTCTCAGGATTCCTTGGACTCTGGCGGCTTGGCTGTATGTTTTCTTGCTTGCCATATGTGAAGTCTACTAATTGTGCTGAGGGAAGTCAACCTTCGAGAATGAGATAGTCCAGAAATCTCCTCTTCACCTCGGTTCTGGACTGGTCCTATGGTAATTAAAATGTTGTTAACGAGAATAAAAAGGGGTGCACCTTGTACAGTTGGGTTCTTACAACTTTGACGGTTCCGCAAACGGCTGTTTAGATGATTACGGGTGAAAACGAGAATAACGATTTGGGTCAGCGGTGGCTATTAGACATCCGCTGGAGTGATTTGCCCGCCACTATTCTATTTTCTTCAAAAATGCACTTACGAAACTCCACAAAGCTTGTTCCATCTCCTCCGCTGTGCTTGCACTACGAAGGACATTGAAAAGCGATGTCTGGATGTCCACAACTTCAGTGAGGCCGTTTTTCCTCATGATTCTATGGACCTCCACTGTTGGTTGGACAGACATTGACGTTGATACGGGCTTTAATGCATCGAAGACATCCCGTAGGCGACCTGGGCGTGGAGTAACACGGACGAGAAATCTCTCTGCCAGATAAGGGGATATGAAAATTTGTTGCGACATATTGCTGGAATCGTTGTAAAGATAGAGCTCAATTCTTGATCCTGTCTGCGTGCGCCACCCCATCTGTTTTAGATTGGAGCGAGTCAACAACCATAGCTTTGCAAACTCCTTCTGATTGGCCAGCTTTTTGTCCCTGTTGGGGTCGCTAAGGTCACCGATTGAGGATAATGGTGGAGTGTATCCCATGCCCTCGAAACCTTGTCTGAGCCATTCAAGAAACACATCACCCTGCAGTAGAGTATAGAAATCTCTCCATAGGAAATGTTCTCTGTTGACTGGCTTGATATATTTCAGATGATCAAGGACTTTCGGCGCGGGCGGTTTCCACGAACCTCGAATATAGGCCACGCCATCAACTGGTAGCTCCAAATATCGTTCAAGTTGACCCCTGGTAGGGTCTTTTCCTGGAGTTTCGACTGCTTCAATTTTGTTCTCGCACAGTATTACCCTGCCATCCGAAAGGGTTAGGCGCATATCAGGGCAACATCCATGTGGATAATTGACCTGTGTTTCAACTGCCGTAATTGGAGCAAATGGACAATTGGCGAGCAGAATTTCTGCGAATCCATCCCGAAAAGAATGACTTAGGGTCAGAGATGCGGCAATAAACTCGGTTAGGTGGTCCTCTACCGACCCTTCGGCCATGCGCTGGGTTGAAGTGAATAGATTCATATTCTATGGCGAAACGTTCAAAGTCAGCGGCGCCTATACGCCGTCCGCTCTGGCCGCTTGGTTGCGCAGCCCCTTAGCCTTTTTAGTTCTATCGCCGCAGCAAGCTATAGATCCTAATGTCTACATGGTACCCCAATGTCTGCCAGCAGATGTCGAACCACTTCCTCTGAATTGGCTTGATTGAGTCTCCCTTGCCTTTTGCTTCTGCGAAAAACCAGCAACCCGTTGTAGGGTACCAGCAGAAAAGGTCAGGTTCACCTCTCATGTCTCGAAAACCCTTGGCAACGAGTGATGACTGAAGTGCGTTGAATCGGTCACTTCCCATCCACCTACGCATTATCTCCCAGCGGGCTGCTATTTTTGGCGCGTCCACGCGACCAGGTTTTATCTTTGCAATTTTGTACCAAGTAATAGATCGGACACCATGGTCCTTCAGAAGAATATACATAAGGGCATACTGAGGAAGGAGGGACAAGCCTCTGTCTGTAGAGCGATGACCTCTCATGCCTGATGTTAGGTCGAATTCTTCGGGGAATTCCTCGACCCATTGATCAAGCAGCTTTTTCCTCCGAAAACACTCTTCCCATTGACTTGGATAATAGAATATTATTTCCTTCAACTGGCCCATTGTTAGGCCTACCCCCGCCATCCAATCGAAGTGTTTCATCTATTTTGAGCGTATTTCCCGGCTTTTTGGCTTAATACTCCGATCTCTTGGACTATTTTGTCCCAATGCGTATTGTTTCGCTCGTCACCAAATTGCTCAGCAGCTATTCGGAATGCCTCATACAGTTGGTCCCAGGAGCGATAATAGATAGGAACCTCAACCGCCAAAAGCTTGAGTTGTTGGCAGTTGTATCCGGGCTTTTTCCTTGCAGAGTTTATTAGAGCTGATAGATTCACTTTGAGCTTGCCTTCATCGTCACAGCTCTGTAGAACCCATTCCGAATGATTCTCCAACCACTTAGGGTCAGTTGACGGCATGAGCATCAAGTGTGTGAAGTCACTTGGCGATGAGGCATCACAAGAATTTTTACACTCTAATACCAGGCGAAGATAATTTAGAAGTTGATGGGGTGGATAACTGCGGGAGCTGTCTGCTCCACCCCGCGTTTTTACTTCTACCATTAGAAGATGGTTGCCTCCTAATAGCAAAAGATCTGGTTCAACAAAATCAGTGTCTTCACCTTGGTTGCTTTTCATAATAAGGTCGACGATCTGGAGTGATCTGGGAATGTTAGGATTCCCCGTTAGATGCCTAAGTCCCAAAGAAAGCAATTCGCCCGGGAGTGCTCCGAGAACAGAAAGCAATTGTGCGTCCAACACGATTTCCTTCTCAGCCCATTTCCCTTCTTTTATTTGTGCTCTTCTTCTTTTGAGCCTTTCTTCTGATCCGGAGGCAAGTTTTTTGAGTTCCGAAATTATCGAATTGAGCGTTTTAGTGTCTCCCCTTGCTTTGATAAGGCGTTCGGGAAGCTCCTCCCAATACCGCCAGTGAGCTCCCGTAAATTGCTTTACTGATAACCCATATTGGGTTGTGTAATAATAGAGATGTCTTAAGACAGCTATTGGGGCTTGGTAAATGGGCCTTGGTTCAAACTTAATCTCCATCATGTCTCCTATGTGCCGTTCAGTGGTGGAATATTGAATTCTCTAAAAGGCAGGTTCGCATTTTCTTCCCTTAAGGAGTCTGGTGCCAGGCATCGGAAATACGGTATTATCTTCACAACTTGTATTTAAATTTTCTCAGAAGTTCCTTCCTCCAGGCCACACCGTCCTCTTTTTCGATTCCTTTCGGAGACGAGCCATCAATGACGCCGAGCACGCCTTTGCCCTGTTCTGACTGGGCCAAGATGACCTCTACAGGATTGGCCGTGGCACAGTAGATGGTGCAAACCTCCTGACACATTTTCACCGCATTGAGGATGTTGATGGGGAAGGCATCTTTCAGAAGGATGATGAAACTATGGCCGGCGCCAATTCTGAAGGCATTCTTCATGGCCGCCTCTTTGAGCGCTTCATCATTTCCCTCACCCCGGACAAGGCAATGCCCTGATGCCTCGCAGAACCCGATCCCGAATTTAATGCCGGGAACAGCTCCGATGAGGATCTCAAAGAGATCCTCCACGGTCTTAACAAAGTGGGTCTGCCCAAAGATGACATTACAGCCTTCTGGGATCTCTATACGTTCCGTCTTAAGCTCCATCTCTCTCCTCCTTTTAAAAGATTGCCCTTGACTTCTCGAACCCTTGAATCCTTGAACCCTTTTTATCCCAACTTATTTAATGGAAATCACAGGGCCGCCTGTCATTTTAACAAGGTCCGAAGGGGTGAGTTTAAAAACTGCATTGGGTGTGCCGGCAGCCGCCCATATCTCTTTGTAGTTTAACAAATCCTCATCGATAAAAATTTGGATTTTCTCGAGATGGCCGACCGGGGGGACTCCGCCGATGACAAAACCGGTCCTCTGGCGCACAAAATCGGCATCGGCTTTGCCAATGGGCTCACTAATCAATGTCTCAATCTTCTTCTCATTGACACGATTGGCACCACTGGCAATGACAAGAATGGGCTGATTGGTCTGCCCGCCTCGAAAGAGAATCGATTTGGCGATCTGTTCGACCCGGCATCCCACGGCCTGGGCCGCATCCGCAGAGGTGCGGGTGGTGGTTTGTAGTTCCATCACCTCGTTGATAAAGCCAAGCGCTTTTAAAGCATCCTGAACCATCTGCGCACTCGGACTTAACGTGTTCGACATATTGACACCACCACCGGAAAAGTTTCAAGGCTTGGGTCGCTTCCAGAAGGGGCCGGTCTTTCCGAGCTCCACAAGTGTTGTGACCATTTCCCGCACATACTCTCGACTATGTGAGACCCAATCAGGGTCTAGGCGTCTGCGAAAATAACTGCCTGAAAAGAGCTTGACCAAGTCCGGAAGTGAAAGGATACCCTCGGCAGTGGCTGGATCGAAACGGGCCCAATTCCGGATGTGCTCTTCCGACCGGAAGAGGTTCATCGTACTTCAGGCATAGGGAGCGTTTTCAAACCATTTCCAAATGGGCACAGCCACATACCCCATCAGACCTTCAGGCTCGGCTCGAAGGATTTGCCCGTCGCGGATTTCCACACGAATCGGGAAACCGCAATCGAGACAGGGAGCATCGATCTGGACTATTTTCCTTGGAAAGAGCCAGCAGACTGCCAGCGATTCGAACGCTCACTGGCCAAACCATTTCTGCTGCCCCTCGATGGTTATCCGATACTGAGTCGGAAGATTGTTGAATGGGGCAAAAGAGGTGATGTAGTCCGTATTTGGAAATAGCCATCCGGGAATCCCCGCTGCCATAAGGTCGTGAAGAGCTTTTCGGCCTTCTTCCACAGGAATTTCCAACCCGGAAGCGATCTCCGTATAATGCGGTGCCTGCCCAGATTCCACCATTCTTTTCATAATAAAATGAAATGTCCGATCTAAATCAGTTGGATTGGTCATCATGCCCACCTCCTGTAAAAAAGCGTTATCAATCCTTCCTCAATTTATAACTATTTAATTTTAAACATATCGTTCTTTTTATGAATTGTCAATTTATCCTCTTGCTGATCCTTTTGCTGACTAACAGAGCAAGTGACCTTCTGTGAATCATCGAACAACCTCTTAATTTTCGTTGACTTTTTAATGAAGTTTGAGGATGATGTAACTTATCAAACTTTGAAATTAGAAAAGAAAGGAGGAAAGCGGGATGGCGGGTATAGAAATGAAGATCAGACCCATGGAGCCGGAAGATATCAATGGTATTCTGGAGGTGGATCGGAAAATCAGCGGCATGGATCGAGCCGTTACTTACCAGGACCTGGTCCGGAAGGGATTGGGAGGCGAGGTCGATGTGAGCTTTGTGGCTGAGGTCGACAATCAATTGGTCGGGTTTCTCCTGGCCTACCTCACCTATGTCCGCGAGGAGCTTTCTGAGGCCTGTGTCATCCAGATCTTCGGGGTTGACCCGGCATACCAGAAACGGGGGACAGCCTCCAAGCTCATTCAGGCGCTCATGGAGAAGTGTCGCGCCAAAAAGATAAAACTGATTCGCGTGATGCTCGCTGAGCGGGATGGCGATTTACAGGGCTTCTTCAAACGCCTCGGATTCGAGCATGGCCGATATATAGAGTACTCAAAGAGTTTATAGAAGATTTTCCCTGAGAAGGTAGAAAAGATTCTAAATTCAATCATCGCCTTTCAGAAAAGTCTTAATCTCAACCTTCTCGCCGTCTGTCACGACAGTGACAGCTCCGTGTTTATCCGTCCTGAAGATCTTTGAACCCAATCTTTTATATCTCTCTATGACCTCCGGGTGGGGAAGCTGGCCCATGGTCCGTTCTCCCACGCTTATGATCGCAAGGTCAGGTTTCACCTTTTCAAGAAAAATGAGACTGCTTGACGAGGAGCTCCCGTGATGGGGGACTTTCAGAAGATGAGCCCTGAGTGGATACCCTTTTCTCACCATCCATTCTTCCGCCTCTCTTTCCACATCTCCTGTGAGAAGTAGAATGACATTCTTAAACCTCAGCCTCATCACCAGGGACTGGTTATTGACCCAGGCGGGGTTTCGGTGACGAACAGGGCCAGCGCTTCCGGCCGGTGGATTGAGGAAGGAGATCTCAACCCCATTGATCACTTGGAAATCAGAATTCTCATCGAATGATATGCGGTCTATTTTTTTCCGATCAAGCGTTTTTTCTAAATCGAGGTAGAATTCCGAATCTCCGCGAAGCCCGTTGTCCCAGAACCGGCCAATTTTAAACCGGGAGGGGATGAAGTTTAAGCCTTTCAGATGATCCGGGTCAGGATGGGTCAGGACGAGAGTGTCAATTCTTTGAATCTTCTTCTTCCAGAGAAAAGGGGCGATCACGTTTTTTCCAATATCGAAACGTTCGTCATGGAGGCCCCCTCCGTCTATCAGCATCCTCTTCCCCTTTGGGAATTCGACCAGAATCGAATCTCCATGGCCCACATCGATGAAAGTGATGTGAAGGTCTTTACGGAAGTCGTCCTTGAAGTTCCAGTAGGCCAAATCGGCGGCGAAAAGAATGCAGATTCCTACAAAAAGGTATTTGATCTTTTTTCCTTTCCGGAGATGTACTCCCAAGAAGAGGAGAAGATAGAAAAGAATCATTTCAAGGGCTGTGGGAGTGGGGAGATAGATGGACGCGAAAGGAATGGAAGCGAAGAAGGCCACAACTTTGAGAAGGATGGTTGCAAGAAATTGGGTTACCATGATCAGAAGGCTGGCAAAAGGATAGAAGAAGAAGGAGAAGATGGAGGCGGTGAGGGTGATGGGAACGATGAGAAAACCCACCCAGGGGATAATCAATAGGTTGGCAAGAAATCCGATGAGAGAGACCCGGTTGAAATGAAGCGCAACAAAGGGCGCGGTTCCCAGGATGGCGACAACGGTGACAATGAAAGAGAGTTTGATGTATTTCCCTATCTTTTCTTTCCATGAGATTTCCGAAGGGATGTAAATCTCTTCACGTCTCAGGTCCCGGTAGATGCGCGGCACCAGATAAAGAATCGAGAGCACAGCCAAAAAGGAGAGCTGAAAGGAGACATCGAAAAGGGAAGGAGGCGAGCAAAGGAGGATGAGAAGGGCGGCCAGGGCGAGGGTGTGGAGGAGATGCCTTTCCCGGTCGAAGACGATGGAGAAAAAGAAGGTGATGACCATGATCGTTGCCCGTATCACGGAGATTCCTCCGCCGGCGATGAACGTGTAGAGGAGGAGGCAAGGGATGGTCAGGCCAGCCGCCCATTTTTTGACGGAGAGGGAAAGAAGAAGAAATTCAGAGCGCTTCATGACCCAGAGGAACAGCGAGAAGGAGAGAAGGGCCACAATCCCGAGATGATCTCCTGAGATGGCCAGAAGATGGGCGATCCCTGTGGTAATGAAAGATTCTCTGATATCTTCGGGGATGTTTCCCTGTTCTCCGAGAACCAGGGCCTGAAAAATGGAAGAAGAGGGCAGGGTTGCTTCTTTTTCTAAAAAATCGCGGATGTGATCCCTCCAGGATTCGATTTTCAAGAGGATGGGGTTTTTAAAACCCTTGCCCACTTTGACCCACATCTGATCATCGGCCAAGAACCCGATGACATGAATCCTTTCAAGGGCGAGGTGGCGTTCGTAGGAGAAAACACCCGGGTTACGAAACCCGTGAGGCCGGTGAAGCGTGCAGAGGAGCCTGAGCCGGTCTCCTAAATGGAGAGAGGGGGTTTTCTCTTTCAGAAAAAGGAGGAGATGGCCTTCAACGTATATCTGGCGGTCTCCCAAGATGATCTTGTGAGATTTGATCAAAAGTTGGGTTCCGGTCCGGGTCCGTTGCGGGGAGCGATCGATCGTTCCCTCCAGCAGGATTCGTTCAGAACCGATGAAACGGGAGATATGAGAAGGAGGATGCTTCGGATGGAAATAGCTTTGTACTGAAAAGAGTCCGAGAAAGAGGAAGAAAGAGAGGGCGATCCAGGAGGCCCATCGGATTCTTTTCAGAAGGATCAGGAGGATCCACAAGCCGAGGAGGATGAAGAGAAGAAGCGGTCCTTGAGGAGGCAGGGGGAGATTAAATTGGCCGCCATAGAGCCCGATCGCATAAGCGATCAGGATGGGAATAAGAGGCAGGCGAAGTATTTCGTTCATCTCCGCCCCAATGGGATCAGTTTTTTAAAAGGGTTGTGTTATCACCAGAAGGCCCCACCATAATGAAAATCAAAGAGCTTTGTCAAGCAGAAAATGGAAGAACTCCACTTTTTCTCTTGACCGGTGCCTTTTAATGGGTGACCCCATCGCATTCTTTTTTAACGGATGGCACCTAAACTCGATTTCAGAATAATTCAACTTAGCAAACAATGTCCCGCCTCTCACGCCTCTCAGAGGTTTTCATTAATTTCCTTGTCCGAAAAGCCCATTGCCTTAAGCCTTTTTCTTAGGAATTTGTTTTTTTCTTCTTTGGCCCTTCGGGCTCGCCCCATTTCTGATATTGTTTCTAACGAAGTAACGAAGCAACCCGGTTTTTGAGCATACAGGGATAAAACAGTTATGCCTATCCCGAAAGCAACGCCCGCCAAAAATGTTTTAAGAACAGACGACTTCATTTCTACTTCCTCCCCTATTCTTGTTTGGTTCCCGATGAGAAACGACTTCAGGGACGTGTGAAAACTCAATCCCATGATTTCGAATGTTCAATGCCGCCTTCGGCTCAGAGAGAATGCGGAATGTAAATAAAAAGGATCATTTTATTCGACTTAACCCTTCCACCATCCCGTATAATTTAGGGAAACGGTTGAGTTTTTGCACCTCTAAACGTCTTTAACCCGGTTTTAGGATTTATCCTAACTTATCAAGCCCACTTTAAAAAATCAAACGGTTTGAGAGCAATTCGGCATCGACAAAAAATTTGACTTTATTGTAAAAAATCCTATAATTTAATGTTTAAAATAAAGGATGAAAGGAGGGGGAAGATGGATGCCAGACGTTCGGATTAGAGAGAATGAGTCCTTCGAAAATGCGCTCCGGCGATTTAAGAAACAGGTTGAAAAAACCGGGATCCTGTCAGAAGTCCGGAAAAGAGAACATTATGAAAAACCCAGCATCAAACGAAAGAAAAAAGCGCTAGCCGCCCAGAAGAGGGCAATAAAAAGGATGCGGAAATTCACCGATAGAGGATAAAGATGAGTTTGGAAGAAAAAATACTCGAAGAGATGAAACAGGCGATGAAGACGAATGATAAGGTCCGGCTGTCGACGATCCGGATGATTCGTTCGTCTTTAAAGAACAAAGAGATCGAGCTGAGAAAAAAGCTGGAGGACGAGGATATTTACAAGGTCATCCAGGGGATGGTGCGAAAGGGCGAGGAATCCATCGAGCAGTTTCAGGCCGGAGGCCGGAACGATCTGGTGGAGAAAGAGAAGATGGAGATCGAGATTCTAAAATCCTTTTTGCCTCAGCCGATCAGCCAGGAAGAGATCATCAAGATCATCGATGAGACGATTCAAGAGACCCAGTCATCATCCCTGAAAGATTTGGGAAAAGTGATGAAGGCGGTCATGCCCAGATTAGGGGGGAAAGCCGACGGCAAAGTGATCAATCAGCTGGTCAAGGAAAGGCTTTCCCCTTAACTTTCCCCCCATCAATAAAGCGGTTTCCCTTTTTTTATGGATCATCGTTCCCTTAAGGTTTTAGAATTTCACTCCCTTTTAGACCTCTTAAAAGATTTTTCCATCTCACCTCTGGGGCAGAAGCGGTGCCTGGCCCTGAGGCCCACTCCGGATCGCTTCCTCATCGAATCAAGATTGACCGAAGTCATCGAACTGAAAGAAATCCTTGAAACCGCAGGAGATCTCCCCCTCAGAGGGCTGAAGGATATTGGGGATCTTCTTAAGAGATTAGAGATTGAAGGGTCCGTCCTCGAGGTTCAGGAGATTCTAAATATTCACCAATTGATGGCATTAGGGAAGGGGCTCAGAAAGTTCTTCCTTAAACCGGAGGTGAAGGCTCCCTCTCTTCAGGAGAAAATTTCAAGGGTTTCCTCTCTCAAGGCTCTCGAAAAAGAGATCCTCCATGCCATTAATACGAAAGGCGAGATTCTCGACCGCGCCAGCCCGAACCTTTCGGATATTCGCGGTCGATTGGCAGGAGCCAGAGAGAAGGCAAAGGAATCGCTTGAACGCCTCCTTCACCGGGAAGACCTCCAGACAATCTTTCAGGAAGATTTTATCACCTTGAGAAACGGGAGGTATGTTCTCCTCATCAAATCCGATTTCAAACACCGGCTCGAGGGAATCATCCATGACCAATCCCATAGCCGGATGAGCCTCTTCTTTGAGCCTCTCCAGGCTGTCCCCTTCAACAATGAGATCAATGTCCTCACTTCAGAGGAGAAAGAGGAAGAATACCGGATTCTCGCAGACCTCTCTGAGAAGGTGAGAGGAGAAGTCCAGTCTCTTTGGAATGACTTTGAAATCTTCGGGGAACTGGATCTCCTTTATGCCATGGCCAGACTGACCCTTCTTTTAAAGGGGATCCGGCCCGAATTGAATGGAGACGGAAGGATCATGATGAGGGAGGCAAGAAGCCCTCTACTCAGCCCCCAGAGAGGGGCTCAGGTTGTCCCTGTGGAGCTCCGGATGGAAGGGGCCATCCGGACTCTGATCATCAGCGGAGCCAATGCGGGCGGAAAGACGGTCGCCCTGAAGACCCTTGGGCTTTTGACACTGATGGTTCAATCCGGCCTTCCCATTCCTGTTGCCGAAGGAAGCGAGGCGGCGATTTTCGATGAGGTCTTTGCCGTGATCGGCGATGAGCAGAGCATGGAGGAAAACCTGAGCACTTTTTCCGCTCACCTCCTCCATGTGAACGAAATTTTAGAGAAGGCAGGGCCTCGTTCCCTCGTCCTTCTCGATGAATTGGGGGTGGGAACCAACAGCTCAGAGGGTTCCGCATTGGCCATGGGGTTTCTGGACCTGTTCAGGGAGAAAGGGTCCTCGGTCGTGGTCACCACCCACTTCGACGGCCTCAAGGCCTATGGATATCTTCATCCGGATGTGGAAAATGTGTCCGTCAAGTTTGACGAAAAGACCCTGGAGCCCCTCTATCTCCTCTCCTACGGCTCTTCGGGAGTGAGCAATGCTTTCCTGGTGGCTGAAAAATTAGGCGTTTCGGAAAAAGTCCTGTTGAGTGCTCGCCAGCACCGTGATGGGAGCGGACAGGAAATGGCTCAAGCCCTGAAGGGACTGGAAAAGCTGAAGGCGGATGCGGAGAGCCAGAGGCTTCAGTGGATCAGGATGAGGGAAGAAACGGATCAGGATCATCAGAAGCTCAAAGAGACTCTCGAGCGGATCAAGAGAGTAAGGGAAGAAATCTTTTCCCGAGCGGAGGAAAAAGCGAGAAAAGCGGCCCAGACGGTGGAAGAGGAATTGAAAGCCTGGCTGAAAGAGCAGAAGGAGAAGGCTCCTTCTCAGGTTCGCCGGAAAGAAATTCAGGAGATGAGAGAGACGGTTTTTCCCCACCTCCGGAGAAGGGGACCTCGTGCGATGGCAGGTGGATTAAAAGCGGGGGATCGTGTTAGAATTGAAAGCCTTAAAAAAAACGGGATTCTCCTGAAGGTGGAGGAAGCACTCAGCCGCGCCGAGGTGATGACAGAGAAGGCAAGAGTGATTGTTCCCCTCAACGACATCATCAGGCCGACCGATGTAGAAGGAGAGGAGAGCACAGGGAGGAACGTTTTAGCTGGACCGGCGAGCCGGTTAGGTGAGGGGCCTGTTGAGGAAATTCCAGCAGAGTTGAATGTGATCGGACTGACCGTCGATGAAGCCCTCCCGGAGGTGGATAAATTCATCGATCAAGCCCTCCTATATGGCCTGGAAAAGATTCAGATCATCCATGGCATCGGATCGGGAAGGTTGCGGGCGGCGATCGGTAAGTATTTAAGCGCACACCGGGGGGTGAAGCAGGTTGCTCCGGCTGAGGTTCGGAGGGGCGGCGCCGGCGTGACAGTGGTTGAGTTGAGGTAACGTTGATGTTGCAATATCGAACCCGGGCAGGGGTACTTCCAAACCCTTGCAATTGCGGATTTTTCGAAAAGGTAGGGTTACGAAGGGTTTCAATTTAAGGGAAGCCCCGGTTTTGTCTAAAAACGCATGTAGCCAACTTTAAAAGGTGCCGCCGCAAGGGTTCTCCAGCACCCCCGCCCGGTTTCGATATATGGGTTTTTTAATCTGTTGAGGTGAGCGTCTTTGGCAAGCGGATTTCTCTCAGAGGAGAAGATTTCAGAGATCAGGGACCGCGCTAACATCGTGGAGGTGGTCTCAGACTATGTCAGTCTGAAGAAAACCGGAAGGAACCATAAGGGATTATGTCCATTCCATTCGGAGAAAACGCCTTCTTTTATGGTGAACGAGGAGAAGCAGATCTTTCACTGCTTCGGGTGCGGAGAGGGAGGGGATGTCTTCGCTTTTTTAATGAAGACAGGCCATTTCTCGTTTCCGGAGGCGGCCGAGGAATTAGCGAAGCGATACGGGATAAAGCTTCCCCGATTGGAACCCTCCCCCCTTCAGAAGAAGGAGATGGCCAAGAGGGAGGTCCTTTTCCGGATCAATCAGCTGGCATCGGACTATTTCCATGACCTCCTGACCCGGAAGAGAGAGGGCGAGCCGGGGAGGAACTATCTCTCTCAGAGGAGCGTTAGCGAGCAGATCATTCAGGAACACCGGTTGGGCTTTGCTCCCGAGCGATGGGATGGACTGGTCCAGCACCTGACCGAAAAGAAGGTTTCTCTGGAGCTGGCATGGGAATTGGGGTTGATCCTTCCGAAGAAGAAGGAGGGCTGGTATGACGCTTTTCGAAAGAGGATCATTTTTCCGATCTTCGATCTCCATCAACGGGTCGTGGGGTTCGGAGGGCGGGCGCTTGGAGAAGGTCAACCTAAATATATCAACTCTTCGGAATCGAGCGTCTATCACAAAGGAGAGGTTCTCTATGGCCTCCAGGCGGCGAGGCGTCATGTCTCGGAGAGGGATGGGGTGATCATCGTCGAAGGTTATTTCGATCTCCTGACCCTCCACCAGTATGGATTGAAGCACAGCATCGCTACGCTTGGCACCGCGCTGACGACCCAGCATATCAGGGCCCTGAAACGATATACGAAAAATTTAATCACCCTCTTTGACCCCGATCCAGCAGGAGTTCAAGCCACCCTTCGCACCCTTCCTCTCTTTTTGGAAGAGGAGGTGGCGGGCAAGGCCGTCCTCCTTCCCAAAGGGGAAGATCCGGACACTTTTCTGAAAAAGGGCAATCTAAAAGGCTTTGAAGAGAGGCTGGCCATCGCCGTTCCGCTCATCGATTATTATTTCGATTGGTTGATGAAAGCCCATGACCCGAAATCGATTGACGGCAAGGTGAGCATTGCGAAGGAAGGAATGGCCATGATCCAGAGAATTCCGGAAAAAATCCGGAAGGACTTCTACGTGAGGGCTCTGGCTGAAAGGCTGGATCTTAAGGAGTCGGTCTTATATGAAATGATCCGGTCCGCTCCTGCAGGACGGACCAGACCCATAGAAGGCCTTAAAAAAAGACCCCCCATAGAGGATTTGCCAAAATCAGAGGAGATGGTGGTTCGCCTTATGGTCCACCACCCCGACCTGATTCCGGCCATTTCAGAGGAAGGGATCCTAAATGAATTTGAGAGCCCTGTCCTGAAGAGATTGGGCCAGGAACTGATGGGGATGTTTCAGAGGAAGGGGACATTGAGCCTCACAGAGGCCCTGGGAGGAATGGATGAGGGCCTGAAGGAAAAACTCTGCGAATACGTTTTTCAGGAGAGCAGCATAGAAGGAGATCAACCCGGTGTCGGGTCGCAACAACGGGAACGGATTTTAAAAGACTGCCTTGAGAAGATTCGGAGAAGGAAATTGAAGAAGGATGAAAGCGATTTGCTCAGGAAGATTAAGGAAGCTGAGAGACAGACGGGAAGGGGAGGGCTCGAAGCCCTCTTGATGGAGCGGCAGGAATTGGCGAAGAGGAAGAAGGGGCCCTCGCAGGGCGGTTTTCGAAAAAGCTAAGGGGCAATGGATGGGAATAGAAGCAAAGGCGAAAGAGATGGATGAGATGATTTCCCTGGTGGGCGAGAAGGAGTTTGTCAATTTTAATGAGGCGAACGAAACCCCCACGAACGAGATCGTCTCTTCCGATCAGATCGACGATGTCCTCATGATGTTTGATGAGATGGATCTGGATGTGGAAGAGGACCTCCAGGGCCTGAAGGTTGAGGCCGAGAAGATGCCGGACAAAGAAGAGGATGAGGAGGAGTCGGTTCTGGAGGGTTTCGGCAGGGCAACGGATCCTGTCCGGATGTATCTCCGTGAGATGGGATCGGTCTCTCTTCTCACCCGTGAGGGCGAGGTCGAGATTGCGAAGCGGATCGAGAACGGCAAAGGGGAAGTGTTAAGCGTTGTGTTGACCTGCCCCATGGCCGTCAAAGAGATCCTCAATCTGGGCAACGCCATCAAAGCCGGAAAGATCGAGATCCGGGCAGTGACCAATGAGATTGACGAAGAGGAGACGAGCGCCGAAGAGGAGCAGTTTCAGAAAAAAAGAATTTTGGACCTGATCGAACGCATCCGGCGCAATGAGGAGGCGATCCGGCGGACGCTGAAGAAGAGGGTTTCAAAGAAGAAGATTCAGGCTCAGGCGAAGAAAAAACAGGAGGAGATTATCAAATTTCTCAAAGAGATCAATTTGAGAGACGCCCAGATCCACCGGATTGTTCAGAAAATGAAACAGCTGCTCCTCCGGATGGAGAAGGCGGAGAATGAGATCAAAAAAGCCGAAAACAACACAGGGGTCTCTGTCCGGGAAGCGCGAGACCTTTTAAGGAAGATCAGGGCGAGAAAGTCCAAAGCGAAAATTTTCCTCAGGGATCAAGGGTTCAACAAGGCCGATCTGCAGGGGATCGACCGGTTGGCAAAGCACAGCCAGATGAAGATCAGCCGGGTGGAAACGGAGAGCGGTTTAACCGTCCAGAAATTGAAATCCGCCGTGAGGGCGATTGTGGTCGGAGAGACAAAGGCCAGGGATGCCAAGGGCGAGCTGGTGAAGGCGAATCTGAGGCTGGTCGTTTCCATCGCAAAGAAATATACGAATCGAGGACTTCAGTTTCTCGACCTGATCCAGGAGGGGAATATTGGTTTGATGAAGGCCGTGGACAAGTTCGAATACCAGCGGGGGTATAAGTTCAGCACCTATGCGACATGGTGGATTCGCCAGGCCATCACCCGTGCCATTGCGGATCAGGCCCGGACGATCCGCATCCCCGTTCATATGATTGAGACGATCAATAAACTAATCCGGACCTCGAGGTATCTTGTTCAGGAGATCGGGCGGGAGCCCACGCCGGAAGAGATTGCCGCCAAAATGGAGATGTCCCTGGATAAAGTAAGGAAGGTGCTAAAAGTTGCCAAGGAGCCCATCTCCCTGGAAACCCCCATCGGAGAGGAAGAGGACAGCCATCTGGGAGATTTCATCGAGGATAAGGCCATTGCCTCTCCCATGGAGGCAGTGATCAATACCAACCTGGCGGAGCAGACCCGGAAGATTCTTGCAACCCTTACAGCCCGAGAGGAGAAGGTCCTGAGGATGAGATTCGGCATCGGAGAGAAGTACGACCGCACGCTCGAGGAGGTGGGGCAGGATTTCGAGGTGACACGGGAAAGAATCAGACAGATTGAGGCCAAAGCATTGCGGAAACTCCGGCATCCCAGCCGGGCGAAGAAATTGAAGAGTTTTCTTGAGGCCTGATGAGTTCGGAGAAAGCAGTCTCGTTGTTCCTTTGTCAGATGGTCTCATGGTCTTTGACTATTACCCCAATTGAGTGAAAAATTATTGCTTGATTGAGCTACAAACATGATAGCGAGACTATTTAAAGGTTTGTTAAACCCTATATTAAAATCCCCCTTATTCCCCCTTTTCCAAAGGGGGATAATAATAAGTCCTCCCCTTTGGCAAAGGGGAGTTAGAGGGGATTTTGTCAAAATATTTTCACTCGATTGGAGTATTAGACTAATGGACTATGCGACTAATGACTAATGAGGGGTTGACACCCCGAGAGGATGGAATATAATGATCGTAGGGCCCATAGCTCAGTTGGTAGAGCCACCGGCTCATAACCGGAAGGTCCCTGGTTCGAACCCAGGTGGGCCCATTGGAAAGAGAGAGGGTGATCTCCATCAGCTTCCTGGAGATAAAATCCGGCACAAGGGACAGAGAAAGAGTGCACACTCCGGTGCGCTCTTTTTGTTTGCGTAAAGGGAAGAGTAACCCCCCTTTCTCCCCCCTTAAAATAAGGGGGGAAGGGGGGTTATGAAAAGGGGAATGAGATAACTTTTTTCAAAGAGCTTAAGTATTACAAAACTATTGACAGGAGGGAGGGCCGCCCTTGAGGGAACATCTAGAACTTCTTTGGGAACTCCAGAAGATTGATCTCGACCTGAAGGCGATCGAGGAAGAACGGGACCGTTATCCCAAAGAGATGAAGAAGTTGGATGAGAAACAGAAACTTGAAAAAGAGAGGATTCATAAGGAGAGGGAAAAACTCGAATCGCTGGAGAAGGAGCGGAGACAGAAGGAGAAAAACCTCATCGGAGAGCAGGACAAAATCAAGCGGTCAGAGGGAAGAATGTCAGAGGTGAAGACCAACAAGGAATATCAGGCCATTCTCACTGAGATCGAAACCTTCAAAGAGGCCGTGGGCCGGGTGGAAGAAGAGATCCTGCTCGTCATGGACGAAATCGAAGAGAT
Source organism: Deltaproteobacteria bacterium (assembly GCA_018333535.1). Classification (GTDB taxonomy): domain Bacteria; phylum Desulfobacterota; class BSN033; order BSN033; family UBA1163; genus RBG-16-49-23. Next base: position 11,941 of record JAGXTA010000124.1, on the reverse strand, counting down.
CAAGAAACAGCTCTCCAAACGGGAGAAAGAGATCGCCATCACGCTGGAGAAGGTCGAAGCGGAGAAGAGGGGGATCCAGGAGAAGATGGGCCAGGGCGAGGTCCTCTGGAAGGAGAAATTAGAGCGGAAAGAGACCCTGTCGAAACAGGTCGAATCGAAGCTCTTCAATCTTTATAATATGCTGAGGGAGAAACGACAGGGAATCGGAATGGTGAGCGCTAGGAATGAGACCTGTCAGGGCTGTTTTGTGAATGTTCCTCCCCAGATGTTCATCGAAGTTCAGAAGAACAATTCCCTCATCCGGTGTCCCAATTGTAATCGGATCCTCTACTGGGACGGAAACGGAGAAAAAAAATGAGGGAGAAGGAAGGGGTGTCTTCGACCCAGAAAGGTCTTGAACTTCTCATCTTTATCGATGGTGCCTCGAGGGGAAATCCGGGAAGGGCAGGCGCCGGCGTTTGTATCACCGATCGAGAGGGAAAGAGGATCTCGGGAAAAGGATGGTTTCTCGGGCATAAGACCAATAACGAAGCAGAATATGGAGCCCTTCTCTTAGGAATCCGGGAAGCCAGGAAACTTGGGGGAGAATCGATCCGGATCTATACGGACTCGGAATTGGTTGAAAGGCAGGTCAAGGGTGTCTATCGTGTGAAAGAGCCTCACCTGAGAGTCCTCCACAGGAAGGTGATGGAGGATACCAAGGAGTTTGACTCCTTTGAAATCGAATCCATCCCGAGGGAAGAGAATCGAGAGGCTGACCTTCTCGCCAATCTGGCCATTGAGAAGAGGATCGTCAGGGAAAAAGAAAGAGAGCTAAAAAAATAAAATAAGCTCTCTTGATTGCACAGATTCCCAAAAACGATTGCAGAGATTTTTTTAAGTTTTCAAGAAATCTTAGGAAAGGGGGGATTTGAAGGGGGAGAGATGGCCGCTCCTCGTCATCGCCCGTCAGGGGAGATGATCGGGGGGAGGAAAGTCCGAGCTCCGCAGGGCAGGGTGGTCCGTAACGCGGACGGTCCCATTTCCAAAGAAATGGGGTAAGGAAAGTGCCACAGAAAAGATACCGTCCTGTGAAATATTATTTCACGGGATAAGGGTGAAAAGGCGAGGTAAGAGCTCACCAGCGCATTGAGTGATCAGAGCGGCTTGGTAAACCCCACCCGGAGCAAGACCCAATAGGTCCCGTTTCTCCCCGTATACGGGGAGATAAGAAGAGCCCATTCAAATTTATTCCTTCAACGGAGTAAAGGCGGGACGGGTAAGGTCGCTTGAGGTCCTGAGCAATCAGGATCCCAGATAAATGGCCATCATTTCGGCCCCGCCGACAGGCGGGATCGAAATACAGAACTCGGCTTACGGTCCCCTTCAATTTCCCCCTCTTTTTTGTAGGTAAGAGCAATAAAATTTTAACGGTAAGGGTGACGAGGCCCGCCCTGTACCATATTAGGTTCAGGGCCCGTATCGTTAAATTGAAAATGACGTTTGCCGTTGTCGAAGCTCGTATCGAGACTCGTGAATAGAATCTGGATGCTCGAGCTTCTAATTTCAAGTCTCTTGCTTCGATACGAGCGTCGTCACCTATAACCGTTTGACTATCAATCCAAACGGGCTTCGTAGCCGTAACCTTAACCCGCACCTCAGACATTATGAAAAAGGAACTTTCTCCAGACCAGAGAAGACGACGAAACGAGTTGATCATCATCGGCGTCATCTCCATCGTGATTGTGGCCCTCACCACCCTTGAGATGAAGATTCCCCGGGTGGCCGAGCAGATTCCGATCGCCAACAATATCATCGTCTTCAGTCTCATCAACATCAACATCATCCTGATCCTCCTTCTGATCTTTCTGGTGATTCGAAACCTGGTCAAACTGGTCTTTGAACGAAGACGGGAAGTCCTCGGAGCAAAACTGAGGACCAAACTGGTGGTGGCCTTTATCACCCTCACCCTTGTCCCCACCTTTCTCCTCTTCTTCGTGGCAGTCGGATTTATCACCAACAGTGTTGAGCACTGGTTCAAGGCTCAGGTCGAACAGTCTCTGCAGGGGTCTCTGGAGGTGGCGCAGACCTATTACCGTGATTTCTCAAACAACACCGTCTCTTCAGCCAAGCAGATTGGCCTCCATCTCTCGAGGCAGGGTATTTTAAAGAAAGAGCCCGGGCTGGCATCCCTGAAGGAAGCTCTTGAGTCGAAGCGGCAGGAGTATCACTTGAGCGCCGTTGGATTATTCTTTAAGGAAGGGGAAGGCTTCGTCAGGGCGGAAGAACCCGGGCTAAAAGCCATTTCCCTCTCTCCGCCGAAAGACTTATTGGAGGTGGGATTTTCAGGCAAGGAGATATCGAGGACCCTGCCGGTCGGAGAGGGAGAAATGATTACAGGAGTTGCTCCGGTCTTCCATCCATCAAATCGAGGAGAAGTGGTCGGCGTGGTGGCGGCTTCTCACTTCATGCCGAAGAGCCTTTCGGGAAAGATGCGCGAGATCTCCCAGGCCTCTGTCGATTACAAGCAGTTGAAGGCTCTGAAAAAGCCGATCAAGTTCAGTTATATGATGGCCCTTCTGATGGTTACCCTGCTCATCGTCTTTTCGGCCATCTGGTTCGGCATTCGTATGGCCAGGGATATCACTGTTCCGATTAAGGAGCTGGCAGAGGCGACCCACCGGATCGCCGAAGGAGACCTCAACTTCAAAATCGAGATGAAGGCCGGCGATGAGATCGGGAGGCTCGTGCAGTCCTTCAACCAGATGACCGGGGACCTTCAGGTGAGCCGTGTCGAGTTGGAACAGCGGAAAAAATATATGGAGATCGTCCTGAAGAATGTGGCCGCGGGGGTTATCTCCATTGATGATCAGGGGATGATCACCACGATCAACACTTCTGCGGAGCAGATGCTGAAGGTGAAAGGAGAGTCTGTTCTGGGAAGAGGGTTCTCGGAGGTGCTCGAAAAGGAGTATGTGGAGAGAATCGAAGAGTTGTCAAACGAACTGAAATTGTCCCAGAGAGATTCGATTGAAAAGCAGCTGACGGTTCATGTTGGGGGCAAATCGCTCTCCTTGCTGATTAATCTGGCGACCCTGAAGGATGAAGAGGGAAGGCCGCTCGGTTTTGTGGCGGTCTTCGATGATCTCACTCAACTGATGAAAGCCCAGAGGGTAGCGGCGTGGCGGGAAGTGGCCCGGAGGATTGCGCATGAGATCAAAAATCCATTAACCCCGATTCAGCTCTCTGCGCAGCGGTTGCGTAAACGATACCTGGAGAAGCTCGAACAGGATGGGACCGTCTTCGATGAATGCACGCGGACGATTGTGAAGCAGGTTGAAGAGTTGAAGGGGATGGTGAACGAATTCTCCAACTTTGCCCGAATGCCGGCTTCGAATCCCACCCCGAATCGTCTCAACGAAATCGTTCAGGAGACCCTTGTCCTCTTTAAGGAGGCCCACAAGGATGTCCGGTTCAATTTTATCCCAAACGACCTTCCCATCCTTAACCTCGACCGGGATCAGATGAAGCGGGTGATGATCAATCTCATCAAGAATAGCCTTGCCGCCATCGATAAGGAAGGAGAGATCAAAATCCGGACAAGTTATGACGAAAAACTCCAGATGGTTCGCCTTGATGTGAGCGACGACGGGTGCGGGATTTCCGAAGAAGAAAAGGGAAAACTCTTCGAACCCTACTATTCCACAAAAAAGAGCGGAACAGGACTGGGATTGACCATCGTCAATGCCATCGTTGCCGACCACAACGGATATATCCGTGTCCGGGACAATCAGCCCAGGGGCACCACCTTCCTCATCGAACTCCCCATCCGAGTCTAAACCATCCCCCCTTTAGAGACTGTGTCGTAATGGGGAAAATAGTAAAAATGTCATGCTGAACTTGTTTCAGCATCTATTAAATTCAATGAGTTACGAGACCCTGAACCAAGTCGGTACGACTCGCAACCGAGTTCAGGGTGACAAAAAAGCGATTACAACACAGTCTCTTAAGAAAGGGGGGAGAGGGGAGAGATTTAAACAGGGCTTGACAAGTTGCAGGGGCTTTGGGATATATTAAGCATCTTTCATTAGGGGGAAAAATTTTAAACATATTGAAAGGAGGAGTTTTTATGAAGAAGAAGATGAATCGTCGGACATTTCTGAAGTATTCGGCAGCCGTTGGAGCCACCACTGCAATCGCCGGAGTGCCAACCTTATTGCGCGCTCAGGCCCCGGAGATTAAGATCGCCTCGATCCAACCCGTCACAGGAGTCATCTCCGATATCGGAATTTCCATGAGGCGGGGAAACCAGATGGCGGTGGATGACATCAATGCCAGGGGAGGCATCAAGTCAATGGGCGGAGCAAAACTGAGGCTTCTCCTTGGCGATTCCGAAGCCAAAGAGGATGTGGCCCGTTCCGAGGCCGAAAGAGTGATTAAGGATGGAGCTGTCACCCTGGTAGGACCATTCCTAAGCGGAAATGCGATGGCCATTGCCACGCTGTGTGAACAGAGGGGAGTTCCCTTTGTGATGGATGTGGCAGCCGCAGACGAAATCACGAAAAAAGGTTTTAAATACACCTTCAGGGTCTTTCCCACCACGAGCAAGTTTGCGGACTCGATGCTCTTCTATATGGACAAGATCATGAAGGAGAAGAACATCAGCAAGATCAGGGGAGTGGTGACCAATACCGGAGACCTCTTCGGCCGCGTTCAGGGAGCCACGTTCATCAAAGCCTTAAAGGATAAGAAGTTTCCCATCGAGGTCCTGGGCCATGTCGAATATCCTCTCGGCATTCAGGATTTATCCGCAGAGATTTCAAAGATCAAAGCGCTGAAGCCGGATGTCCTCTTTCCTGTGGCAAGACCCGGTGATGCCAAGTTGATGATTCGAGAGCTCTACAAGCAGAGAGTTGAACTCCAGGGGATCATCAGTCCGGGAAGCCCGGGATGGTATGAACCGGAATTTATCCGGGATATGAAAGCCCTTGCCGACTTTGTCATGGACAATGTGCCCTGGTATAATCCCGTCGGGAAGATGTATAAGGAAGTCAATTCAGCTTTCTCGAAAAAATTCCCCGGGAAATATATCGACACCAATTCCGGATACGCCTATTTAGGCGTGCTCGTGATTGCCGATGCTCTGGAAAGGGCAAAATCAACAAAGCCTGACGACATCGTTGCTGCATTAAAGAAGACTTATCTCAAACAGGATCTGATGGTCGGGCTGGCCGTGGCTTTCGACGAAAGAGGCGATAATATCAATGCCGACACCGCCATGATTCAGATCATCGGACAATCGATCAAGGTCGTGCTTCCTGATAAAGCGGCTGAGGCGAAATATATCTATCCGATGCCAAAACAGATCTGGGACAGGGGAGTTTAAAGGGAGGAAATGGATCTCAACCTCATCCTGCAATTAACCACCAGTGGATTTCTTCTGGGAGGGGTCTATAGCCTGATCGCTTTAGGCCTCTCCCTCATTTTTGGCGTGATGAAGATCATTAACTTCGCGCACGGGGCCATGCTCGTCTGGGGGATGTATATTGCCTTCACCCTGATGAACTGGACAGGCATCGATCCCTTCTTCTCCTTTGCGGTGAGTGCGGCGTGCCTGTTTGTCTTAGGGTATATTGTCCAGCGAACCGTGGTCAACCGCATCATGACCTTTCATGAGTCGATGCAGGTCATCGCCATGGTCGGGGTGATGATGGTTCTCGAAAATATGGCCCAGCTCATCTGGGGGCCTGATCCTCACAGTCCCCATACGAAATATTCGCTGAGCACGATATGGCTGGGCAGCATCATGATCGACACCCCAAGACTGCTTGCATTTTTGCTAGCCTTCCTGATTGCAGCCGCGGTCTTTGTCTTTTTGAAATATACGGATATCGGAAAGTCGATCCGGGCCTCTGCGGATAACCGCACCGGAGCCCTGATCGTAGGAACCAATGTCAACAGGGTCTATGCGGTCTGTTTTGGCGTAGGGGCGGCCTGTGTCGGTGCGGCAGGCTCTTTACTTGTTCCGCTCATGCCTGTTTCACCCCATACCGGCTTTCCTTTCAAATTAACCTCCTTTGCGATTGTTATCCTCGGGGGGATGGGGAGCCTGCCCGGAGCCATGGTCGGAGGTCTCATGATAGGGGTCGCAGAATCATTGGGCACGGTCTTTATTCCGAGTTCGCTCAAGCAGGTGATCAGCTTCGGCATTATGGTGTTGATCCTTCTCCTGCGCCCTAAGGGTCTCTTCGGAGGTAAGGGTTAGTGAAGATCATTTATTCCTTCCTGTCTATCCTATTACTCATCCTTCTCCTTCTTCCCAATTTTGTGAGCGATTACATCCTCGGGATATTCGTCCTGATTTTCTTCTATGCCTATATGGGGCAATCCTGGAATGTCCTGACCGGATATGCCGGCCCCATTTCGCTCGGGCACTCCCTCTATCTGGGTATTGGCGCCTATATCTCCACCAAATTAGCGATGGACCTCGGGCTAACGCCATGGATCGGCATGTGGATCGGAGGCCTTGGAGCCGCCCTCGTTGGATTGGCCATAGGGTTCTTGGGGTTTCGGTTTGGGTTAAAAGGGGTCTATTTCGTTCTCCTGACGATCGCTTTCGGGGAAATCGGAAGGCTCACGGTCTTGCACCTCAAACCCCTGGGTCACATGATGGGACTCTTCGTCGATTTCAAACCGGGATTGGCAAACTTCCATTTCCGGGGAAATCTTCCTTACTACTATATTGCCCTGGGCTTTGTGGTCTTTTCTCTGATCGTTGTGAGGGCTCTGGAGGTTTCGAAATGGGGACGCTACTTTGTCGCCCTTCGTGAAGATGAGGATGCGGCTGAAAGTCTCGGGGTCAATGTCTTCAAGTATAAGATGATTGCTATCGGGATCAGTTCTTTTATGACCGCACTGGGCGGAACCTTTTATGCCAATTACATCTTTTATCTTCACCCCACCAGTGTCATGTCCATGTGGGTCTCCATTGAAATTATCATGCGACCCATCATCGGAGGACTCGGGACGCCGTTTGGTCCTCTCATCGGCTCTCTTCTGCTTACGCCGCTTTCGGAGATTGCACGATCCTATTTCACAAAGGCAGGGCTGGAAGGGATCCATATCGTGATCTATGGGCTCCTTCTGATCGCCGCCGTTCTTTTCTTTCCGGGCGGAATTTTTGCATTTATTAAGAAAATTCTGAAGCCCATACTGAGAGAATCAAAGCAAATGTAGAGATTTCCATAAGTGAGAGGTTTGAAAGTCTGTATCACTTTAGTGCTTTGAAAAAAATATCTAATCCCCTCGGCTTCGAGTCGCAACGGCCTTCATCATAACCCCCCCATCCCCCCCCTTATTTTAAGGGGGGAGAAAGGGGGGTTACTCCTCCCTTTGGCAAAGGGAGGTGGGGAGGGATTTTACAAGTTTTTTCAAACAGCTAAATTGTTACGAAATTATTAGAACATACATATCATCTGGAGGTTTGAAGTTGCCTCTCTTAGAGCTGAAAGAAGTGAACAAGAACTTTGGCGGCCTGAAGGCTGTTTCCCAGGTCTCTTTTGAATTGAACGGGGGAGAGATCCTGGGAATCATCGGGCCAAACGGGGCTGGCAAGACCACCCTCTTTAATGTCATCACAGGTTTTTTAAAACCGGATTCGGGAGAGGTTTGGTTCAATGGAGAGAAGACCGTCGGATTAAAACCCCATCAGGTTTGCAAGAAGGGGATGGTGCGAACCTTTCAATTGGTCAAGCCGTTTATTGAGCTTACCGTCCTTGAAAATGTGGTGGTAGCTGCCCTGAACCGGGCAAAAACGATCAAAGAGGCGCGGGAAAAGGCGCTCCGGACGATCGAGCTGGTAGGCCTGAAGGAGAAAACGAACACCCTATCTTCGGGCCTCACCCTTGGCCACCGGAAAAGGCTTGAGCTGGCGCGGACATTGGCCACCGAACCCAAGCTCCTCCTCCTGGACGAGGTGATGGCAGGGTTGACGCCGACCGAAGTGGACGAATTGATCAGGCTGTTAAAAGAGGTCAATCATCGAGGGGTCACCATCCTCCTGATCGAACATGTGATGCGGGGGCTGATGGCTCTTTCAAGGCGGGTGGTCGTTTTAAATTATGGACAGAAGATAGCAGAAGGGGTTCCCGGAGAGGTTGTAAAGAATCGACAGGTGATCGAGGCTTATTTAGGAGAGGAGTTTGCCGGTGCTCAGGGTTAACGGGATCGATGTCTTTTACGGGGATCTTCAGTCATTGAGGGGAGTCTCCTTCGAGGTTCAATCCGGAGAGATCATCTCGATGGTGGGTTCCAATGGGGCGGGCAAGTCCACCACTCTGATGACCGTTTCCGGCATTTTAAAATTGAAGGGGGGAGAGATTTTTTTTGAAAACCATCCGATTCACCTCTGTTCCTCCTCGCAGATTGTTGAGATGGGGATCGTTCAGGTGCCGGAAGGTCGTCAGCTCTTTCCTTCTCTCACCGTCACAGAAAATTTAGAGATGGGGGCCCGATTCCCAAAGGCTAAAAAGGCGAGGAAGGAGACGATGGGATGGGTCTTTAAACTCTTTCCCCGTTTAGAAGAGAGAAAGCATCAGTTGGCGGGAACCCTAAGCGGCGGCGAACAGCAGATGCTTGCCATCGGCAGGGGATTGATGGCCTGTCCCACCCTTCTGATGCTTGATGAACCCTCTCTGGGTCTTTCACCCCTTTTGGTCAAGACCATCTTTAACATCATCAAAGAGATCAACGGACAGGGCACGACCATTCTTCTGGTGGAACAGAATGTTTTCCACTCCCTCAGCCTCTCCCACCGGGGATATGTTTTGGAGAATGGCTCCATCGCCATGAGCGGAACGGGCCAGGACCTCCTCAAGAATCAGCATATCCGCCAGAGCTACCTGGGACTTTAAGTTATGAGTTAGGAGTTTTTTAAGAGATTATCAGATGATCAGGTTATCAGGAAGTGGACATCAGGATATCGGGATATCAGGTCAAACCAAAAGACCTTTATTATTTATCTGAGATCCTGATACCCCGGTATCCTGCACCCTGATATCCTGGTAACCTGATACCCGTATTTTACCATTCACAATTCATTCCGGCTAGTTTCAAAGCGGTAAACAGTTACGAAAGAAGCAATGAAAGTTAAAATTCCTCAGCTTCTCTGGCATGGTAACACGGAGATGGAGCTCGATTTTCCGAACCCCTGGTCCATCTTCTTCTGTCCGATGAAGGGCGGGGAAAAGAAAAGGCTTGGTTTAAAGGAGATGGAGAGAGCTTTTTCTCATCCTATCGGTTCGAAAACCATCTCAGAATTAGCCAGAGGGAAGAAAGATGTTGCCATTCTTTTTGACGATATGGCAAGGCCCACGCCGGTTTCCCAAATCGTCCCATTTGTGTTAAAAGAGCTTGGGCAAGCCGGGATCAAGGATGACCATATCCGTTTTATTGCGGCCCTGGGGGCCCATGGCGCACACACAGCGGTTGACTTCAAAAAGAAACTTGGTGGGGAGGTGCTCGACCGTTTTCCGGTTTACAACCATCACCCCTTCGACTTCTGTACCTATCTTGGCAAAACGAACCAGGGCACACCCGTCTCGATCAATAGAGAGGTGATGGCCTGCGACCTGAAGATCGGAATCGGCTGCATCGTGCCTCACTCCTTCTCCGGTTATGGAGGGGGTGGAAAGATCATCCTTCCAGGCGTGGCCCATATCGATTCCATCACTTACAATCACGGCCTGATCAAGACCCATCCGGACTGTGTGGGTCCGGGAAAAATCGATGGCAACATTCCTCGCCTCGACATCGAAGAGGCAACAAGAATGGCCGGACTCGACGTGAAGATTGATGCGATCCTCAACCTCCGGGGAGAAATCACAAGCCTCTTTGTCGGAGATCCCATCCTGGAACACCAGGAAGGGATGAAGCTCGCAAAGGAGGTCTATGCGACCGCTCCGGCAAAAAATATGGATGTCGTTATTGTCAATGCCTATTCCAAGCCGAACGAGAATGCCATCGCTCCCTTCATTGGAATTCCTTCGTTGAAAGAGGAGGGAGGAGACCTGGTGATCATCGCCAATGAACCGGCAGGCCAGGTCGTCCACTATCTCTTCGGTGAGTTCGGAAGATGCGGAGAGGGAGGACTCAAACTTCCTCAGCCCCTGCCCACGAAGGTGAAACGATTTATCGTCCTCTCACCCTTCAAGGATCATGTGGGAGCCTGTTTCTTCGGCAAAGTGCCTTCGATCCTCTGGGCAAAGACATGGGAGGAGGTTCTGGAGCTTTTGCGGGCAGAGTGGAAAGAAAATGCAAAGGTGGCTGTCTATCCGGACGGGACGGTGCAGTATTTTAACGATGCACGATGAACAATGGACGATGCACAAAAAACAAAATAACCATCGATTGATCGGAGGAATCAGTGGCTATTTTATTTAGAAATGGCAATGTCATCATTGGAAATGGACGAGTGGTTGAGAAGGGAATGGTTGTTGTTGATGGTAAATTGGTGAAGTTCGTTGGCCCCTCCAAGAAATACCCACCTTTGAAAAAAGATACGGTATTCGATGTTTCAGGAAAGACCGTCCTTCCGGGTTTAATCGATGCCCATATCCATATCTGCGTGGATGGGAGCCCGGACCCGATCACCTCTCTTTTAAAAGATTCTATCCCCCAGATTACCTTGAAGGCTGCTGACCATGCTCGCCGGACATTGGAGGCCGGAGTGACAACCGTCAGGGATATGGGAGGCAAAGACTACATCGATCTTGCCATCCGGGATGGCATTGAGTCAGGGATTCTTCAAGGGCCAAGAATGCTCTGCAGCGGCAAACTGGTCTGCATGACAGGCGGACATGGGTGGCAGTTCGGCCGGGAGGCAAATGGCGTGGATGAAGTGAGGGCCGCTGTGAGGGAACAACTCAGGGCTGGAGCGGACCTGATCAAATTGATGGCGACCGGAGGAATCATGACAAAAGGTGTGGAACCTGGCTCCACACAGTTCACTCTGGAAGAATTGATCGCCGGTGTGGAAGAAGCCCGAAAGGCTGGAAGGCGAACAGCCACTCACGCTCAGGGAACTGAAGGGATTAAAAATGCTCTCTGGGCCGGGATTAACTCAATTGAGCATGGGTTCTTTTTAGATGATGAAGCCATCGGATTGCTTTTGGATATGAAGGCATTCGTTGTTCCCACCTTATGCGCACCTTATCACATTATCAAGGCGGGAGTTCGAAGAGGAGTGCCTGCCTATGCTGTCGAAAAGTCCAGGAAGGTGATGAAGAGTCATTGGGAAAGTGTCAAAAAAGCCCGTAAGGCAGGGGTTCCCATTGCCATGGGAACAGATGCCGGGACCCCTTTCAACCGCCATGGTGAGAATTTGAAAGAGATGGAGTTGCTGGTCAAAGTGGGTTTTACACCAATGGAAGCCGTTATAGCCGCTACAAAGACTGCTTCTGAAGCTTTAGGCCTGGGAGATAAGATCGGGACTCTGGAGAAGGGAAAACTGGCTGATGTCGTTATCATCCATGAGGACCCTCTTGAGAATATCGGTGTCCTGCAGCATAAAGAAAAAATTATGGCTATTATGAAGGAGGGACGGTTTTACAAGTGTGAGTTGTAAATACCATTTTAACCCCCTCTCCCCAAACGGCTGTGTCGTAATTATTATTTTGTCACCCTGAATTTATTTCAGGGTCTCGTAATTGGTTGAATTAATTAGAGTCTGTTTATAAACTGCAACATGATGTATTACAATAGGTTAGACGAGATTATCACAAAAATCAAGTTGCAGGAGGAGGGGGATGAAGATACTCAATGATCTGAGGTTGAAGTTAGAGAAACCGCTCTGGGCATTAGATCCGGAATTGGCATTAATCGATACGATCTTGAATGAGAATCCGAGGCTTTATGAGATAATAGCCCCGGACATTGTGGAGTTGAACAGAAGCAGTAAAGTGGG
>JAGXTA010000123.1 GCA_018333535.1 Deltaproteobacteria bacterium | reverse complement strand
ACCAACCCGATTCGCTTTGCCAGGGTATGGATGACCCCAATCCCCCCACAGGCAATCCCTTTGTCTCGTCCATCCAGTTCATAGTGAATGTTGGAGCCCTTAAACATCGGCCTCTCTTGGTCCTCCCAGTTCCTCCGCTCTAACCTCTTCTCAATTTTCCTCTTGCGCTTTGATAGTATTTTGTGGTTTAATTTCTTCACTCGAAATGCTCCTTTCTGATTGGCTTTTGTTTTTTGATAAAACTATAATAGCCTTATCTGAAGGGCATTTCGAGTACTTTTTCACTTTCTCCCAAAATAATTATACTTGTTTAGGGTCTAGAGTCTGTTTATAAATGCCCCTTACCCGTCATGCCGGACTTGAGGAGCCTGCCCCGTACTGGATACGGGAGCATCCAGACGTCGTCCCGACGAAAGTCGGGAACAATCTCAAAGACTGGGTCCCGGTTTTCACCAGGAACCCTGGATTCCGGCTTTCGCCGGAATGACAACCTTTTTGGAAACTGTTAGTTTATAAACAGACTCTATCTATATTCGATGGAATATCACCCTGTCAAGGAAAACGATGAGATTTCTGAAAAAGTCCTGAAATCTCTGAATGCACCTAATGGTAATAAATTACTTGCGTAGGGCAGGGCTTCAGCCCTGCATAATGAAGCAAGCCTGAAGGCTTGCCCTACAAAATTAATTTTTGCCATTAGTTTAATACAACAGATGATCCAGGCCGAAAAGAACCATCACAGCCAAAATATAAATATTCACTGTCCTGAAAGTCGAGCGAAAAGGAGATTCTTGAGACCGGCGGAAGAGGATTTTTGAAGCTTTCCATATCAACCAGGTTCCCAGAATCATCAAACCTCCCAAAATGGCCCGTGAGTTTCCGATTCCAAACAAAGGGATCAGAAGGCCGGCAACCGCAGTCGCAAAAATCCATACGAATGATATTCTCTCGACCTGGTTCAATCCCCAGACCTGGGTCAGGCAGGGGAGTCCCGCATTCTCATAATCTTTTCTATAATCGAGCAGAAGAAGCCAGAAGTGCGGAATTTGCCATATAAAAAAGAAGAACGAGACGGCCCATATTTGAGCGTCCGGAAACCCTCCTCCTGAAAACCAGCCTATCGCAGGAGGGATCGCGCCCACCAGGGCCCCTGGTATTGCAGCAAAAACGGTCTTTTTCTTAAGGGGCGTGTAGATTCCATTATACCAGAGCACAGCGAACAGACCTAAGAACAGGGCTTTCCCATTTGTTCCCGCATAGAGGATAAAAAGCCCAGGCATAATCAGAAGGAGGGATATTTTCAAGGCTGATGATGGAGAAAGCCTTCCCGAGGGAATAGGGCGGCCCTTTGTCCTTTCCATCTTCCGGTCTTCTCTTCCTTCCTGATATTGATTGAGGGCGGAGGCTCCTGATGCAAGAAGGAAGACGCCCGCAAGCATCAGAAACATCTTCAGTGAAATCCCTTGATGAGCCAGTATGAAACCTGTCGCCGCCGAGAGGGCCACAAAGATCGACAGCCTGAACCTGATCAGATCCATCAGAAGTGATAGCCAGTCCCTTAGATCTCTCATTTCAATTCTTTCATATGTCGGACAAGTTCGTTGATCTCCTCTTCGGTTGAAAGTCCCTTTTGAGAAGGCATGATGGGAGGAAAACCTTTGACGATGTCTGCATTCGGTTCGACCAGAGACTTCTTTAGATAAGCATCATCCGCCCGGACCTTTCGCTCTTTCCCATCTGTTAAAACGATCACCGTGTTTCCGGAGAGACCTTTGAGAGTGGGTCCGATTCTTGGGGCGCCATCGAGACTGTGGCAGGCCAGGCACCCTTTCTCCTGAAGCAACTGCGGTCCACGGGGGAGGCCTCTGGATTTCTCCATCTGCAGCTCTTTTCCTTTTCCCTCGTACCACCGGTTGAACTCCTCCTCTGAAAGGACTTTTACCCTGGTGAGCATATAGGCATGTTGCCGGCCGCAGTATTCGGCGCACAAAACATCATAGGTCCCCACTTCTTTAGCTTTAAACCATAAGGGAGTGACCATTCCCGGGACAGCATCCTGTTTGACCCTGAAGGCAGGAATATAAAAACTATGGATCACATCCTGCGAGGTGAGCAAGAGATGGACTGGTTTTCCCACCGGAACCATCAACTCTTCGGTCTTCACCCCATTCTCATATTCGAAAAGCCAGGACCACTGGCGCGCCGCCACCTTTACTTTGAAAGCCCCCTCGGGAATCTTTTTCAAAGAACGGAATCCTGTCCACCCATAATAGAACATGGAGAGAACCAGAAGGGTGGGGATCACAGTCCAGAGGATCTCGAGCCAGAGGTTTCCCCTGATGTCTTCGGGTTGCGGGTTTCTCTTCCGGCGGTAGCGAATGGTAAAATAGATCATCAGGAAGGTGATGAGGACCAATATCGAGACGGAGATTGCCGCAATGTAGAAAAAAACATTCTCAACGATTTCGTTTGAAAGGCCTGTTGCGCCGCGAATCATACTCCATCCACCCTATCGAAAGGCGACATCGAGAAAGGTCAGACCGATGAAGAGGATCAGGATGGCCAGGATCCCCGGAATCATCCACCGGAAAAGCCTTAATCCCCTCTCATCTTTAAGATGCATGAAATAGTTGAGGATTAAACCAGACTTCAAAAAGGCGATTCCCAGGGCCACTCCCAGGCTCCACCCTCCCCAGTCCATCCCCGCCGCAGAGACGGCAAGGCCTGTCAGAATCACCAGGCTCAGCCATACAAAAATATAAGTTTTCACTCCACCCTCTCCCGAAATCAAGTGATCAAATAAAAAAGAGGAAAGAGAAAAATCCAGATGATATCAACCAGATGCCAGTAAAGCCCGGTATTTTTTAACGGAAGGATACGTTCGTGATCGATTTTACCTCTCAGGACAGAGACAAACATCACGGAGAGGAGGCCTATACCAACGAGGACATGGAGTCCATGGAGGCCGGTCATTGAATAGTAGAGGCCATAAAAGAGGACCTCCCCTCTCTCCCTTTCAAGAAGAACGGGGGCGTTGGGATAGACCCCATGATGGACCTTCGAGGCCCATTCAAAATATTTATTGGAAAGGAAGAAGAGCCCTAAGAAGATGGTTAAAAAGAGAAAGAATAAGGATCTTTCGGACCTTCTGTTTTTCAAGAAGAAGATGGAGAGGGCCATGGTTAAACTGCTGGTCAGAAGGATTAACGTGTTCAAAGCCCCGAGCGGTCGGTTCAACGACTCAGCGGCCAGATGGAATATCCGGGAGTGGTTATAACGGTATACGGAACAGATAATGAACAGTCCTCCGAACAGAAGAATTTCTGAAAGGAGGAATAACCACATCCCCAATGTTGAAACGGTATTGTCCTTATGGTTCTTCATCATCCTTTATCCACAATCGTTCATCCCTTCGAGAGCCTCAGGGCGAACGGAGAATTAAAAACCCGCTTTATTTCGGGTTGATCCCTTCGAGAAGCTTCGCCCGATATTCGAATTTCGAATTTTTATCATCTGAATTCATAGGGTCCCCGTTCAACCTGAGGAGTCTCTACAAAATTCTCCTTAGGAGGTGGGGACGGGATCTGCCATTCGAGCGTGGCTCCTCCCCATGGATTTCCCTCTGCCTTTTCACCTCTGAAAAGAGAATGGATGAGGTTGCCGAACATCAGGATCAAGCCTCCAATCAGAATCCAGGATCCAATTGTGGAGACGAATTGGAGGGAGTGAAATTGGGGGAGGTAGTCGAAGTACCTTCTCGGCATCCCTTGCCAGCCCAAGATGAGCATTGGAAAGTAAAGCGTGTTGAACCCGACAAAGAGCAGGGCCCATGCGAAATAAGGGATCTTCTTATGATACATACGGCCAAACATCTTCGGAAACCAGTAATGAAGGGCTCCGAAAAGGGCAAATCCCGTTCCCCCGAAGATGACATAATGAAAATGGCCCACCACCCAGTAGGTATCATGGAGATGGACATCCGTGGCAAGGGCTCCCTGGAAGAGGCCCGTAAGCCCGCCGATTGAAAATAGGAAGATGAAGGTCAAGGCAAAAAGAAGGGGAGGGGTGACCTCTATGGAACCCTTATATAGGGTCGAGACCCAGTTAAAGACCTTCACGCCGCTGGGGACGGCTACCAGAAAGGTGAGGAGAGAAAAGATGATTGAGGCGAGGTCGCTCTGTCCGCTGACGAACATATGGTGTCCCCAGACAAAAGAGCCCACCACGGCAATGGCAAGAATTGAAAAAGCCATCGCCTTATACCCGAAGATCGTCCTTCGCGCAAAGACGGGGATGATCTCTGAAATCACTCCCATGGCAGGAAGGATCATGATATAGACAGCCGGATGGGAATAGATCCAGAAGAGATGTTGATAGAGGAGCGGATCCCCTCCTTTTGCCGGGTCGAATATCCCAACACCCACCAGTCTTTCCATCAGGGTGAGAAGAAGGGTAATCCCTATCACGGGAGTGACCAGAACCTGGATCCATGCTGTGGCATAGACGGCCCATACGAAGAGGGGAAGGCGAAACCAGGTCATCCCGGGGGCCCGGAGCTGGTGAGTGGTTGTCACAAAATTGATTCCTGTGAGAATCGATGAAAATCCCAGGATGAAGACCGCAAAGACAGCGAGAGGGACATTGACCGAAGTCCGGAGGCTGTAAGGCACGTAGAAGGTCCAACCCGTATCCACAGGTCCGCCTCCGGTGAATAGGGAGAGAACGGCTAAAACAGCACCGATCATATAAATCCACCAGGAGAGGAGATTGAGCCTTGGGAAGGCGACATCTGTTGCGCCGATCTGGATCGGAAGGAAGAAATTTCCGAAGATGGAGGGAATGCCGGGGATGACGAATAAGAAGATCATGATCACCCCGTGCAGGGTGAAGATGGCATTATAAGTCTGTGGTCTCATGATCGTGGGACCCGGCGCCATCAATTCGAGACGCATCAGAAAACCGAGGAGAACCCCGATGGCATAGAAAAAGAGAATCGCAAAAAGATAGAGAAGACCGATCCTCTTATGGTCGGTGGAAAAGATCCAACCCAGAATCCCCCTTAATCGCCCTTCATCTTCGTAGAAGCCGGCCATCTTTGTTCAACCTTTTTTCGACCTCCTCCTCCCTCTCCAAACGAGAAATAGGATGAACGAGAAGGCGAAGGTCAATGTGACGATTCCGGTAATTTTCAATGTATTAAAGACATATTTTCGACCTTTCGGATCATAACTGAAGCAGAACCGCAAGACTTTACTGACCGTGGGTCCGATCCTTCCTTCAGAGGCTTCAAGGAGCGCCATCCTTAAATCAAAAGGCAGAATCTCCGTGCCATAGAGGTATCGGGTGATCTTCCCATCGGGAGCGAGAATGATCAGGGCGACAGGGTGTAAGAAACTTTTGCCCTCTCTCTTAAAATAAAAACCCACGGCGTCCATGAGTTTAAGAATACTTTCCCGGTCGCCTGTCAAAAATCTCCAGGCTTCTTCCGGAAATGGTTTTTCGATCATCTTGAGATAGAGGTTCTTCTTTTCCAAGGCGAGAAGAGAACCCTCTGTTTCATCAAAACTCACAGCGAGGATCAGAAATTCTTTTCCGGGATCTCCGGGTAATCGATTCAGGGTCGCTGAGAGATTGGACAGTAAGAAACTACAGACATCCGGACAGGATAAAAAGACCGGAGCGAAGATCGTAGGTCTGTCGATCAACTCTCTGAGGACAATTGGCTTTCCATTTTCATCGCGGAAGGTCAAATCCAATGGGACAAAATGGCCCAGCCTTTCATCAATTCCAATCCCTTTGGTTTCACGATGCTGTTCGACATGGGCAAAAAGGCTGCCATCACAAAAAAGGATCAGAACCAATATCAACACTCTTATGAGGAGAGAATGAACAGGATAGCCTGACATATTGAATTAATTTATCGTAAACCTGCCATAAAATCAATCCTAATTGCTCAATTCTTACACATCGAAACCTGAGAATTCTCTTCTATTCTCACTTTTTGGCCGTCCCCTCTCCCCTGCGAAGGGAGAGGGGAGACGAGGCGAAATTCATAAATATTTGGTTAGACATGAAATTTGGATAGAAATCGAGGCAGAGCGCACATGGGTTTAAGGGTAATACTTTTCAGTTAGGCTGTCACCGTTCACCCTGAGCTTGTCGAAGGGTGCGTCCCTAAGCCGTTCATGCTTCGACAAAGCCTGTCCTGAGCGAACCGTTCGTCCCTTCGAGAGCCTCAGGGCGAACGGTGAGTCGAAGGGCTCAGCACGAACGACTTAAATGAACAGCATTGGGTTTAAGGGCGATATTTTGAAAAGACATAATCTTTATCTTTCTGACCCAAATGGCAATTATAGCAGCCCTTTCCTCCGTCTTTGACAAAGGAATTTTTCGTATCCTTTTCAAAAGCGTCAAACCCCCAACCCCCTGTCTCCTTGAACTTTTTGGAGTCTTTTTGCATCACCCCGACAAATTTTCTCGCTCCCTCCACATAAGCTCCCTGATCTACAGTTGCCTCTAAAAGGTCAAAGACGATGACCGTTCCATCCGGGAAATCTCCCCCCTTCCTGTAAGCCTCCAGACCCTTTTTGTTTACATAAATATGATGAAGGCCGCTGAAGGGATTGTAAAGGGGGTGTTTCGGATCATGGATGAGCATGGACTTCACATGGGGCCAATCTCTGTATCCCACAGGATAGGCCACCTTCGCTTTCTCTTGGGCAAGAGAAAGGCTTCCGGAGAGAAGAGCAACAGACAATAGAGAAATAAAGAGGACTTTTTTCATCATTTTTCTCCTTTCATAGGGAAATAAAAACAGATATAAAAATTTTAAATCATCCATCTTGATTAAGCAAATTTATTTCTGAGAATCCCCTTTGGAAAAAGGGGTGTTCAAAAGAGTTAAATCACGTTATAATTTTTAAAATAAACAGGGGAGGTAGCATATGGAGATTAAAAAGATAGGAGTGATTGGAGCGGGGCAGATGGGTAGTGGGATTGCAGAGGCGGCCGTCACCTCCGAATTTAATGTTTTGATGAGGGATGTAAATCAGGATGCGGTTGAAAAGGGGAGAATGAGGATCATCACCGATTTGGATAGGCGAGTTCAAAAAGGAAAGATGACATCTACGGAGAAAGAGGAGACCATTCAAAGACTTTCTATAACGGTGAAGATGGAGGATTTCAGAGATTGCGATTTCATCATCGAAGCCGCTGTGGAGAACATCCCTTTGAAGTGGGAGATTTTTAAAAAACTGGAGGAGGTGGCCGGACCGGAAACAATCCTTGCCAGCAACACCTCATCGATCTCGATCACACGGATCGCCTCTGTCACCCGAAAGCCGGATCGTGTGATCGGCATGCATTTCTTCAATCCGGCGCCTGTGATGAAGTTGATCGAGATCATCCGGGGGTTGGTGACGTCGGATGAGACCTTTCAGATTACAAAAGAATTAAGTTTAAAACTCGGGAAAACCCCTCTGGAAGCAAGCGATTTTCCAGGGTTTGTATCGAGCCGGTTGATCTTTAGCTATATGAACGAGGCCGTCTATGCCCTTTACGAAGGTCTGGGAAAAGCGGAGGATATTGATGCAATCATGAAGATGGGAGCCAATCATCCCATGGGCCCTCTGGAATTAGCCGATTTTGTGGGACTGGACACGGTTCTCTCTGTGATGAGCGTTCTTCAGGAGGGTTTTGGAGATAAATACCGGCCCTGTCCTCTTCTCCTGAAATATGTGGATGCCGGATATTTAGGAGTCAAAACAGGCAGAGGTTTTTACCATTATGGAGGCAAGAGATGATCGGGTTCGACTTAACACCAGAGCAGAAGTCCCTTCAGGAGAAGGCCAGACGATTTGCAAAAGAGGTGATCCTCCCCGTGGCAGCCCAGCATGATGGGGATGGGACTTTCCCTTTAGACCTTATGGAGAAGGCCCATCAGGAGGGTTTTTTCACCCCTCTGGTCCCTAAGGAATATGGCGGGCAGGGCTTAGGGGTTTTAGATACCTGCATCTTCTCTGAAGAACTGGCGGCGGGCTGCATGGGAATCTATGTCTCCATCTTCGTAAGCACTTTAGCCCTCTTTCCCATTATTAAATTCGGGACGGAAGAGCAGAAGGAACGATTCCTCAGTCCCTTCTGCTCTCGGTTCAGCATTGCCTCTTACTGCCTGAGTGAGGTGACAGGTGGATCTGACCCGGCTTCGATGCGAACGACTGCCGTCCTCGATGGCGACCATTATGTCCTCAATGGAACGAAGATGTGGATCACCAATGGGGGATATGCCGATTTCTACGTGGTGTTTGCAACGACCGATCCCGGGAAGAGACATAAAGGGATCATCTGTCTTATTGTCCCCTCCAATTTAGAGGGAGTGAGCCATGGAGAGCCCATTGACAAGATGGGCCAGAGGGCGTCGAATACGACTGCGGTGACATTTAATCATGTCAGAATTCCCAGAGAAAATTTATTGGGAGGAGAGGGCGACGGATTCAAGAAGGCGATGGCCGCCCTTGACATCACCCGCCCGATGATCGCTATAGGAGCAGTGGGGATTGCCCGGTCGGCCATGGAGTTGGCCACACAGTATGCGAAGAAACGAATTCAATTCGGAGTTCCGATCGCCCAGCATCAGGCCATTCAGTTCTTATTGGCGGACATGTCAAAGGATATCGAGGCCGCCAGGCTTCTGGTCTATAAAGCGGCCTGGCTTGCAGACCAGGGAGTGAAGAATTCGAAAGAGGCGGCCATGGCCAAGGCCCTTGCCTCGGATATCGCCATGCGAGTGACAACGGATGCGGTTCAAATCTACGGGGGATTGGGATATACGAAGTGGCACCCTGTTGAGAAATTGATGAGAGATGCCAAGGCCATTCAGATCTATGAAGGGACTGCCCAGATCATGAGGTTGATCATCGCCCGACAGATGCTCCAGGAAGTTGAAAGAACCTTTTAGACCCAAACCAGGCGAATGTTTCAGCCGCAAATAGCCCTCGAAGGAATAAAGAAATTAACCTTCTCCCTTTCCAAGGTTAATTCCTCTCTCTTCCCTCCAGGAAGTTCCACTTCAACCAACATTCGCCTTTCCTTATCATCCAGCTCATAGCATGAACATCGTTTTATTCCTTTAATGACATACATCACTCTCACCTCTTTTCAATCTAAAATTAATCACCCATTTTCGGAAAATCAAGGGAAGCCCATTTGCCAAAAAGGACCGCGGAGGCAGTGTTTTAAGAAGGAGGGGCGCTCTGTCACGAATGCGAAAATTTGTATGTCAGACCCGGGGCAACCACCGGCTTTTGGGAGTAAAATCCAGCCTGATGCCTTCATTCTTTTTGGCTGTGGTGATCTCGGCCCAAGAAATAGTTGACCCAGGAAGAGGTCTGATCCAGGGCCCAATTGCGGGGGGGAGTATATCCCTCCTTTAGAGATTCTTCTTCTCCATAAGGTTTGAGCCTGTTGTAAGCACGCACATAGATACACTTCTTCTTTTGGGGATAGACTTCACACCATCCCTCCAGAGAACCTCCACATTGGCCGTTGAAGAGATATTTAGGGCATTGTGAATGGGGACAGATAAAGGCGACCTCCAACAGGGTGCAATCGCCGCATCGACGGCAGCGTGAACTGACAAACTTAATCCAGTATTCCCATTCCGTTACAGGGCCTTCCAGTCGGGTCCCCTCGATCTTTTTGAAAAACCATTTTGCCGGCCTGAAAAGGGGGGCATCGGGAGTAAACATCAGGTGGTGAAAGAAACGCATGATGGCATGCCCCGGACTCTTCCGCGGTTTTGTTAATCTATTAACGGGAACCTCTGTGTTCAGGCCTGTATTCCGATCCTTCTCAAAGATATAAAAACCATTTTTCTGAGGAAAGGAGAATTCGTGAACCCATTCCTCCCAGTTCAGAAAAAACTCCTTTCCCTTCTCGATTACCCATTCCACATCTTCATGGACCAGGTTCGGTCCTCCAATATGGACCCCGTCATAGCCGATCCCCTTCAAGATGGCGATCAATTTTGCGGCCCTTGTGAGGCGGGCAGATTTCCCCTTGTCAGGTCTTTTAGCTTCCTCTTCGTAGACCCGGTAGAGTTCATCCGTGACAACACATCCCGGGACACCCCCTCGGTTCATCACTTTCGCTACAGGTTGATTGAGGATGTAGACATTTCCAATAATGGGGATTTGAAAGGCATTTCGGCGCATAAACCGGAGGAGTTCGTCAAATTTCCGGGCATCGAAGCCGACCTGGGTAATCAAAAAGTCCGCCCCCGACTTCACTTTTTTGTAAAGTTTATAGTACTGTGCCATCACCTCCGATTCATATTTTTTAAATGGGGAGAGGGTGCAACCTTTGAAAAAATGGGTGGGAGGAAGTCGCACTCCTCCCCCGGGGGCCTTTCCATCAATTTCAAGTCCCTGGTTCATCTTATTGATAAGATGGATGAGCTGAATAGAGTCGAGGTCGAAGACAGGTTTTGCCTTTCCCTCAAATCCATAGAGGGGAAAGTCACCGGTCATCAAAAGGAGGTTTGAAATCCCGATTCGATCCAGGGAATAGAGAGTGGATTCAATCTGATTTCGATTCTTATCTTTGCAGGTGAAGTGAATAATCGGATCAAAGCCCAGGCGGGAGACTTCGAGACCGATCACGTTAGGAGAGAGGGCTGGATGACCTCCGGGGTTATCGGTAATGGAGACGGCGTGGACAAGCCTTGCCCCGGCCGCTTTCTCAACAATTCGTAAAAGATCATCCTGGGTTTTTCCCCGGGATCCCCTTCCGGGCACGAGCTCAAGGGTGTAGACAAACTCTTTTCTCCCGAGGAGGGCTTCTTTGAATCGGTTTTTCCCCATGGATGTTTGATGCAGTGTTTTACGCTCCCCCCCAGCGCGCTCAATGGAAATTATTTCGTTAATTCTTTCGCGTAATCAACCATCCCCTGGAAATCAACCACCACCACAGGATCATTTCCAACCACCCAGGCATCATGCCCTGTTGGCAGCAAGGATACATCCCCAGCCTTGCATTCTATTTCTTTACCATCATCCATCTTAATTCTTAGCGTCCCGGACACATGATACTGGAAATGGGGAGCTTCACAACTGCCCGTCTTTGACAGTGGTTTAACAGATTCAGACCACTTCCATCCAGGCTGGAAGGTTGCTCGTCCAATAGCGGCTCCCCCAATGTTTATGAGTTCCAATTTCCCTTTATCGAATGTCCGCACCTCTTCCGGGTTGTTCAGGCTCTTTTTTTCGGCTGTTTTCATCTTTTATCTCCTTTCTTTATAAGGTGAGAGGCTACGGACCCGAAATATTCTCTCAGAAAATTCCAGAAGTCCAATCCCGGGGCTCGCTCTACGCTACCCAAGCCCTCCCTTCCAGGACGCGAGGCTTGGGAACGCTTTACCATTCAAGCCATTCAGCATTCCTAAACTGAAGTGCAAACAGTGGTTTACCCCACCGCTTAACAGCAGCAACAAACCCCGCCACAGCATGGATCATAGGAGGATGCTTCGTACCAACAGCAATCATACATAGAGGACGTTGGATCTTTGGATTTTTCTTTCGTCGTTTTTTTATCGTTTTTTTTCATTATCAACACCTTCCTTTCAATCTAAAAATAATCACTCCTCTTGAAGAGATCAAGGAGGTTCAAAGGCTTATTGTACATTTCATAGAAGCGGGGTGATTTAAGATGAAAAGATGGGGAGTTAAATGTAAAAAGCCCTTCCTCATCGGAAGGGCTCCAAGTCTGAAGGGAACCTCTAATAATTCCGAATTCGTCACTCCCGCGAAGGCGGGAGTCCAGTATTTTCAATACCTTCTGGATTCCGGCTTTCGCCGGAATGACATTTTTAGAGGTAGCCTGAAGTGTTACTGGATTGGAACGTTCACCTTTTGCTCCCAGCCCCGGATGGGTGCGTTGATCCTGAGGAGGCCGTTTTCATACCTGGCCGCTGTCTTGTCAGTCAAAACATCATGGGCTAACATAAAGCAACCCGCGTATTCGGTATCCTCACCCCTTGGGGCTGAGACACAAAAGCTGTCTTTCCTCATGTCAAGTTTGATGTCCTTCTTGTCAACACCCGGCATCTCCATTTCCACCGTGAGGTGTCCTTGGTCCCTGTCATGGGAGATGCAGACACATGGGGTAACTTTTACTTTGGTGTCCATAAAAACACCTCCTTTCGATAAAAAGATAGGGACGAGGAATTGGCATTTCAAGGTGAATTCGCCGATTTTGTATGGTATAAATAATTAGTTCAGTTGTGTTCTCAATGCTTCGTTGTTTTAGCTTGAAGGGGGATGAAGTATGGAAGAAGGGATAGATGTAAAAAACATTGGACTCCGTGGGGTAAAGGTGGCGGATACCCGCATCTCCGACGTCGATGGAGAGAAAGGGGTTCTTATTTATCGGGGATACAATATTATTGATCTGGCCAAATCTTCTACCTTTGAGGAGGTTTCCTTTCTTCTCTTGAACGACCGCCTCCCGACCCAGGAGGAATTGAAGAGATTTCAATCAGAACTTGTCCCCGAAAGAAAGATCCCCGAAACTATTTTCGAGATTATGAAGAGGTTGCCGAAATCCGCCAATCCAATGGATGTGTTGCAATCCATTGTTCCGATTTTGGGAACCTATGATCTTCAATTAAACGAGGAGACCAGGGAGGCGAATTTGAAAAAAACCTTCCGGTTAATGGCAAAATTGCCCGGCATTGTCGCAGCATGGGATCACATCCGGAAGGGAAAAGAACCTATCCTTCCCCGCTCTGATCTGACTCATGCCGGGAATTTTTTATTTATGTTATCCGGTTCTCTTCCCAATCCCGATACCGCCAGAGACTTCGATATTTGTCTCGTCCTTCACGCGGAGCATTCTTTTAATGCCTCCACCTTTGCAGGAAGGGAAGTCGCCTCGACACATGCCCATCTTTATGCCTCCATTACGGCTGCCCTTGGAGCCCTTTCCGGAGAACTTCACGGAGGGGCCAATAGCGAAGTGATGAGGATGTTACTGGAGATTGAAGAGGTAGATCGCGTCAAATCCTGGGTGAGGGAGAAACTCCAGAAGGGTGGAAAAGTGATGGGAATGGGACACGCGGTTTACCATACCGAAGACCCGAGGGCCACGATCCTTCGCAAGACCAGTGAAAAACTGGCGGAGCGCACTGGAGGCCGGAAGTGGTACGACATCACCCGGACCATCGAGTCAGCCACCAAAGAAGAATTCCGGAAGCTCAAAGGAAAGGAAATTTACCCCAATGTCGATTTCTTCAGCGCCTCGGTCTATCATATGATGAACATCCCAGCGGATCTCTTCACGCCGGTTTTTGCCATTTCACGGATCTCAGGATGGGCCGCACACATCATCGAAGAGAAGTTTGCCGAGGCTCAACCCAAAGCCGAACTCTACCGCCCGGATGCCGATTATATCGGGACATACTGCGGCCCCCAGGCCTGCGAGTATGTCCGCATTGAAGAGCGAACTAAATAACCTCCAGAAAGGTCACAGCTGACCTCTTATTAACAGCAGCACACCCCGCCACAGCAGGGATCATAGTAGGAGGCTTCATACCAGCAGCAATCATACTTAGAAGGAGTTGCCTTTTTTGCTTTTTCCGTCCTGCTTTTTTTATCATTTTTTTTCATCATCAACACCTCACTTTCAATTTAAATTTAATCACTCCTTGTTAATAGATCAAGGAAAGTCAAAGGCGATCTGCTCTTTTCTTGAGAGGGAACCGGCCATGGGATGAAAGGAAGGGCTGCTGAAGTAAAAGAACCCTTCTTAAAACTTCAGAAGGGCTTTACGGTTCGATTTGAAACACGAACTATTGAACTGGAACAAGTACATTTTGTCCCCAGTTCTTCATTGGCGCAAAGATCCTGAGAAGGCCACTCTCGTATTCGGCCTCTACCTTTTCCGGCACGACCTCGTGGGCCAACCAGAAGCAACCCGAATATTCGGCATCTTCGCCCCTTGGAGCCGAGATGCAGAAACCGTCCTTTTTCATGTCCAGTTTAATATCCTTTTTTTCAACCCCTGGGAGTTCCATCTCAATATTCAGACGTCCATTTTTGTCGTCATGAGTGATACAGACACAGGGGGCTAATAGTATTTTCTTGTTCATAAGAACACCCCCTATCTCAATTTAAAGATAAGAATCGGTTTTTGAAAATTCAAGGTGAATAGAGGTCGAAATTATGGTATAAAATAATAAAGCCCCTGTTTAAGATAAAACCCTTGGTTGGAGGGATGAGAAAACCTATGGGAATGACTTTGGCCGAGAAGATATTGAGCGAGCATGCCGGAAAAAAAGTTCAGGCCGGGGAAATCGTTATTGTCCAAACCGATCTCGCCTATGCGCAGGATGGAACGGGTCCCTTGGCTGTCAGAAAGATTCAGGAGATGGGATTTGAAAAGGTTTTCAACCCACGAAAGACCATCTTCTTTTTGGATCACGCCGCTCCCAGCCCGAAATTTGAATTGAGCAACGATCATACTTTTTTAAGGGGATTTTCGGAGAGGACAGGATGCCGGATATCTGATGTGGGATACGGCATCTCCCATCAGGTCGTGGCTGAAGAGGAAGTGAAACCCGGGGATGTGGTCATCGGAGCCGATTCCCACACCTGCACTGGAGGGGCTCTTTCGGCCTTCGCCACTGGAGTGGGGTCTACGGATGCGGCTGTTGCCATGGCCCTCGGCAAAATCTGGTTCAGAGTGCCAGAGACGATCCGGGTTG
This sequence comes from Deltaproteobacteria bacterium, assembly GCA_018333535.1. GTDB lineage: Bacteria > Desulfobacterota > BSN033 > BSN033 > UBA1163 > RBG-16-49-23. Next base: position 39,582 of record JAGXTA010000123.1, on the reverse strand, counting down.
TCATGAACGGGAAACTCCCTGCCGGTGTTTATGGAAAGGATATCATCCTTCATCTGATCGGGAAGATCGGCGCTGCTGGAGCAACCTATAAAGCTCTGGAGTTCGCTGGAGATGCGATTGAGCATCTTGAGATGGCAGGAAGGATGACCATTGCCAATATGGCTGTGGAGGCGGGAGCAAAAGTGGGGATCTTTTCCTCCGATGAGATCACCCGAGACTGGTTGAATCGGATGGAGAGGCCCGAGGATTTTAGAGAATTAGCCTCCGACTTGGATGCTATCTATGAGAAAACGATTGAGATCGATGCAAAGCCCCTCAAACCCACTATTGCCTGTCCTCATCAGGTAGACAATACCAGGACCATTGACGAGATCGGTGAAGTCAGTGTGAACCAGGTCTATCTCGGGACCTCCTGCAATGGAAGACTGGAAGACCTCCGGATCGCAGCCGACATATTAAAAGGAAAGAAGATCCATCCCAAGATCCGGATGATCGTTACCCCTGGCTCCCGTTTGGTCTATTTAGAAGCCCTTAAGGACGGGACAATGGAGATCCTCATCGAGGCAGGCGCTCTGGCCATGCCTCCTGGGTGCGGGGCCTGCGTTGGGCTTCATGAAGGCGTTTTAGGAGACGGCGAAGTTTGCCTGGCAACACAGCCCAGAAATTTTCAAGGAAGGATGGGAAGTCCGAATTCGTTCATCTATCTGGGTTCTCCGGCTGTCGCGGCAGCTACAGCCATCGAAGGAAAGATTGCTGATCCGAGAAAGTATCTTTGAATTCACCTTATCCCTCTCCCCTGAGAGACTGTGTCGTAATGGGGAAATAGTAAAAAATGTCATGCTGAACTTGTTTCAGCATCTAATAAAATCAACGGCTTAGAGACCCTGAAATAAATTCAGGGTGACAAAACAGTAATTACGACACAGTCTCTGACGGGAGAGGGCAGGGGTGAGGGAGATCTAAGGAGGGACATGAAAGGAAGAGCTTGGAAATTCGGCGATGCCATCAGCACCGATCATATCATCCCGGGCCGGTATTTTTATTTGCGGTCAAACCTTCCTGAACTCGCGAAACATATCTTTGAATACGAAAAGCCAAATTTTTCAGAAAAGGTGTCCCGAGGCGATTTCATCGTAGCAGGCCATAACTTTGGTCAGGGTTCGAGCCGGGAGCATGCCGCCATCGTGGTCAAGATGAATGGCATCCAGGCTGTTCTGGCAAAGAGTTTCGCCAGAATCTTTTACCGAAACTGTTTTAATAGTGGACTGCCTGCCGTGATCTGTGATACTGATAAATTTGGTGAAGGAGATGTTTTAGAGCTTTTCCTGGATGAAGGGAGGATTATTAACTACAGTCGGAATGAAACCGTCTCCTTCATCCCAATTCCACCTGTGATGAAGCAAATCCTCAGCGATGGCGGACTGGTCGAGCATGTGAAGAAGTACGGAGATATAAGATTAAACCTTTAACCCCTCCCCCCCTTATAACTCCCCCTTCCCCCCTCTTATCTTAAGAGGGGGAAGATGGATGGGGGCGTTAGATTGGGAGGCGAGGTGGGGTTAGGGGCAAAGGAGGAGATTATGGAATGGGTGAAAGCTTTCGGCAGTTTGATCGGAAGGGTTCTTCTCGTTCTCATCTTCCTCAATTCGGGAATCGGGAAGATCGGAAACTTTGAAGGGACAGCCCAGTATATGGCAAAGTTCGGGATGCCTTTTACCTCTTTCTTCCTCTTTGGCGCCATCGTTTTTGAACTGGCGGGAAGCCTCAGCGTCATCCTGGGATATTTCACCCGGTTTGGATCGCTTCTCATCCTCATCTTTTTGATTCCAACCACACTCATCTTTCACACCCATTTTGCCGATCGCATCCAGATGATCATGTTCATGAAGAACGTGAGCATGCTTGGAGGATGTCTCCTGCTTTTCTCCGCAGGACCGGGGCGACTGAGTCTCGATTACTTTTTAAGGAGAAAGAAAACCTGACAATGAATTTCAAATCTTTTGAGGTCTGGTGGAAGGCCTTCCGGTTTCACTATGCCTCCGCCAGTTTTATGCCGGGAATATTAGGAGGGATGATCGCCTGGACATACGATGTGCAGTTCCATCCCGGATACTTCCTCCTGGTGATGCTGGGTTTGATCCTCAATCATCTGGCCCTCAATATGACGGATGACTATTATGACTTCCGCCATCTGGTCGATGCTTTCGATTCGCATGGGAATCCTTATTCCGGCGGGAGCGGCACTCTTTCAAAGGGTTTGATCCGTCCTGATCAGATGCGCCATGTCTTTGCGAGCTTCTATATCATCGCAATCGGGACTGGAATATTTTTAGGAATTTTGAGAGGATCTTTTGTTCTTTTCCTTTTAGCGTTTGGCTTTTTCTGCGCCTTCTTTTATACGGCTCCTCCCATTCGATTCGGCTACAGGGGGCTCGGGGAAATCGCCCAGCTCCTCTGCTTCGGTCCGGGCATCGGTCTCGGAGCTTACTATGTCCAGACGCAGAAGCTCTCATGGGAAGCCTTCTGGGGAACGCTTCCTTTTGGGATGATGCTCTTTTCGATGATCACGATCAATGAAATCCCGGATTATCTTGAAGACAGGAGGGCTGGAAAACTGAACCTGGTCGCCCGCTTTGGAAAGGAGACAGGAGTGAGACTCTTTATTCTGAGCCTCCTTTCGGCTTATGGCGCCATCCTGACGGGCATCTTTTTAGGGAAGATTCCTATTATTGGATTGATCTCCATGCTGACCCTTCCCATTGCCTTCAAGACCGTTTCCATTTTAAAGGCTCACTATCAGGATCCCGCTAAAATGGCGCCCGCCAATCTGGGAATGATCTGCACCCATAATTTTACTGCAATTCTGCTTATCATCGCTTACACCATTGTCGGCTTTAAGAAAGTTAACCTATTATCATCGTTTCTTCCTTTGTTCACATTAATAATTCTTTATCTACCCATTGCAAAACTGATCTCGAAAGCCTTATTGACCAAAAGGAAGGAGGAAGCTATATGACGAAAGAGGAGTTTTATCTTTTAGGGTTCACCGGCGCCGAATGACCCCACTGCCATCAGGTGGAACCTCTCGTGGAGAGGTTGGAGGATGAGGAGGGGGTCAAGGTGGCGAAGCTTGAGGTCTGGCATAATGAGGCCAATGCTAAACTGATGAGAGAATACGACAAGGGCTTTTGCGGAGGAGTCCCGTTCTTCTTCAACAAGAAAACGGGAAAGTGGATCTGTGGCTCGGCAGATTACGAACGATTGAAGAAGTGGGCGTTGGAATAACATGATTGGAATAATGGAGTAATGGAAGCATGGAATAGTGGGTTAATCGAAAAATAGAAGGTTAAGGCTAAGGCTAAGGTTAAGGTTAAGAAAAGCTCGACCTAAACCTTAACCTCAGCCTCAAAGCGTTCAACCCATTATTCCAACATCCCAATATTCCATCATTCCATTTCGGAGGAGGTTCCTATGGGTTTGTTTGATGATTATCATCCCCTGAAAGGGAAGATGTTCCAGATGCTTAAGCCTGATGGGACGCTTTATTCGGAGATGGAGGCGCCGCTCAACGATCAGGAGACGCTCCAGCTTTATCAGAGGATGGTCTTCATCCGGCTGGCTGATCAAAAGGCCTTGATGCTCCAGCGACAGGGAAGAATGGGAACCTATGCGCCTGTCTGGGGCCAGGAGGCCTGTCAGGTTGGAAGTGCCTATCTTCTTCAAAAAGGGGATTGGGTTTTTCCAGCCTTCAGGGAATTGGCCGTAAGCCTGATGATGGGGATTCCCCTCAAAACAATCTATCTCTACTGGATGGGCAATGAGGAGGGAAGCCGCGCGCCAGAAGGGATGAATGTCATGCCTGTATCGATCCCTGTTGGAACACATCCCCTTCATGCGGTTGGAGTGGCCTGGGCGGCAAAAATCCGGGGGGATAAAATTGTGACCATCGCCTATTTTGGAGATGGTGCAACCTCCAAAGGCGATTTTCATGAAGCGATGAACCTTGCAGGAGTCTTTAAAACTCCGAGCATCTTCTTCTGTCAGAATAACCAGTTTGCCATCTCCGTTCCAAGAAAGATCCAGACTGCTTCGGAGACGATTGCCCAGAAGGCGATGGCCTATGGAATGGATGGAATTCAGGTGGATGGAAACGATCTCTTTGCTGTTCATACCGCAACAAAGGAAGCAGTCGATAAAGCACGTTCCGGAGGAGGGGCTACCCTTATCGAGGGAGTGACCTACAGGTTTGGTCCTCATACCACAGCCGATGATCCAACCAAATACAGGACGGATGAAGAGATAGAGCGATGGAAACCTTTAGATCCATTGGTGAGATTGAGGCTTTATCTCAAAGGGAAGGGACTCTGGAGCGATGAAGTAGAAAAGCAAATGACTGAAGAGGCGCAGAAAGAAATTGACCAGGTAGTGAAGGAGGCTGAAGCGGTTCCAGTGCCTGAGGTAGAAGATATTTTTAAATATGTCTATGCGGAGATGACGCCGCAGTTGAAAGAACAGATGGAGTATTTGAAGTCAACGCTTTAATCGCATAGAGCGAAGGGCATAGGGTATAGGGTAAAAATATATTTAAAAAAATATTTGGAATTTCAGGTATGTGTCATCCTGAACTTGTTTCAGGATCTGACACTTTGGATAAATCGAGATGCTGAACTAAATTCAGCATGACGACTGCCGTTTCTTTAATGGTAGAAGAATATTCTCATATTGAACTTGTAAGTATCCAAAGTTGAATGACAGGAGAAAATAAAGTTATGCCCAGACTCAATATGGTAGAAGCAATCAACCTCACTCTTCGGGAGGAGATGGAAAGGGATGATCGAATCGTTGTCCTGGGTGAGGATGTGGGCCGCGAGGGCGGGGTCTTTCGTGTGACCGATGGACTCCAGGCGAAGTTCGGCGACCAACGGGTGGTTGACACCCCTCTCGCGGAGACAGGAATCGTGGGCACGGCCATGGGCATGGCCCTGTATGGACTGCGGCCGATTGCGGAGATTCAGTTTGATGGTTTTCTCTATCCCTGCCTCGATCAGATTACCAACCACATCGGCCGGATTCGGAATCGATCGAGGGGAAGGTTCACCTGCCCCTTGGTCATAAGGGTTCCTTATGGAGGTGGCATCCATGCCCCTGAACATCATTCCGAAAGCCCTGAGGCCATCCTGGCACATACGCCAGGGATCAAAGTGGTCATCCCATCCACTCCCTCTGAGGCGAAAGGGTTGCTCCTTTCGTCGATCCGTGACCCCGACCCGGTCATCTTTCTTGAACCCAAACGCATCTACCGGGCCATTCGCGAGGAGGTTGAGGAAGGAGACTATACCATTCCATTGGGCAAAGCCCGATTGGTTCAGGAAGGCAGGGATGTAACAGTCATCGCATGGGGCGCAATGGTGAGAGAGGTTTTGAATGCGGCTGGAGAATTGAAAGGGGATAAGGTCGATATGGAGATCATCGATCTTAGAACGATCTCGCCCATGGATGTGGATGCGATCATCGCCTCTGTTCGAAAGACAGGAAGAGCGGTCGTTGTCCATGAGGCGCCAAAGACCTGCGGCCTGGGTGCGGAGATCATTGCTGTTATCAACGAAAAGGCTTTTCTCTCGCTTCAGGCACCCATCGAAAGGGTGACAGGATTCGATATTCCTATGCCCTTGTTGAAGTCGGAACATTACTATCTTCCCAATCCCAAGAGAATTGTGATGGCGGTGAAAAAGGTGATGAGTTTTTAACAAATCCAGGTTGAGGCTAAGGTTGAGGTTGAGCAAAAAATAGATTTTTTCTTAGACTGAACCTTAACCTCGACCTTAACCTTAGGAGGTCTGAGATGGCATTCGAATTCAAGTTTCCTGATATCGGAGAGGGATTAACAGAAGGAGAGATTGTTCGCTGGCTGGTTAAAGAAGGGGATGAGGTTAAAGAGGGGCAGCCTCTTGTTGAGGTGGAGACCGACAAGGCCCTTGCTGAGATACCTTCTCCTGCGACCGGAGCGGTACTCAAAATACTTGCCAAAGAGAAGGAGATCGTGAAGGTGGGGCAGGTGATCGTTGTTATCGGAGAGAAAGGAGAAGCATTGGCCGCTCCACCTCCGAGACCCAGATCAGTGGGGGTTGTGGGTGAACTGGAGGAGGCCCCTGAAGAAGCCCCGTCCGTAACATTTGCAGCAGAACCGGTTAAAACAGTCCTGGCCAGCGAACATGCGCTTGCCACTCCTGCTGTTCGAGCCCTGGCAAAGGAGCTGGGGGTTGATATTAATAAGGTGAAAGGATCCGGCCCTGAAGGAAGGGTCCTGGAAAAGGATGTCCGTCAGTTCGCCGGGACTAAGGAGAAGCCTCCGGAGCCGGAAAAGAAAGTGATAAAAGTAAAGAAATATGACCTTTACGGCTATGTGGATCGAATTCCGTTAAGAGGGGTTCGGCGCTCCATTGCCAGGGCCATGGTCAAATCAAAATATACGGCACCCCATGTAACTACGATGGATGAAGCGGATGTCACAGAATTGTGGAAGATCAGAGAGAAAGAGAAGAAGCCGGCTGAGAAGAAGGGGGTTAAATTGACTATCCTGCCTTTCATCATCAAAGCTGTGATCGCAGGCTTGAGTGAGCATCCCTATCTCAATGCAACCCTGGATGATGAAAATGAGGAGATCATTCTGAAAAAGTATTTTAACATTGGAGTTGCTACTGACACACCTGAAGGCCTAATGGTCCCTGTGGTGAAGAATGCAAAGGATAAATCCATCCTCCAGATAGCGCAAGAATTAACCCAGTTGGTTGAGAAGGCAAGAAACCGAACGATTGATCTCGCCGATTTGAAGGGGGGAACTTTTACCATTTCAAACTATGGGGCATTGGGGGGAATTTTTGCGACACCGATCATCAACTACCCCGAAGTGGCGATCCTGGGTGTCGGAAAAATCAGAGAGATGCCTGTTGTGAGAAATGGGAAGTTAGTGGTTCGAAAAATTCTCAGCCTGGCCCTCTCCTTTGATCACCGGGTGGTCGATGGGGCGGAGGGGGCACGATTCCTCAACACGGTGATCACCCGGCTCGAAGACCCGGACCTGATTCTGCTGGAGACCTGAGATATGTCAATTGACGAAATGTCAGGATTTGTTACCCGTCAATTAGTGGGCCGATTTATTGAAGGACCTTGAAGTTGAGGCTTGTCAGTATCTGATCACCCTCTCTGGCTTCAGCCTTCCAGTTTCCGGTGTGTTGCGGCCGGAAGGTCAGGTAACTATAAACGGACCAGGCAGGAGGCTTGACATCCATTTCGATTCGATGGAACTCTTTTCCTTCCAATAACCAGACATGGGCGATTTTCCCTGTTCTGGAAGCCTTGATTCTTGTGAAGAAGTAGCCCCTTTGATGGTTGGAGGTAAATTCCGAAGCATTTCCCGTGAGGAACTGCTGGTCATTCTCTTTCTCAATGCTTGTTCCCATGCCCGCCTCAAGAATTTCAAAGGCGGAAGTCAGCTGTGTTTCCACTTCCTTGCTTTCTAACTCTTGTATCTCTTTTGGTTGTGCTACCTCATGGGTCTGCTTTCCTTCCTCTCGCTGAGTGGCTGTAGCGGGCGATACAGGAAAGAGTATCGAAGATGTGGGTTTCTCTTCTTTGGGGTCGTGCATAAGGTAGGCAATAAAGAGCGATGAGAGGAGAAACGCTGCGATGATGAGAGAAGATAAGAGTAATGATCTGTTATTCTTTTTCGGGGGTGAGGCCTCCGGCAGCGGCACGGGAGGTTCCGGTGGAAGAAGACTTTTTAGATAATTTTCATATAGGTAAAGAATATCTTTCTCATCGAGGGCAAGGTATTTAGCGTAGACTTTCAGGTATCCTTTGACATAAAGAGGGGGAGGAAGATGATCGTATCTGTCCTCTTCAATGGCCTCGAGATGGTGCTCTTTTATTTTAGTGATTGAACAGATTTTCTCCAGTGAGATGTTCCGCATCTCTCTTTCTTTTTTCAAAATTCTTCCAGGAGCCTCTGCCATAACCTATTCTGAAGAAGAGTTTTAAAATTTTAAATAGATGCAAACCCAAGATGGATTCTTCACCAATAGATAGGTTAGCAATTGCCGTGCCAACCCGCTTAAATCGTAACATATTGAAACTTAAAGGTATTGTTAAAATTTAGGGTTTTAAAATAGTCGATGTAGTGCCAAATTTTTGCCCAGAATTGACAATTTGTCGTGTTGTCACGGGAAACCCCCTGCTTGAATTTTTAGCTGGGAAACTTGACAGATGGTTTGGAATGGCTTAATATCAGGAAAAGCTGATATTACTGATTAATCTGTTTTGTCAGAGAAGCTGTAACGGGAGGCGACGCCATGCCAAAGAAGAGTCAAAGGGTTTCATTTTGCGGACCCGTGGATAAGGGAATGTCTTGTTGCAAGGTCGAGTCGATCATCAGCGTCGATGAGCGGGGGCAGATGGTGCTCCCAAAAGATTTGAGGGAAAAAGCAAAGATTCGTGCGGGTGACAAATTGGCTCTCATCAGTTGGGATAAAGAGGGGGAGATTTGTTGCCTCTATTTAATCAAGACGGAACACCTTGCAGACCGTGTGAAGGATTTTCTCGGCCCCATGATGAAGGAGGTATAGAAGATTATGATGGGTGAATCAAAATGTTACACCTCGGCTCAACAGAGCGGTTGTTCTCAAAACACAAGCTGTTGACCCCCGGTAGTAAAGGCTCAGGTGAGCCTTCCCGATCTAAAACAGCCTTTTGTGAGCGGAGCCCTTCAAACGCCGGTGGGTTTGGTTCCACAGGTTTTATCTTCTCTCACCCCGAGCGATCATCTTGGGAGCTTCAAGGCACGATGGGGAATCGGCCGCATGCATTATGTTGTTGAGCCCGGTCTTTATGCGCTGGGAACGCCAGATGAGAAATCTCCGGTCATGGTTACGGCCAGTTACAAAATGAGCTTTGACAGACTCCGAGAAGCCTTACCCGGTCGGAACATGTGGATACTGGTCCTCGATACAAAAGGGATCAATGTCTGGTGTGCGGCAGGGAAGGGGACTTTTGGAACAATGGAACTCGTGAGCCGAATCGAATCGAGTGGCCTGACACAGATTGTCTCACACCGGGAATTGATTCTGCCCCAGTTGGCTGGCCCCGGGGTGACGGCTCATGAGGTTAAAAAATTATCGGGATTTAAAGTTATTTACGGGCCCATTCGGGCAACAGACCTTCCGGCTTTTCTCGATGCAGGATTGAAGGCGACACCGCAGATGAGAATCAAGACTTTTCCAATCGGGGAGAGGATAGCACTCATCCCCATTGAACTTGTCGCCGCCCTAAAGGCAGGGCTTATTCTCATGGCCATTCTGTTTCTGATCACTTTTTTAGGAAGGTCAGGGGAGGGCTGGGCGAATGCCTTGCATCAGGGTCTCTTCTCCGCACTGGCCATTCTGATTGCCATTCTATCCGGGGCAGTGTTAACACCCGCCTTACTGCCCTGGCTGCCGGGCCGGGCTTTTTCAATTAAAGGTGTTTCAGTGGGGTTATTCACTGCTGTTCTCTTTGTCGTTTTTCGATTGAATCAGGGGATCACATTGGCAGGACGTTTTGAGATGCTGGCATGGCTCCTGCTCATACCTGCGTTTTCTGCTTTTATGGCGATGAATTTTACAGGAGCCTCGACCTATACCTCTCTCTCAGGAGTGAAAAAAGAGATGAGATGGGCCGTGCCGTTTCAGATTGGGGCAGGGATCATTGGCTTCATTCTCTGGCTTGGATCGCAATTTATCTAACTTAGGAGTCCATCTTTGAAAAGAGATATTTTCCACCGTTCACACTGAGGCTCTCGAAGGGTGCGTTATTCTGCCGTTCATGCTTCGACAGGCTCAGCACGAACGGCATGTTTTCAGTCTCTATACAATTATGCAATTGTGGACTGATTAATATAAGGAGTTCGAATCATGAATCAACTGATTTATCTGAAAGATGTGGTCACCTTGAAGCTTGACGAGAAAAAGTGTGTGGGATGTGGCATGTGTCTATTGGTTTGTCCCCACGCCGTCTTAAGTTTGACAAATGGCGCTGCTGAGATCGTCAACCGGGACGCCTGTATGGAATGCGGGGCCTGTTCCAGAAATTGTCCTGCTGAGGCATTAAGCGTTCAGTCGGGCGTGGGGTGCGCCGCCGCAGTGATCAACGTCATGCTGGGGCGAACAAATTCTCCCTGCTGCGGTACAATAGATTCCGCAAGCAATCCATCGAGATGCTCTCCTGATGCTAAGCGAACAGGGTGTTGTTGAATTGAAGATATTTTCCCACTTGACAAATATTTTTTTAGAGCTATCCGCTTGACTCAAGTTCCCCGCTCATTTAAGATGATCGGGTATGGAAGACTATCCACGAACGCTAATGGAATTTGAAAGAAGGTTTCACTCCGAGCAAGCGTGCATAGAATATATAATCAGCCTTCGATGGCCTGATGGTTTTCGGTGTCCCCGCTGTGGAACTGAAAAGTCGTGGGTTACCAGTCGCAAGCTGCACCATTGTGCGCAATGTGAGTACGAAACCTCTGTAACGGCAGGGACCATCTTTCAAGATACTCGAAAACCGCTTCAGCTTTGGTTTCGGGCGATTTGGCATATAGTCAGCCAAAAAAATGGAGTCAGTGCCATGGGACTCCAACGAGTTTTGGGATTCCCAAGATATGAAACTATATGGATATGGCTTCATAAGCTTCGCACTGCCATGGTGCGACCTGGCCGAGATCGCTTGTCTGGCACGGTCGAGGTTGACGAAATTTATATCGGTGGCGAACGATCGGGGAAAAGAGGAAGAGGTGCTGCAGGTAAATCGTTGGTTCTTATAGCGGTTGAAGATAACGGCGACCACATAGGGCGAATTCGACTTCGCCGGGTGGCCAATGCTTCGGCAGCAAGTCTGATACCCGCCATAGAGGAAAGTGTGGAGCCTGGCAGTGTGATACGCACCGACGGTTGGTCTAGCTATGGGCAATTGCCCTCGACCGATTATCAACACATCGTTGTCCGTCAATCTGCGGATGTAGGTGAAAACCTGTTGCCTTTGGTGAACAGAGTAGCGGCGTTGTTGAAGAGGTGGTTGCAAGGCACTCATCAAGGAGCGGTGCGTGCGTCCCATCTGGACTACTATCTGGATGAATATACTTTCCGATTCAATCGAAGGACGTCGAAGTCCAGAGGGAAACTCTTCTTCCGTCTGGTCCAGCAGGCTGTATCTGTGGCTCCCGTGACAGGACGGGATATTCGGGGTGGAAGGGTTACCTCGTGATTCAGTGTATGTTGGGTCTACTTGAGTCAAGCGGATAGCTCCATATTTTTTTATGTTATAAAAGGTCTACATAGGTATACCTAATAAATGGGAAATGAGAATTGATAAACTCGTAAAAAGTCGTCACTCCGGCCTGCGGCAGGAAACGGGGTCCAGGAAGTTCTTAACCCATTGAAAACACTGGATTCCGGCTTTCGCCGGAATGACAAAACCAGAACTAAAGGGACTTTTTACGAGACCATCAGAGGTGGGAAAAAATAAATGGGAATAGGGAATTGGAAATGGGAAGTGGGAAATGGGAAATGAACTTACCGCAAGACAAAAGGAACTATTTGATTTTTTAAAGGAATTTTTTCTGGAAAAGGGTTTTCCGCCCACCCTCCGGGAGATGGCCTCCCATTTTGGACTTAAAGGGCCCAGGGGCCCTCAAAAGACCCTGAATATCCTTGAGAGAAAAGGTTATATCCGAAAAATCCCGGGCGAATCGAGGGCGATTGAGATTCTTGGGTTTTCTTCCAATAACATTATGTCGATTCCCATTTTGGGCCGGGTGAGGGCGGGGGAGCCCATCCTTGCCATCGGGAATATCGAAGGATACTTTAACCTTGACCGGAGTTTTGCCTCTTCAAAAGACGTGTTTCTCCTTCGAGTCCAGGGAGACAGTATGATTGATGCACACATCCAGGATGGGGACTTTGCCCTGGTGAAGCCTCAGTCAAGTGCAGAGAACGGAGAAATCGTGGTGGCCCTGATTGAAGATGAGGCGACGATAAAGAGGATCTTTACAGAAAGGGATTTGATCCGTCTGGAGCCTGCCAATCCCCATATGGAACCCATCGTCATCAAAAAGGGGGAGAAAAAAGTCTCCCTTGTCGGAAAGGTAATAGGGATATTTAGGAAACTGTAAAAAAGATAGGATTCAAGGGGTCAAGTGGCCAAGGGGTCGAGTGAAGACATCCAAAAATATTGAACCCTTGAACCCTTGAACCCTCGAATCCTTGGACCCTATTGTTATGGTTGATCGTATCATTCTCCATATCGACATGGATGCCTTCTTTATCTCTGTTGAGCAGAGGGATGACCCTGCATTGCGGGGCAAGCCTGCCGCAGTGTGTGGCTCCCTGTCCCGCAGTGTGGTCACCTCCGCCACTTACGAGGCCAGGCCTTTTGGGATTCATGCCGGGATGTCCATTCAGGAAGCCAAGAGGAAATGCCCCGGATTAATTCTCGTCGAAGGGAATCATTCCAAATATACCGAGACCGCATCCAGGATTTTTTCCATTCTCAAAGTTTTTACTCCTCTTGTGGAGGTGGCTTCCATTGACGAAGCCTATCTCGATATTACCGGTTCGCTGCTCCTCTATCAATCGCCCCTCCATATAGCCCAATTGATCAAGAACCGGATACGGAAACAGGAAGGTCTGACCTGTTCCATCGGGATTGCTCCGAATAAGTTGCTTGCCAAATTAGGGAGCCGTTTAAAAAAACCGGATGGCCTGATGGTCATTGAGAAAGAGAAGATCCAAGAGATACTTGAGGAGCTTCCTGTAGCTAAACTGCACGGAATTGGTCCGAAACTTTCGGAGACGCTGAGGTCCATTAACATCTTCACCTGCGGTCAATTGGGAAGATTTCCGGCCTCCTTTTTAATTAAAAGATTTGGCGTGATCGGCGAGAGGCTTCATGAGATGGGGCTGGGATTGGATGGAAGTCCGGTCATCCCTTTTGACGAGGAAGAAGATGCCAAATCGATTAGCCATAGCGTCACCCTCGAAGAAGACACCTCCGACAAGGATCTATTAAGAAAGGTCCTCCTTCAGCTTTCGGAAAAAGTCTCCCGAAGGATGAGGAAGGAGGGTTTTTATGGAAGCAGGGTGGTCCTTACGGTTCGTTATTCCGATTTCTATACCTTCTCAAAGCAGAGAACCCTCTCCCGATGGATGAACAGCGGGAATGAGATATTTGGCCACTCCCTTGAAATTTTTAAATCCATTCCCCATCCCAAACCGATTCGTCTCCTGGGAGTAGGGGTGTCCCTATTGAAAAAGGAATGGTGTCAACAGGATCTTTTTGAAAAAAGAGAGAAAAAAGATAACCTTCTTAAGGCGATGGATCGTGTAAACGAACGCTTCGGAGATTGGACCTTAACCTGGGCAGAACTCCATTGAATACGGAATGTGCCTGCCTACTTCACCCCCGGTCAGAACCGAAGTCAGCAGGCAGGGAATGAGAAATCGGGATATCTCTCTATCTAAAATGGTTTCCGCCTTCGTGGATTCAGATCAAAGCAGACGGTAAAGTCCTTTACATTGACCCTGCCTATTTAAGAACTTATTATGCCCGGTACCCGAAAAAAATTGAATTTTCGAGATGGCCGGGCCCGATTGACGGACTGCCCGAGGAGCTTGAGAAGGCGGATGTCATACTGGTTACACACTCTCACAAGGACCACTGCAAACGTGTGACCGTCAATCGACTCAGGCGTTCAAACACTCTGGTCATAGGCCCTGAAACGTGCATGAAGGATTTGGGCAGGGAGATGAACCTGATCCGGCCCGGCAAAGTCATTACGTTCGGGGATATGAAGATAGAAGCCGTTGAAGCTTACAATACACCGAAGGGATCTTCGACGAGAAAGGTCCACCGTAAAGGTCGTGGTGTGGGCTATCTGTTAAGAATGAAGGGAAGAACAATTTATCATATGGGTGATACGGATTTTGTACCGGAAATGAAAGAACTCGGGAAGATCGATGTGGCACTGGTTCCCATTGGTGGGACATTTACAATGGATATAAGGGAAGCAGTCAAAAAGGTATTGGCCATTCAACCTGAGATTGTCATTCCCATACATTATTTAAGATCAGACCCGCAACGATTCAAAGAGAAAGTTGAGGCAAAATCAAATATTAGAATCGTAGTTCTGCAGATAGGCGAGAGTTATCAATTAAGATAAATCGGGGACATTATCTTTTTTCTTGCTTCCTTAGAGCTTCCAACAATTTTTCGACCTGGTAGCCGGACTTCTTTTCGGCTTCGTGAAGTTTTTGGATCGTTGACCAGCATTTCTCCAATCCCCTGACGACCTCTTTGGCAGGACGGAGTGGATCAAAGCTCACCTCCAGCGCGGCCGTCAGCATCAGCCACCAGAGCATCTCCTCGAAGGCTTCTTTGTTAAACCAGAGAATATCATCGTATTGATTCACCTCTAAGAACTGCTGGACCTCACCGTCTTTTAATAGATTCTCTATGACCCGATCAACGGTTTCCTCCTTGAACCATCTTTGATGGCGGGTGAGAATTTTAATGAGTGTCACCGATCCTCGGGAAACCTTCTCCTCCACCCCCAAACCCGACAATGTTTCTGCGATGATTTGATCAAGCCTCCACTCTCCAATCCATTTGTGGCTCTGTCCCTGGAAACCCTTCGGACTTAAGACTTTGCCGGCAGGATGAACGAACAACCAGCCAAAGATTGTTCCCCAGATGGAGGCGCCATCCACGAGTTTCTGGTGAAGATATTCGGCCACTGCCTTCACCCCTCTGGGTTGAAGCACCTGAGGCCGGCCGGTGATGACCGGCAAGTAAAGGATAGCTTCTAATTTATGCTTGACCTCCCGGGCAACCACTCGTTCGTCTTCTCTCCCGCCCGAGAGATCTTTCGCCGTTTGAAAAAAATGGATGGTTTTCTGCTCAACTTCATCAATCAGACTATTATCAAGCGGTTCGCCTGATTTTGAAATTCGGGCTTCCATCAATTTGAGAAACATACTGCCATTGACCAGTTCCCTAAAGGCATGGTGGACCGGGGGCAATAGAATTTCTTTGAATATCTCTCCAAGATCAGGCACCCCCCGGCCATTTAGTAAATGATTTAACTGGCCATAGTGATGCCACTGGTTGTCCTGAATCTCCCGGAAATCTAAGAATACATGATATTGATAAGCCCCCAATTCCACATAGAGACCTTTTTCGCACAGTTCCTTACTGTTTCGGATGTACTCAAGGCCGGTCACCTCATCCTTAAAGATGCAGAAGTAATCCGGATCATCATGCAACTGAAGACCTTCTCCCAATTCCCTCCGGATCAATCTTCGCTCATCTCCTTCGCCTGCGGAATAGGCGACCGAGGTTCGAACCCATCCGCGAGCAGAAGCATATCGGTTGTGATAGATAACAAGCGCTCTTTCATCTCCGACGCGATTCGAGTAGGCAAAGACATCCTCGTTGACATATCCTTCCGGAATGAAGAAATCGTAAAGCAGAAAATGTTTGACGTCTGCAAAGAGGTGGCGGCGCTTCATCAGCGGGAAGACCTCTCTCTCATGTCGTTCCATTAAATCCCGGTCCGGCTTTTCATCCCATTTGGCATACCGGTATTCCATTCCATATTTTTCAGTAAATCCTTCAATCTGGCCATGTCCGAACATCGGGAGCCCGGGCAGAGTGATCATCATCGTACAGATGCCAAAATACTTATCCTCCTTGCCATATTGGTGCACAGCGGTTTCCTCGTCGGGATTGCTCATAAAATTGACGAATCGCTTGAGAACCTCCGGGTTGAACTCCAGTGTATTTTTCATCACAGAACGGTAATTGGCGTTTTCTTCGTCCTTCAACATATTCATGAAGGCGCTGTTATAAACACGGTGCATTCCAAGTGTCCGGACGAAGTATCCTTCGAGCAACCAGAATGCCTCAGCGAGGAGCAAGGTCCCGGGCGCCTCCCGGGCAATGCGATCCACAACCTGACGCCAGAATTCTTCAGGCATATGGCGATGAAACCCCTCTCTGGTCATCCCGTGCTCGGCCCGTGACGGGATCGCGCCGCCTGTTCCCGGCTCCGGAAACCAGAGTCGCTGATAATGCTTTTTGGTCAGAGTCATGGCTGCATCGAAACGGATGATGGTAAAATTACGGGCGACATGGAGAATGTTCTGGATGACGGCTTCCCTGACTTCTTCCTTCAGGAAATTGAGCTGGGCGGTATCGTTCCAGGGCATCCGGGTGCCATCATTTCCGTGATAAATATACTGTTCCCCGCCTGTTCTATGATCCACCCGCTTGAAGACGACTGCAGCATCGCTCTGATCGAAATAGTGATCCTCAAGATGGATTCCCACCTCTCCGTGCCAGGAGAGGTCCGGTCCGCTGAAGCGATAGGCAGGGAAGGGGCTTTCTTCGGATGAGATGAACCAGTCCGGATGTTCAATCACCCATCTCGAATCAATGCCCATATGGTTGGGAACCATATCGCTTGCCAGGCGAATTCCACGTTTCCACGAACGGTCTTTCAGATTCTGGAAGGCCTCTTCACCGCCGAGGTCGCCTGCGATCTGATAGTCGAAAAGGGAGTAAGCGGAAGCCACTGCGTCAGGACTGCCTAAAAGTTCTTTAATTCTTTTTGATGCGAGACTCCGCTCCCACAGGCCAATGAGCCAGAGTCCGGTAAAGCCCCAATAGGCTAATCGATCCAACTCTTCGTCAGGGATCTGGTCAAGCCGGTAGATGGAGCGCTGATACTTTCTTGAGAGTTGATGAAGCCACACATAGATATTTTTTGCCAGCAACACCAATCTCGGCATCCACTCCAGGTCGGGACTGAATCCCTCCGGCTCTCCCTCCATTCCGGTGAATTCATACACAGGAGCAGGGGCGCGGCTCCAGAAGGTCATCCTTCGCATCTCCGCAATCTCTTCCTCCTTCATGAGATCCAGGCTGCTGAGGAGGAGGGAGAAGTGCCTGCCCAATAAAAATCCCCATCTTTCCCGTATGTATTCGAGTTGTCCCGAGAGAGAATGCGGAACAGCAATCGCAGGACTTCGAAGCATATCGATCAGATTTTGATGGTCAGGGCCAAAAGGAGGCTGTGAATTGAAGAAGACGGGAAGTTGTTCCATGATCCGGAGGTAAAGGGTCTCTTTTTGAAGAGCGGAGTCGTCAAAGAGTTCGACGAAAGGAGAAAAAGCGGGGTTCTTATTGGCCATCCAGAGCATGAGCATCTCTTCCAGGACGATCTGGCGGTTGGGCACCCCCTCTGTTTCACCCTCCAAATAAATTTCAGGCAATATTTCTCCCCGATAGACGGCGACCGCGGGAAATTCTGCTAAAAAATGTTGTAATGTCTCGTCCACTCTAAATCTGCCGAATTTTTCATAGATCCAGTCGAGCGCCTGTCTCATCACCAGAGGATTTTTCTCATCCCCATATAGGCCGGTGATGTAGTGGAGAATCTCATCAATCAGCCCCATCGCATTCATCTGGCCGGGTTTAATGGCCTGCTCCGGAAAGTTGATGAGGTCCCTTTTCTCATTCATCCTTTGGACGAATAGCCTTACAGCACGGAAATTGGGGAAGATGCCATTTCCGCTCACAGTAAAAAAAGACTCGTCAAACCCGTAGAGGTCCCGGACCTTACGGGAGATATGAAATTCCATTACCGTAGCGTTCTTCATGGCTATTAATATAGGCCAATCTGCGGAAGGACTCAAGAAAAATTATTGATCGCACTGTGATATCGGGGTTGACAATACCCTCCTGTTCTACTATCTTTGTTTATACTAGGTAAAGGGTGAGATAAATGGCAACGCTCAATTTTAAAGGGAAACTGACGATTGCCTTTTGAGATAAAGGCATAAAAGGAGATGGATACAATGCATGAAATTATAGAGGTTAAACCGCTGTCTAATTATAGGGTCTGGATTAAATTTTCAGATGGAGTTGAAGGAACGGTTGGCCTTTCTGAGTTATTGGGAAAGGGTGTGTTCAAGGCATGGGAGGATACCGAATTTTTTAATTCCGTATATATCGACCCTGAAAGTCATACGATCGCCTGGGAAGGTGGTATTGATTTATGCCCTGATAATTTATATGCAAAGGTCCTCGGTGTTGACCCGCTTTCCCTACTGAAAAAAGAGTTGGTTGTGAATTACTGAGAAGATAGATGGCGGAGATAACCAGATTTTTCGGCATTATCATTTACATCTATTACCATGACCATCCCCCGCCTCATTTTCATGCCGTATATGGTAATTACAGCGTTTTGATTACCATTGATGACCTTTCACTATTCGCAGGTTTTCTGCCTCCACGAGCATTGGGACTAGTAATTGAATGGGCAAGCATTCATCAGGAAGAACTGAAAAAAGTATGGAAACAAGCAGAAGATCATCAAAAATTAGATAAAATAGAGCCCTTGAAATGATAAGATTGTATGGAGCTTATAAAATATCAGAAAAACACTTTTAATGCCTTTTTAGATGGGCTACCGTAATATAAGGCCAGGGGTGCTAATTCGTTGAATTGAAATGATCAAGATCGGGACGAGCGGGTTTTCTTTTGCGGACTGGAAGGGCACGGTCTATCCCCCTGGGCTGCCGGAAAAGGAGATGTTATCTTTTTATGAAAAAGAGCTTGGGTTTAATGCCCTGGAGGTGAACTTCACCTACTATACCCTTCCTTCTCAGAAGAGTTTTTCGGCGATGTCTCGAAAGACCTCCGGCGATTTTGAATTCGTCGTCAAATCCTTCAAGGGGATGACCCATGAGATTCGGAACAAAGAGACGGGAGAGATGATAGACAATCAGGAGACCTTTAAGAAGTTTAAATACAGCCTTGATCCTCTGATCGGGGATGGCAAGCTTGCGGGTGTCCTGGCTCAGTTTCCCTACGGGTTTTTCCCCAGCAAGGAGAATTCCGGCTACATCGAAAGGTTCAAGGAGGAGATGGGCGATGTTCCTCTTGTCTTTGAATTCCGGAACCAGGCCTGGATGAAGGAAGGGATGTTCGAGTTTTTAGAGAAGATCGGGACTGGTTATTGTATTGTGGATGAACCCAAACTGCCCAAGCTGATGCCTTATCTCCCCAGGGCCACTTCCAAAATCGGATATTTTAGGCTCCATGGCAGAAATCCGAACTGGTTCAATGTCCCTGCTTCTGTGAGATATGATTACCTCTACAGCGAGGGGGAGTTGAAGGAGTTCGTCCCGGACATCAAGGACATTTCAAAGAAAACGGCAAAGACGTTTGTTTTTTTTAATAACTGTCATGCCGGTTCTGCGGCTAAGAATGCGACTCAGATGGCCAGACTGCTTATGAATTGATAGGATTCAAGAGGTCAAGTGGTCAAGGGTCCGAGTTAAGAAAAAACTTGAACCCATGAACCCTCGAATCCTTGAACCCTTTAAAGGGAAAGGAGGTTCTGTGATCCAGATTGACTTCAACAAAGGGGATGGGCTCATTCCGGTCGTCATTCAGGACGCTTCGACCAATCAGGTCCTGATGCTGGGTTATATGAACCGGGAGTCATGGGAGGAGACTCTGAAGACAGGGAAGGTTACGTTCTGGTCAAGGTCCCGCAAGAAACTCTGGTTGAAAGGGGAGACCTCCGGCCATGTTCAGGTGGTGAAAGAGATCTATCTCGACTGCGATGGAGACACCCTTCTTCTAAAAGTCGAACAGATGGGAGGGGCGGCCTGCCATACGGGTTTTCAAAGTTGTTTTCATCACCGGCATGAAGAGGGTGAATGGAAAGTTTCAGGGAAGAGAATTTTTGATCCGAAGGAGGTATACGGAAAGTGAAGATGCTGAAATTAGGAATTCCAAAGGGGAGCCTTGAGAACGCCACGATTGAACTCTTCAGGAAATCCGGCTGGAAGATCATGGTCAGTTCGCGCAGCTACCTCCCTATGGTGGATGATGAGGAGATCCGCTGTACTCTGGTCCGGGCCCAGGAGATGTCGAGATTTGTGGAGATGGGCACTCTGGATGTAGGGTTGACCGGTAAGGACTGGATCCTCGAAAACAACTCAGATGTGGTGGTTGTTCAAGACCTGGTTTACTCAAAAACAAGCCAGGTTCCTGCCCGATGGGTGCTGGTGGTTGCCGAAGACTCGCCGATCCGCACCCTGAAAGATCTGGAGGGGAGGAAGATCTTTACCGAACTGGTCAATTTTACCCGGCGATACTTCGCCGAGCAAAAAATCAAGGTGGATGTGGAGTTCTCGTGGGGAGCGACCGAAGGCAAGGTGATCGAAGGGCTGTGCGATGCCATTGTGGAAGTGACAGAGACAGGAAGCACGCTACGGGCCAATAAACTTCGCATTGTCGCGGAACTTCTTCAGACCAATACCCAATTTATCGCCAATCGCCGGTCCTATGAGGATCCGTGGAAAAAGGAGAAGATCGAACAGATCTCCCTTCTTCTCCAGGGGGCACTCCGGGCCGAAGGGATGGTGGGGCTGAAGATGAACGTTTCCGCTAATGACCTGAAGGGTTTGATGGAAATCCTTCCAAGCATCACGGGACCCACGATTTCGAACCTCTTTCAGAGCGACTGGTTTGCCATAGAGGTGATGGTTTCTGAGAAGGTTGTGAGGGAACTCATCCCGAAATTGTT
The DNA here is from genome assembly GCA_018333535.1 of Deltaproteobacteria bacterium. GTDB lineage: Bacteria > Desulfobacterota > BSN033 > BSN033 > UBA1163 > RBG-16-49-23. The sequence goes on along the minus strand of JAGXTA010000123.1, from coordinate 18,899 downwards.
GAAACGGGGAGCAGTGGGGATCATCGAATATCCGCTTAATAAAGTCATCTAAGGTTTTCGATGCTTGAGGATTGCTTCGCTTGAGGAGCACTTTGTTTGAGGCAAGAGATTTGGCCTCTATCCTCAAGGTCCGAAGGACCGCTCCTCCATCCTCTTGCGGTTTTAATGCGTGAGCAAGGCCACGACTTCCATATGGTAGGTCTGGGGGAACATGTCGATGAGGCAGAGTTTCCTGAGGGAGTATCCTCTTTCACAGAAGAGGCGAAGGTCACGGGAGAGGGTGGTTGGTTCGCAGGAGACGTAGACGATTTTTTCAGGTTCCAATCTCACCATTTGATCGACCACCTTCTTGCAACCTGCCCTTGGGGGATCAAGAACAATGAGGTCTAACCCTTTTTCAACCTCTAACATCTCCTCTACTTTTCCGGAGACAAATAGACAGTTTTTGATGCCGTTGGCCTCCGCATTGAAACGGGCGTCTGTGACGGCCATCTTACTCTCCTCAATCCCGACGACCCATTTTGCTTCCGTGGCTAAGGGAAGTGTGAGATTTCCAATACCCGCGTAAAGATCAAAAACCCTTTCGTTGCCTTTCAATTCACCGAAATCCAGAACCGTCTGGATGAGTTCCAGATTCTGTCCGAGGTTCACCTGAAAGAAACTCCCCGGAGAGACACGCAGGTGGAAGATTCTTTCGCCGCCTGATTGTTTCAATTTCGTCTTAATGTTCAGGGTTGGATCGCCGAGACGGATCCATCTCTTTTTCCTCACCACGGCGATGCCCTTTAAAAGAGGGATGGATTGGAGGAGTTCTTTTAAAGGCATTTTTCTCCTTTGTCCGGACAGATTCAAATGGAAGATCAATATCCCTTTTTCCTCTTCGGGAGAGACATTGATCTCGAATCCTTCCACTCCGGAAAGAGGGAATCGCTCTTTTTTAATGCATTGGAGGATTATATTGATTATGGGATGGGCGATGGGGCATAGGTCAATCTCAACGATCCGATGAGATTTTTCCCCAAAGAAACCGATCTTATTTCCCTCAGCCTTCAGTTGAATTCTGGTCCGATATCCATAGGATTGGGGGGAGGAAACGGCGGAGAGATCAGGAATCTCTTTCAGCCCTGCTATTTTTTGAAACGACTCTTTTAGGATCTCTTTCTTCAACGCTTCATGGACAGACGGGTCGATGTGCTGCCATTGACAGCCCCCGCAGTCACCAAAATAGGGACAGGGAGGATTGATCCTCCAAGGAGATGGAATTAGAATTTCCTTCAGCCCGCCTACGGAGTAACTTTTTTTATCTTCCGCGATCTCTACCGATACCTCATCTCCAGTCACGGTGTAAGGGACGAAGATGACTTTGCCATCGATATGTCCCACTCCATTTCCTTTAAAGGCCATGGACTCGATTTTCACCTTCCCGTTCATCGCTTTAAAATACCACAGCCAAGAATGAGATTCAATCCTCCCGGAAGTTCTCATTTCATTGACATCTCACCCTTATTTTGTTAGCTTTAAACATCCAAAAAGAGAGGATCGATCGATTCGATGGCCTGGTTTAAGAAGGGAGAAGAGGAAGAGAAGAAAGAGAAGCGTGAGAACCCGAGGCTCTTCGATGAGCTCTGGTTGAAGTGTAAGTCGTGCAATGAGATGATCTACCGTAAGGTCGTCGAACGGAATCTTTCGGTCTGTCCGAAGTGCAATTATCACTTTCAGATACCTGCCCGGAAACGAATGGAGTGTCTAATTGATCCGGGAACCTTCCTTGAGAACGACTCAGACCTTACTTCCCTTGATCCCCTGGAATTCAAAGATTCGAAGAAGTACCCGCACCGGGTCAAAGAATCTCAAGAAACGACCGGTCAGAAGGATGCTGTCATCTGCGGAGAGGCACAGTTCGAGGGCGAACGGGTGATGGTCGGCATTTTTGAATTTAACTTTATGGGCGGAAGCATGGGTTCGGTGGTGGGGGAAAAGATCACCCGTCTGATTGAGAGGGCGATCGAGAAAAAAGTCGGCGTGATCATCTTTTGCGCCTCCGGAGGAGCCAGGATGCAGGAAGGGATCCTCTCTCTGATGCAGATGGCCAAGACCAGCGCAGCCCTTGGCAGACTCCAGGAAGCAAGGCTTCCCTACATCTCGGTCCTGACCGATCCGACCACAGGGGGGGTGTCGGCCAGCATTGCCATGTTGGGCGATGTCATCATCGCCGAGCCAAAAGCGATGATCGGATTTGCAGGGCCAAGGGTGATCAAAGATACGATTCGAGCGGAACTTCCGGAGGGATTCCAACGGGCGGAATACCTTATTCAGCATGGGATGATCGATCTCATCGTTGAACGAAAAGATCTCCGGCACACCCTTGCCTCCCTCCTCAAAATGCTCAAGGCTGGTCAGTAAACCCCGTTAGAAAGATTTGGCCTTTCTAACGAAATAGCTCACGCAGAGTTTTCAACGCAGCGCCGATTAGACTCGGCCATGGGATGCGGGGCTTTCTAACGGGGTAAAGGAATAGATTAGAAATGAATAAGAATGGCTATCAACGATCGCTTGACTATCTCTATGGTCTTGAAAAGTTCGGGATGATTTTCGGGTTGACGAAGATCGAGGAGATTCTCGAGGCTGTTGGAAATCCGCATCGGGACATTCAGGCCATCCATATAGGAGGGACGAACGGAAAAGGTAGCACCGCGGCCATGGTTGCTTCGATCTTGCGAAAAGAGGGTTACGGGGTTGGCCTCTATACGTCTCCCCATCTCATCCGGTTCACGGAACGAATGATGGTGAATGAAAAGGAGATCGAGAAAGAGGAAGTGGCAGAACTGACGGAGTGGATGCGGGAGAAGATTGAGAAGGCTGGTGTCGCCCCTCCCTTCACCTTCTTCGATTTTACCACTGCAATGGTTTTCCTTTACTTCAAACAGAAGATGGTCGATCTGGCCATCCTGGAGGTGGGTCTGGGAGGAAGGCTCGATTCGACCAATGTGGTCGATCCCCTTGTCTCCATCATCACGAATATTGGCAAAGATCATGAAGATGTTCTTGGCAAGGGCATCATGAGGATTGCGAGGGAAAAGGCAGGGATCATCAAAGAGAGCCGCCCACTCATCACAGCCGCCACCCAGCCGACGGTGCTCCGCCTCTTTTCAAAAATATGCCGCGAGAAGAAGGCGCTCTTTTTTAGGGTTGGGAAGGATTTCCGTTATGTTCCAGGAGGGGAGAGGAGTTTCCATTACGAAGGCCTCCATCGAAAACTGTGGGACCTTTCTCTCAACCTCCGGGGTTCCTATCAAATGGTGAATGCCACGACCGCCGTTGGAGCGATGGAAATTCTGGATGATCTGGGATATCGCGTTTCGAACGACGCCATCGTCGAAGGGTTGAAGGCGGTTGAATGGCCCGGAAGATTGGAAATGGTAAGCTCCTCCCCTCGAGTTATTCTCGATGGCGCCCATAATCCCGAAGGAGCTCTCTCTTTGAGAGAGTCTCTAAAGGAGGATTTTCAATATCGCCATCTCGTCCTTCTGATTGGAATCATGAAAGACAAGGATGTCCATTCGATCCTTCACTGCCTGTCTCCGCTTGCAGATCACATCGTTCTTACGCGGCCTGGCACAGACCGCGCCGCCTCTCCTGATTCGCTCAGGAAGGCCCTGGGACGGAATGGGAAAAAGGCAGAGGTTATCGAAGATTTTAGGAAGGCGATTGACAGGGGTCTCTCTCTCACAGGCGAAGAAGATATCTTCTGTATTACCGGGTCGCTCTATACGGTTGGAGAAGCCAGATCCTACTTTCTTCCCAGGGGAGGATTATGAGATATCGCTGGTTCGTCCTGAGCTCTTTCTCCATCCTTCTGACCCTCTTTCATCCCCCTCTCTCTGATGGAAAGATCACCGATGTGAAAGTGGAGAAGGGGGAAGGGCCTGTGGAGATTGAGGCGGATGAGCTCTCCTATGAACGGGACAGTCAGGTCTATGAGGCCCACGGAAGAGTGGAAGTAAAAAGAGGAGATCTCTTTCTTAAGGGAGATCATGCTCAACTGAATATGGCGACGAAGGATCTCGTGGCCTGGGGAAATATTGTGCTCAGGGAAGGAGAGGATGTTCTCGAGTGCGAACGATTGGAAATCAACATCGATACCCGGCTGGGGAAGATCTACCAGGCCAGGCTCTTTCTCAAGGATCAGAATTTTCATATCACAAGCAAGGAGGGCGAGAAATTAGGAGAGAACCGGTATCGAATCCGGGAGGGTTCTTTCACCACCTGCGATGCGGCGCGACCTCCGTGGAAATTTACGGTCAAAGAATTGGAGGTCACGGTCGAAGGATACGGGATTGCCAAGGGTCCGACCTTTTATCTCGGAGGCATTCCATCCTTCTATCTTCCCTGGGGGCTCTTTCCTGTAAAAAGAGAGAGACAGACGGGTTTTCTCCTCCCCCGGGTGGGGTATTCGAAAAAGTATGGCCCCGAGATTAAGAACGCCTTCTTCTGGGCTATTACCAAAGACATGGATGCCACGCTTTATCTCGATTATTTGGGGAAGAGGGGTTTTAAAGAAGGCTTGGAATACCGCTATGCCTTTACTCCGGAGACAAGGGGACAGGCCAGCTTCCATTTCATCGATGATCAGGTTTTTAATAAAAATCGTTATGCCTTCTTCGTCCAGCATCAACAAAAATTTCCACACGATTTTTATTTAAAGGCCAATATCAATCGCGTGAGCGACATCCACTACCACCGCGATTTTGACGAAGACCTTCCGGGAGAGGCGAAGATCGACTCAAGGAGCAGGGGACAGTTAAGGTCCACCATCTTTGGAGGCAAAAACTGGGACCGGTTCAGTTTCCTGACAGAGGCCTCCGTTTTTCAGGACCTGACGAAAAAAAGCGATGACGAGACCGTTCAGAAACTCCCGCAGGTCAGTTTTCAGGGACACCCGCAGTCGCTTTTCAATACGCCGCTCTTCTTCGAGGGCGGGGTCTCCTACACCCGTTTCTCGCGGGACCAGGGTGTGGAGGCGCACCGGGGTGATGTCTTTCCAAGGCTCTTCGTTCCGTTGAGACTCTTTAATGTCATGAAGGTGGAATCGAGCGTGGGGCCAAGGGAGACCCTGTATAAGTCTTTTAATGATCCGACGCGGCAATTTAAAGGATGGGAGTCACGGGAGACGGTTGTGGCAAACACGGAGGTCTCCACCGAATTTTACCGGGTCTACGATGCGGGAGCAGTTCCAGGAATTTCAAAACTTTATAAGGTGGGGAAATGGATGCACACCATCGAGCCCATGATCGGCTATCATTACAGTCCCCCGGTCAACCAGAAAGATATTCCCGTCTTCGACGATCTGGATCGAATCCCATATTCGAATCAGATCACCTATGGCCTCACCCAGCGGCTTGTGGGAAAACCTGAGAAGGAAGGGGTGAGTTCCGGACCTTCGGAATATGCAAAGCTGAAAATCTTCCAATCCTATAGTCTCGGAGACCCCTTCACACGGGATTCAAAGGGCAAGGGGAGATACTTTTCCAATATTCAGGGAGAACTCTGGTGGAATTTCAGCCCCTATCTTTCTGCAAAAATGGACGGAGAGTTCAGCCCCTATCATGGAAATCTGGAAGTTGGGAATGCCTCCATCAACATCAAGGATAAGCGAGATGATGCGCTTCAGGTTCAATACCGATATGCCCAGCGCAACATTAAAGAGATCAATGCGGGCGTCCGGGTCAAGACGATCCCTCCTCTCTATCTCTATGGCTCGACGCGCTATAATTTAAAAGATCACTGGAAGGTAGAGAATATCTATGGGGCGGAGTATCAGGCGCAGTGCTGGACATTAGGACTGACGGTCGAGGATAAGGGTCGATCTCCTGATGGGGTCCAGAATAAGGAGTTGAAGTTTCAGGTCTATCTCAATCTGCTCGGCCTGGGTTCGTTGGGGAAGAAGCCTTTTTATATGAGTTTGTAAAGAACGGGCGGATCAAAAGGAGGAAAGAATGAAGGGAGTGATTTTGGCAGGGGGGTTGGGAACGCGGCTCTATCCATTGACAAAGGTAACGAATAAGCATCTGCTTCCGGTCTATGATAAACCGATGATCTATTACCCGATCCAGACCCTGATCAATGCGGGTATTGATGACATCCTGATCGTCACCGGCGGAAATAATGCCGGTGATTTTCTGAGGCTGCTCGGAAACGGAAAGGAGTTCGGGCTTAAACATATTAACTACACCTATCAACAGGGAGAGGGAGGAATTGCCGAAGCCCTCGGCCTTGCAGAATTTTTTGCCGCCGGAGATGGAGTCTGCGTTGTATTGGGAGATAATATCATCGAGAGGAATATTCGAAGTGCGGCGGAGGCTTTCCGAAAGCAGAAGCAGGGGGCGAAGATCCTCCTGAAGGAGGTCCCTGACCCGCATCGGTTCGGCGTTGCGGAGTTGAAAGGAGACAGGATTGTCGGGATCGAGGAAAAGCCCAAACAGCCAAGATCAAAATATGCGGTGATCGGAATCTATTTTTATGATTCTACCGTCTTTGATTTTATTAAGACCCTGAAGCCTTCGGAACGGGGGGAGTTGGAAATCACCGATGTGAATAATCGATATATTGGAAAAGGGACGATGACCTATGATATTTTGGATGGGTGGTGGACCGATGCGGGAACCTTTGAATCCCTGCTCCGTGCCAATCAGCTGGTGGCCCAGACAGGAGCGAATAACCTGTAATCAAGAAAATTTAGTGAACCTTTTTTTACGTTTTTGTCATTCCCGTGAAAACGGGAATCCAGTAAGGTTTCATGCTGGATTCCTGCCTCCGCAGGAATGACTTAAATTACACCTTAAGAATTCCATATTCAAATATTTAGAGTAGATTTCCCGATAAAGCCTGAGAACGGGAGGAAGAAATGATGATCCACGGCGTGAGGACGAAGTCATTGAGGGTGATTCCGGATGAGCGGGGGAGGGTGATGGAGATCCTCCGGGCAGATGACGATCTCTTCTTAAAATTCGGCCAGGTCTACGTGACGACAACCTACCCACAGGTCGTCAAGGCCTGGCACTATCATAAAATCCAGACCGACAACATTGTCTCGGTCCAGGGGATGATCAAACTGGTCCTTTACGATCCAAGGGAGAAGTCACCCACCAGGGGTGAGATCAATGAATTTTACATCGGGATCCATAACCCGATGCTGGTCCAGGTACCCAATATGATCTATCATGGATGGAAGTGCGTCAGCGAGGAGGAGGCGATCATCGTCAATATCCCGACGGGGGTCTATGATTACAGCAAACCGGATGAATACCGTCTCCCGCCCCACGGTAAGGATATCCCTTATGATTGGGCGAGGAAAGATGGGTAAGAAAATCGGAAATTCGAAGCACGAAATCCGAAATCCGAAATAATCTCGAATCACAAAATTTTCCCGCCAAGGCGGGATTCGAAACAAATAAAAGTTTAAGACATTTGAATTTTGGGAATTTGAATTTGTTTCAGATTGATCCCTTCGGGAAGGTTCGCCCGATATTCGGATTTCGGATTTAAGGGGTGCAACTCGTTCGAGAATTACAAGAGGTCAGAGAATAATGAGACTACTGGTGACAGGCGGGTGTGGATTTATTGGAAGTAATTTCATTCGGTATTATTTGAAGAACTATCCGGAGGTCTCGATTATCAATGTTGATAAACTGACCTATGCCGGAAACATCGAAAACCTTTCGGACCTTTCCCATTCTTCCCGTTACCATTTCATCCGGGGGGACATTGCTGATGCGACCCGCATGGAGGAACTGATCCGTAAAGGGGTGGATGCCATCGTAAACTTTGCGGCTGAATCACATGTAGACCGCTCCATCGAAGACCCGGGCGCCTTTATGAGGACGAACATCTTCGGGACATTTGCTCTGCTGGAGGCGGTGAGAAAAGTTAGCCATGGTCAGAAGATCCGTTTTCTTCACATCTCGACCGATGAGGTCTATGGTTCCCTGGGGGAGACAGGCGCCTTTACCGAAGAGACTCCGCTGGCTCCCAACAGCCCCTATTCGGCGAGCAAGACGGCGGCGGATATGATGGTCCGGGCCTATTACCATACCTATGGGCTTCCCACCGTCATCACGCGATCTTCAAATAATTATGGTCCCTACCAGTTTCCTGAAAAATTGATTCCGCTGATGGTTTCCAATGCGATGGAAGATAAGGAACTTCCCATGTACGGCGATGGGTTAAACGTCAGGGATTGGATCTATGTGGAGGATCATTGCCGGGCCCTGGACAAAGTTCTTCGGGAGGGCAAACCGGGTGAGGTTTACAACATAGGCGGACAGAGCGAGAGGACCAACCTCCATGTGGCAAAGACGATCCTGGACCGGTTGGGAAAGCCCCATTCCCTGATCCGGTTTGTTGCGGATCGTCCCGGTCACGACCGGCGGTATGCCATTGATTTCTCCAAGATCAAGAGGGCATTAGAGTGGACGCCTGCGGTCTCTTTTGAAGAAGGAATCAATCAGACGATTGAATGGTATCAAACCCACCGGGAATGGTGGAAAAAGATCAAGACAGGGGAGTATCTGGATTATTACAAACGGATGTATCAGGATCGTTAACGTCAAAAAAATTCGAAATTCGAATATCGAAATCTGAAACAATCTCAAAATTCAAATGTTTAAAAAAAACCGTTTAGAATTTTGAACATTCGAGTTTGTTTCGAAATTCGGATTTCGTGCTTCGAATTTAAGCCTTTTAGGATAACGATTCATTCGAAAATCAACACGAGAGCGTTGGAGATTCTTTTAAAGGATGAACCGCTTATTGGTCATTGGCGCCAAGGGAATGTTAGGAAGGGATCTTGTCCCTGAACTTCTGTCTTCTTTTCCAGGTGACGAAGTCCTGGGATGGGACATCGATGAGATCGATATCCGGAAAGAGCACGAGACCGTTGCCAAGATCAAGAGAACCCGACCGGCGATTGTGATCAATTTGGCTGGCCACACGGATGTGGATGGCTGTGAGTTGAATGAGCAGGAGGCGTTTGCCGTCAATGCGGATGGAATGAGACATATCGCCATGGGTGTCAGGCAATGCGGGGCGAAAGCGATCTATCTGAGCACCGACTATGTCTTCGACGGAAAGAAGGGCGCCCCTTATGTCGAAGAGGATATGCCCAATCCCCTCAACATCTACGGCCGATCGAAATGGAAAGGGGAACAATATGCCATGGAATTGGCTGGGGATGGATTGGTGATCCGGACCCAGTGGCTCTATGGCAGACATGGAAAGAATTTCGTCACAGCCATTCTCCGCCAGGCAAATGAGAAAAAGGTCCTCTCAGTTGTGAATGACCAGATCGGTGCTCCCACTTATACGGTCGATCTTTCCAGGGCTATCTTTCTGCTGATCCAAAATAGAGCAAGCGGAATCTTTCATGTGACCAACAATGATTTTTGTTCCTGGTATGAATTTGGCCAGACCATTCTTAGATTATCAGGAGCGAAAGAAGTGGAAGTCCTTCCTATTTCCTCAAGGGAGCTGAACCGGAAAGCGGCCCGACCCTCCTATTCAGTTCTCAGCACGAAGAAATTTAGCCGGGAAACCGGAATCGAACTGCGCCCCTGGACCGAAGCCCTGAAAGATTTTTTATCTGAGTTTAAGGGACTTGAGCAGTCATAAAAGAAGGAGTCAGCCATGAATATCTGCGTGATCGGAACAGGTTATGTAGGGCTGGTGAGCGGAGCCTGCCTGGGAGAGTTCGGAATGAATCTGATCTGTGTGGATAGTGATATCCAGAAGATCGATCTTCTCAAGCGGGGGAAGATCACGATTTATGAACCCGGGCTGGAAAACCTTGTGGCAAAGGGGACAAAGGAAGGCAGACTCCGTTTTTCCTCAAACATCGAAGAGGGAGTTAGATCGAGCCTGGTGATCTTCATCGCTGTGGGAACGCCTCCCAATGAGGATGGATCCGCAGACCTCCGGTTCATTGAAGAAGTGGGCAAGGAGATCGCCCCCTGGATGGATGGTTACAAAGTCGTCGTGATGAAATCGACCGTCCCGGTGGGTACAGCCCGCTGGCTGAAGGAATTGATTCAAAAACATCAACCGCAGCCAACTCCCTTCGACATCGTTTCCAATCCGGAATTTTTAAGGGAAGGCTCTGCCATAGAGGACTTCATGCGGCCGGACCGGGTTGTCATCGGCGCGGAGAGCGAACAGGCAATGGCGATCATGAAGGATATTTACAGCGCCTTATACTTGATCGAGACGCCATTTATCCTCACCTCTCTCGAATCAGCAGAGATGATCAAATATGCGACAAACGGTTTTTTGGCCACGAAGGTGACCTTCATCAATGAGATTGCCAATCTCTGCGAGAAGGTGGGAGCGGATGTTCACCATGTGGCAAAGGCCATGGGATTGGACGGAAGGATCGGGAAAAAATTTCTTCATCCGGGCCCGGGTTATGGAGGCTCGTGTTTTCCGAAGGATACCCGTGCCCTTTCGAAGATCGCCCATGAAAAGGGATACACATTTAGGGTGATCGATTCGGTCATCCAGGCGAACGAGGATCAGAAGAAGAGGATGGTGGCGAAGATCAAGGAGATGGTGGGAGATCTCGGGGGAAAGAAGATCGGGATCCTCGGGCTATCCTTCAAACCGAATACGAATGACATTCGGGAGTCCTCCGCGATTGCCATCATCCGGGGGCTTCTTGAAATGGAGGCAAAGGTGAGAGCCTTCGACCCGGCAGCCATGGAGGAAGCGAAGGCGATCCTTCCAAAACTGGAATTAGGGAAAGATGCCTACGATGTGGCCAGCGGAGCCGATGCCCTTGTGCTGGTGACCGAATGGAACCAATTCCGGCGGCTAGACCTCCTTCGTATTAAAGGATTATTGAAAGAGCCAATTTTCATCGACCTGAGGAATGTTTACGATCCAGCCCATATGAAGCGGTTGGGCTTTCGTTACTGCGGCGTAGGAAGGTAGTAATGCCTCACTGAAGCGTTGGGGAGCTCCGAGATCCGGCAGGAATTCCTCCGAAAATCTTATCAAGCGGATGGTTCATATTTTTAAGGGTAAGGGTAACATTGTCCATTTGTAGAATCATCCTTGATATACGGGATCATCCTTTTAGTTGGCCAACAAGTCGAGGTATCCGCTATAAGATTTTCTCCAGAATCCCCACCGGATCTCGGAGAAAATCGAAGGAAGAGTGAGCTATTACGGAAGGTAAAGGATTGATATTGACTCAAACCGAAAAGGACTGGATCTTTGTCTCGGATGCCCATTTTAACGGGAGGGAGCCCGGGGTGATGGAGGTCTTTTTAAGGTTCTTAAATTCGGAGAAAGAGCGGATGAGTCATCTGGTCATCCTGGGTGACCTGTTCGAATTTCTTTTTGGGTTTAAAGAGAGACCAACTAGCGGGCAGACCTTTCCTTTCGTAGAATACCTTCCCATTTTGGAAGGTCTACAAAGGTTATATCGTCAGGGCATTCGAATCAAATATTTTGAGGGAAATCACGATTTCTTCCTCCACTCCTTCTTTTCGGAAAGATTCGGGATGGAGGTGGAGGTTTTCCCTGAGGGGAATGAGGAGAGGATAGGAGGAAGAAGGGTTTTTATCTCTCATGGAGACCTGTCCAATCCGAAACTATGGAGATACCGGACATGGCGAAGAATGATCAAGAATCAATGGACATACGGTCTCATCGAAAGGGTTGGTCCCGGATTCTCCCGTCGTGTTGCGAAATGGCTCAGTCAAAGGAGTTATCAAAAAAATCATGGAATCCTTTCCTCCGGCCCTCCTCCGGAATTCAAACAATTTGCCCATCAAAAATTTTTAGAGGGTTTTGATATGGTGATCCTTGGCCACTCCCATTTCCCGGAGGAGGTGGAGGAACGGATAGACGAAAAGAAATATCTCTATTTCAATGTGGGAGACTGGATGATCCACCGGTCTTTTTTGCGGTTTACGCCTCCGGATAAGTTTGAGTTGGGGAGATGGGGAGTTGGGGAGATAGGGAGATAGGGAGATGGGGGGAAACAGGGCGGTTTTTCTGGACCGGGATGGGACGATCAATGAAGAGGTGGGGTATGTGAACCACCTCGAACGATTCAGGCTCTTTCCAAGAGCAGGCGAGGCGATCCGGTTATTAAACCAGAACGGACTAAAGGTTGTCGTCGTCACCAATCAGGCAGGTGTGGCAAGAGGATATTTCCCCGAGTCCTTAATCCACCTGGTCCACCGTAAGATGGAAGACCATTTGAGGGAAAAGGGGGCGCACCTCGATGGAATCTATTATTGTCCCCATCATCCTGATGCAGGAGAGCCCCCCTACCGTCAGAAATGCCGATGTCGAAAACCTGAAACGGGCCTGATCGAAGAGGCCGCAAGGGATCTGGGGATCGACTGTTCCAAAAGTTATATGATCGGTGACCGCGGGGCGGATATCGAGTTTGGCCACCGGATCGGGGCAAAGACCATTCTGGTCCTCACAGGATATGGCAAAGGGGAGTGGGAATATTTCGGAGACCAGTGGAAATCAAAGCCGGATTATGTAGCTCAGGACCTTTTTGAGGCTGTCCAGTGGATTCTGCTTAAGAAAGAGGCCGTTTTAAATAAGGAAACCAGGAAAAAAGGGGATTAAAGGAGGACAAAGATGGCACTTAGCAAGGAACTTCTCGACATCTTGGCCTGTCCGAAGTGCAAGGGAGATATTTTCCTTAACCATGCAGGGGATGGGTTGATCTGTAAGTCTTGTCGATTGCTCTATCAGATCAAAGACGATATCCCAATCATGCTCATCGATGAGGCCCTGCCTTATCAAGGGGAAGAATAGAAAAATAACCGAATTCCAAACACCTGCCTTCGGCCTGCGGGGCAGGACTTCGCGCAGGCAAGCCAATAATCAAATAAATTCCAATTACCATCATTCAAAATTTGGTTATTGGAGTTTGGTTATTGGGATTTAATGCGTTCAATTAAATTCACATCGGATATTGGATGATACTCGCTTATCCCATCTACATACTCCTAAGAATGTTCGGCTTCTTCATCAATCTTCTGCCGGAGGGGTTTGCCCTCTGGATCGGGAGGCAGTTTGGAAATTTGATGTATGCTTTTGATTTTGAGCACCGTAGGATTGCTATTGATAACCTCGAAATTGCTTTCGGGCAGGAGAAGACAGGGGCGGAGAGGCGTTCGATTGCGAGAAAAAATTTCCAGAATCTGGGAATGATGGCCATTGAGTTTTTCCAGATTCCGAAGATGGATATGGAAGCCTACCAGAGAAAAGTGGAGACAGAAGGGGTCGATGAGGCATTGAAAGTTCTTGAGCAGAACAGGGGGGCACTTCTTCTGCTCGGACATTTTGGGAACTGGGAGTTGATGGTTCCGATGTCGAGAATCATTCAAAAACCGATCTTGGCGATTGCCAAACCCATCAAAAATAATCGATGGTTGGACCGATGGATCATAGAGAGCAGAGAGAAAATAGGTCTTGAGATTATTCCACCTAAGAATGCCACCCCAAAGGTGATCGAGGCGCTTTCTAAAAACAAAGTGGTTGGAATTCTGTTTGATCAAAGAGGAAAGCGAAGCAAGGGAATATGGGCAGACTTTTTCGGGAGGAAAGTGCCGACCACTCCTGGCCTAGCCGTCATGGCGTTAAGAAGCGGAGCTCCTGTTTTGCCGGTTTTCATGATAAGAATGGGATTTCAAAAACATCGTCTTATTGTCAAGGAGCCCCTCAAATTGATCCATACCGGTGATTTCAAAAAGGATATCGAAGCCAATACCCAGCTCTTTAACCAGGTTCTTGAATCAATCATTCGTCAGTATCCCGAACAATGGCTCTGGATCCATCGGAGATTTGAAAGAAAGTCCCGCCGGAGATAACAACAAGTTAAAGAGAATATCGTTTAACGGTGACGATGCTGGTATCGAAGCAGGAAGCTCGATGCTCGAATTTCGGTAAAAATTGATTCGAGCCTCCAGCTTCGTCAGTCGAGCATCGATACGAGTTTCGACAACGGCAAACGTAATTTACCAACTATGCTCTTCATCGTGGCAGTAAACGCAGAGGTTTTCCCAGTTTGAGCCATCGGGCGGGTTGTTCAGGTGATTTCCGTCTTTGTGGTGGACAGTGAGAAGACGACTGGTCTTGTGGTCAAACTCTTTTCCGCATCGGGCGCAGATGAAACCGTGGATGTTGAGCGATCGTTCCCTGTAATCGCCTTTTTTAGGAGGGGTATGCTGTAATTCCCTGACGATCTCCGCAACAGACTTATTGGAGTCGGCCTTTTTCGTCTGTCGGCTTCGGTGGATTCGATAAGACGTTCTTCTCATCGGAATGACCTCCTGAACCTATACGAAAGCATCCGTCAGGGAGCGATTAAGACTTGATCCCCGAAGCGCTCGGCGAGGGCAACGGCAAGGCTTTCGGTCGCTTTCTCGTCGGGAAACTCCACCATCAGCTCTCCTTCGTCTCCTACAACCAATCGGCCATGTTTCTTAACCACCTCCGCTACTTCAACGGGCCCTATGGTCCACCAGCCCCGTGTCCGAGAGAGGAGTTCCTCGCCCTTGAGCATCTGGGGTGTGATCAGGTCGATTTTTCGAAACCAGGCCTCCCATCCAACCCGGGCGGGAGCCCTCAGGACAGGGGTGACCGGATCATGATAGATACGGCAACGGCCAAAGAGACGGAGGCGGATCATCTTAACTCCTTCCGGAGAAACATGGCGATTCTTTCATCTTTTGACGATACCTGCTCCGGAACCTCGATCCCGTTCAGGCTTAACGTGTGGGCCAAACAATGCATATAGAGGAGGGTGGCCCCCCTCTCATTGGAAACGATCTCTTTTTGCATGGCAAGCGGCCATGTTTGTTCAAAGAGATCCCGGGCGCGGGAGCGGGCACGACGGAGCCTTGGGTCAAATAATGAGATGTTCAGATCCCTCAGCAAATCTTTCTGAGAATTCTCCATAAGAGAGAATATCCGGCGCATCATCTGAACAGTGGGGTCATGGCCCCATTCATCCTGAGTTGGCATCGCTTTTCCTACTCCTGATTCAGATTCCAGTCATAGGGTTGATATTTAACCCGGACTCGATTTCTGTTCTTGCCTAAAAAATTCTTTTTCTCTCCTTCATCGAGGAAGTTGAGAATCGTATCGACCATTGCCCGATCATCTCCCCCAAAGTCCGTCTTATACCATTTGAAAATCATTGAAATCAAGAGCGTGTTTTTTTCCGGAAGGATTCTGACCTGGGGACTGTTGATGAAGCTCATTGCCGCGAGTTGAAGCTGATAATCGATTTGATCTTGCTCATAAAATCCAATAGGCGGACAGGACCTTGCTCCGCAAACCAGTGCGAAATGGATTCTCGGGTCTATTGGCAGGATGGTAAATTTTCCCCGCGGGTCTTTTTTTCCGAAAGGCCTCAAAAGCCGGTAGGGTGGCCTCCGGTTGCCTCGGAGGATGCCATGCTCCATATCGTTTAAAGAAAAACGATACCCTCCAATTTCGTAGGCGACTCGATCAAAGAATCTAAAAAAGTCTTTGACCGAATGCTTCAGCCGGAGCTCGATAACCCCATGAATGACGGCGGCATTGTAGATATTGATCCAGAAGGCAAGTCCCTTTCCGCGGTCTCTTAAGGATTCAAGATCGAAGGATTGCAATCCTTTTGTGAGGGCCTTGTACTCTTCGAACTTCTCAGAGGTGTGGATCGCATCATACCGGACAACGCCCCTTTCTGGATCGATGAACTGGGCTTTCAGAGCAGCCAATGAAAGAGTCAGGGCAATGTCGATGGGCTCATCCGCCAGGGTTTTTGGTAACGATTCGGCATTGAGGATGATGGGTGAGAATATCACTTCTTCTCTATCGGGTAACCCGCCTTAGACCATTCCTTCCATCCGCCCTTCAGGGCGAAGACCTTCTTAAATCCCATTTCGATCAATTCCTGTGCCACACTGGCACTGGTCCCTTCCCGGGGTCAGGCTCAGTAAAGAACAATGGTCTTGTCCGGCGAGTATTTGTTTGCCCAGGATTTTAAATTATCCGAGTCTTCTCTTACAGCGCCTTTGATCTTTGCATCACTATTGGTCCAATCTCTGCCGTAACGGACATCGATGATGACCAGGTCCGGATTACTGAGCAAAGCCTTCAACTCCTCCTTGCTCATCCTTGGCGCCTCAGTAGAAAAGGCAGGAGTTAACCATCCGATGGCCATCGAAAAAGATATGATGATGGTTAATAATTTCATCATTCCACCTCCACGATTGATCTCCCCCTCGCTTATGTCAAAAATTATAACCCTTTTCCCTTCATTTTACCAATGGATTTTATTAAAAACTGCTTGTTTAGGCGAGAAAAGTTTGGTATCTATAACATCAGAGCGTGGAAAGCGAAACCCGATTTTTTTAAAAACTACCTTCCACGTTCCACCATCGACTTTTCAACTCAGGGAGGCTGTGAATGAAACGGTATCTCATCATCGGTAACGGAGTGGCAGGAGCGAGGGCGGCGGTAAGGATCAGAGAAAGAGACCCAAAGGGTGAAATTCACATCTTTACAGGGGAAGCCTATCCCTTTTACTACCGGGTTCGATTCCCGGAGATGATTGCAGGAGAGGTGACGATCAAGGAGATCACCATCCACACCAAAGAGTTTTATCAGGGGAAAAATATATCCCTCCATCTCGAAGAGGCGATCGTTGAGGTCCGTCCGGAGAAGAGAGAAGCTATCAGCCGACAAGAGAAAACCTATTCCTACGATCTTCTTCTGATGGCAACCGGCGGCAATGCTTTTGTGCCGCCCATTCAGGGAAATGAGAAGAAGGGTGTGTTTACCCTTCGCACCATGAGAGATGCCATTGAGATGAAGGCATACTCAGAGAAGATCAGCCAGGCGATCCTGATCGGAGGAGGACTCGTCGGATTGGAGACAGGCGGGGCCTTATTGAGACGGGCCATTAAGGTGGCAGTGATTGAGCAAAATCCGAGGATTCTTCCAAGACAGATGGACACGGAAGGAGCGCAGATCCTTCAGGCGAAGATGGAAACCATGGGTTTCTCCTTCTTTCTCAATGGACAGTCCGAGGAGATTCTGGGAGGCGAAAGCGTGGAGGGGGTCCGACTTAAGGATGGCAGGATCGTTGAAGGCCAGATGGCGATCATCTCCGCAGGGGTGAGGCCGAATATCGAACTGGCCAAAAAGGCGGGGCTGGAAATGAAGAATGGAATTCTGGTCAATGACCGGTTGGAAACAAAAACAAAGGACATCTTTGCAGCCGGGGATGTGGCAGAACATCGGGGTCGTGTTTATGGGTTATGGCCGGCTGCCCAGAAGCAGGGTGAGACTGCAGGAGTCAATATGACGGGAGGCAATGAGTCCTATGAAGGCACGGTTGTTTCCAATACTCTTAAAGTGGTCGGGATCGATCTCACCTCCACCGGAGAGATCGATGCGGAGGGGAGGTTCGAGTGCGTGGTGAGAAGCGACCGCGAGAAATGCAGTTACTGTAAGGTTACATTCAAGGAGGATAAAATCGTCGGTTGTATCCTGCTCGGAGAGACCAGGGGAAGGGCAGAACTACTCAATGCCATCGAAAAGGAGGCGGACATCAAGGAGCTGAAGAATTCCATCTTGAAAGAAGGGTTCGATTTCAATCAAATAAAATAAAAAATCCACCGAGCCTTTGGCTTGGTGGATTTAATTGGGTTAAGGTTTTTAAGGAGGAGGAAAGAGATTTTTATCTCTTGTTGAGAACAAGTATACACAACTCACATTAGAGGAAGATTAAAAAAAGATTAAAAGTTTTTAATCTTTTTACGGGAATACGGCTCATTGCAGGCGATTTCAAGCAGGACGGTAAAAATCTTTGTGTTTTCAACAGGTTTAATGATAACGGCTTAAAGAAGGAGGGGATCCATGCCAGGAAAATGTCACTTCTTTCGTCTATTGACCCTGTGGTTTGGGTTAATCCCTTTGCTCACTTCCTGTGTGGCTGAGTTTGTCAACCCGATTCCCCCGCCCAAGTCATCGGAGCCGGATCAGGCGTTATTGGGCGAATGGGAGATGACCGAGAAGGATGAAAAGATGAGACTCTATATTTATCCACGAAGATCGGGGTGGATAGATATCATTAGTGTCGAGATAGATTCAAAGAATAAAATCAAGCTTGATATCTATGAGGGGTATAACACTCAGATTCAACAGGAAAAATTTCTTTGCCTCAAAGAAAGGGAGATGGTTGTCAAAAAGGGAGAGGGTGAGGAATCGGGCTATTACATCGTCCCCTACAAAATTTCAGACGACGGCCGCTTCTCGTTTAGGATATTTGATGTTGACAGAATTAACGATATGATTCGCAAAGGTGAACTCAAAGGCAACATCACCCGATGGAAAACCATAGTGACCTCCGGAGCGGATGAGCTGGTGTCATTGATTTTAAAGAAAGGGGTCGATAGTTTTGTCGAGCCCAAACAGGACCAGGGATTCACTTTTTCAAGACCGAAAAAGTGAAAGGGTCTAATGGTTGTTCCGAAGAGGCCAATGGGACCAGTGGGGTTACCCAGTCGTAGCCACTAATCCCCATGCTTGCAAATTTCTTCCTGAAGTTCTCACCTAAACAATTTTTCACCATATCGATGCTTTCAATCCGCAATCAAGGGGCTTCCCTGATTGACAAATACGGGATGTATTGATATTAAGTTCATCAGGGTGGAGAACTTTCAGAAGATTATGAAATTTTCAGGATGATTTCATCCATCTCTCTTGGAAACCTGAGTTGCGTTGAATCACAGAATGATGAAAAAGTCGTTTTTATACAGGTATGAAGTTTATAATGTTCCCCTTCTTCTGCAGCCATTATTCTATCTTTACAGTTATTTTGT
>JAGXTA010000122.1 GCA_018333535.1 Deltaproteobacteria bacterium | reverse complement strand
GAAGAATTAGTTGTAAGATTATTGAAATTATTCAGTTATCAAGATGATATCGTTTTGGATCCATTCAATGGAGTTGGGACCACTACATTGGTAGCATATAAATTGAGGAGAAAATATATTGGTATTGACATTTCAGAGGAATACTGTAAAACAGCAGAGAAAAGATTAAAAGAGGAGCAGAGACAGGGCAGATTATTTTAACCATTGGCACAGAATATGATCCTTCGGGACATCGGGGAATTCGGGCTCATTGCAAAAATCAGAAACTGGATGGGAAAATCCCATCCTGATGTGGTTCAAGGCATCGGTGATGATGTGGCTGTGGTCGAGATGGGTAAAAAGGCCCTCCTCATCACAACCGATATTCTCATTGAGGACATCCATTTTGAGCGATCCTGGATTGATCCCTATCGATTGGGGAAAAAAGCCCTGGCCGTCAATCTGAGCGACATCGCAGCCATGGGCGGAATTCCGAAATACTTCCTCATCTCCCTTGGACTTCCCAAAACACTTCCCTTTTCATTCGTCTCCCTCTTTTATCGCGGTTTAAAAGAGAGGGCAAGACGGTTTCAGGTCGATTTGATCGGCGGAGACACCTCCCTTTCCCAGAAAATCATCATCAACATCTGTCTGATCGGAGAAGGGAAAAAGGGAAATCTCCTCTTCAGAAACGGAGCAAGGGTCGGAGATGACCTCTATGTCTCAGGAACACTGGGAGATGCGGCATTGGGATTAAAGATTCTTCAGGATAAAAGCACCCCCAAAAAACCAAAAGGATTGATCGACAAGCACCTCTCTCCCAACCCCAGAATCGAACTGGGTCAGGCGCTTGGCAGAAAAAAGATTGCCTCTGCCATGATCGATGTGAGCGATGGTCTTCTTATCGACACCAGACATATTCTTGAAGAAAGCAACGTCGGAGCAAGGATATGGGAAGACCGCATCCCGCTATCAAGCCCCTTTCGGAAATGGGTCAGTCCATATTCAAAGGACCCATACCGCATCGCCCTCAGCGGAGGGGAAGATTATGAACTTCTTTTTACCGCCTCGCCAAAAAGGAAAGCCTCAATTCTATCCCTTGCCCGCTCATTAAATATCCCGATTACCCGTGTGGGTGAGATTCTTCCGGAAAAAGAGGGGTTCCATCTCATCGGAAAAGAAGGAGAGAAAATCCCTTCGTACCGGTTAGGTTTTGACCATTTCAAATAATCCCTCCGTCTTTTTCCGCCATTACGTTATATCTTCCATATTGTAACGGGTTGATATAATATATGTTTTTCAATTCCCCGAAGCCTTTTCTCTGTCTTGACAAACCCCTCTTCCGTTATTATCTTTAGTCAGTAAAGTCGGCGCAATTGTTTTTTTAAGTAGCATTATCAAGAGTCTCTTAAATGAAAAGGCATCATTGTAAAATCTCCCCTCACCCCTCTTTGCCCGCTGCGCCAGCGCATGCGCGGCGAGTCAAAGAGGGGAATTATCCCTCCCTTTGGCAAAGGGAGGTTAGGAGGGATTTTATAAATCAATGCAGTAACTATTATTAGAATGCTAATAAGAGGTTTGAAGAAGGGCGATGTTTCCTTTAACCGTCAGGATGAAAGAGGTTCTCCGAATTGTCATTGAAGATTACATCTTCAGTGCCGAGCCGGTGAGTTCGATGACCATTTCGAGAAAGTCAGACCTCCGTCTCAGCCCTGCAACCATCCGGAACATCATGTCCGATCTGGAAGAGATGGGACTCCTCTTCCAGCCTCATACCTCAGCAGGCAGGGTCCCGACGGAGAGAGGATTTCGGTTCTATATCGACTATATCCTCGACATCCACGAATTGAGCGGCGCGGAAAAGAGAGAGATCCGTTCCAGGTATTCCATCTACCAATCTGAGGGGAAAGACCTCTTCCGGGAAGCCTGCCGGATCCTTTCAGTCTCTTCCCACTGCCTCGGCCTGGTCTGGGCGCCCCGGTTGAGCGAGCTCGTCCTTCAACATGTCGAATTTGTGAAACTGAGGAAATATTTGACGCTGGTCATCCTCGTGAGCACAACGGGAATCGTTCAGAACCGGATCATCGAGATGGATGAAGATCTTTCCCAATCCGATCTGGATCATCTGTCCAATGTTCTCAACGGCCTTCTGTCAGGTCTCACGCTCCAGCAGGTGAGAGAGAAACTTTTCGACCGGATGAGGATGGAGAAGCATGCCTATGATCGCCTGTTCCAGCAGGCGATCAAGCTGGGAGGGAAAGCCTTTTCCTCATTTGATGAAACCGATGTCTTCATCGAGGGGAGAACCAATATTCTCTCTGAGCCTGAGTTTGGGAATATTTCGATTATGACCGACCTCTTCCGGGCCTTTGAGGAAAAGGCCACCATGGTCAAGCTCCTCGATAAGTGCATGGCGCCGAGAGGGATCCGGATTTCCATCGGATCGGAGAGCCAGGTCCAGGAGATGGAGACGTGCAGTCTCGTGACATCGACCTACGGGGGCGAGGGAAGGGTTTGGGGCGCCCTTGGCGTCATCGGCCCCCGGAGGATGAACTACTCCAGAATCATCCCTCTCGTGGACTATTCGGCAAAACTTCTGAGCGAGATTCTGGACACTTATTACCATTAGATAGATCGGAGCACTCATAATGGGCGAATCGAGAAAGGAAGAGACACCGGTGACACTGGAAACAGACGGGGAGAAGTTCTCGGAGAACCACTCTGAGTTAAAATCCCATAAACATAAGAAAAAGAAAGACGACAAAGATCACGAGCTTGATGATCTGAAAAAGAAACTCGAGGATAAGGAAGCCAGGAATGCAGGAAAAAATCTTTCTGACCATGAGGTAGAAGAGCTGAAAAAGAGGCTCAATGAGAAGGAAAAGGAGACAAAAGAGAGCCTGGACCGGCTCTTGAGAATGGCCGCCGACTTCGAGAATTACAAAAAGAGAGCGGCAAGGGAAAAAGAAGACTGGACGAAATTTTCAAATGAGGACCTGATCAAATCGATCCTGCCTTTTATCGACAACCTCGAAAGGGCGGTCGATCATGCGGAAAAGGTGACAGATACGGGGGTTCTGATCGAGGGGATCAAATTGACGCTTCGACAGATTCACCAAACACTGAACCGGTTCGGTCTCACCCCGTTTGAATCGGTTGGCAAACCCTTTGATCCTGCCCGCCATGAGGCGATGCTGGTCGTGGAAACGGACCGGCACGAACCGGATCAGGTGGTCGAGGAATTTCAAAGAGGGTATTTCTTGAACGAACGGCTCTTAAGGCCCGCAACCGTATCGGTCTCGAAGTCTCCGTCGCAAGAGACTCAGATAACCGAATAATTTTTTCACTAAGGTGAAGAAGGGAGAATGAACATGGCTAAAACAATAGGAATCGATTTAGGGACAACCAACTCGGTTGTCGCCATCATGGAAGGAGGGGACCCGGTCGTCATCGCCAATCCCGAAGGAGGCCGGACAACGCCCTCCGTGGTTGCCTTTACCGATAAAGGCGAGAGGGTGGTCGGCCAGATTGCCAAGCGTCAAGCCATTACCAATTCCGAAAATACCATCTTCTCCATCAAGCGACTGATGGGAAGGAAGTATAGCGATGCAGAAGTTCAAAAGGATGTCAAAATCCTTCCCTATAAGATCGTTGAAAACAAGAACAGCGATGCCTGGGTCAGGGCGAGGGATAAGGAATATAGCCCGCCCGAGATCTCTGCCTTCATCCTTCAGAAGATGAAGGAGACGGCGGAAGCCTATCTCGGTGAGAAGGTGACCGATGCCGTGATCACGGTCCCGGCTTACTTTAACGACAGCCAGCGCCAGGCGACCAAGGACGCCGGAAGGATCGCAGGACTCAATGTCGTCCGGATCATCAATGAGCCCACCGCTGCCTCTCTGGCTTACGGTCTCGACAAGAAGAAAGATGAGAAGGTCGCTGTCTTTGACCTGGGCGGCGGAACTTTTGATATCTCCATCCTTGAGCTGGGTGACGGCGTCTTTGAAGTCAAATCGACCAACGGGAATACCCATCTCGGCGGAGATGATTTTGACCAGCGCCTCATCGACTACCTGGCCGATGAGTTTAAGAAAGATCAGGGAATCGATCTCAGAAAGGATCGGATGGCTCTCCAGAGATTGAAAGAGGCCGGGGAAAAGGCAAAGATTGAGCTCTCCAATATGATGGAGACGGATATTAACCTCCCCTTCGTCACGGCAGACGCTTCCGGACCGAAGCATCTCAATATGAAGTTGACCCGGGCCAAACTGGAAAAACTGACGGAGGATCTCATCGACAGCGTGGAAGGTCCTTGCCGGCAGGCTCTTGCCGATTCCGGACTTTCACAAAGAGACATCGACGAAGTAATCCTCGTTGGCGGGATGACCCGAATGCCAAAGGTCCAGGATAAGGTGAGGCAGATCTTCGGAAAAGAACCCAATAAAAGCGTCAACCCGGATGAGGCGGTTGCCATCGGGGCCGCCATTCAGGCCGGAGTCCTGCAGGGTGAGGTGAAGGATGTGCTTCTGCTCGATGTCACCCCGCTTTCCCTCGGGATCGAAACGCTCGGTGGCGTCGCCACCAAACTGATTGAGCGAAACACCACCATCCCGACCAAAAAGAGCCAGACCTTCTCAACGGCATCCGACAATCAACCCGCGGTGACGATCCACGTGCTCCAGGGTGAAAGGGAGATGGCCGCTGATAATAAAACCCTTGGCCAATTTGAACTCGTGGGCATTCCTCTTGCTCCGAGGGGCCTCCCTCAGATTGAGGTGACCTTTGACATCGATGCCAATGGAATCGTCCATGTTTCGGCAAAAGACCTTGGAACAGGAAAAGAACAGTCCATCAAGATCACCGCTTCAAGCGGCCTCCACGAGGATGAGATCAAAAAGATGGTCAGGGATGCCGAAGCCCATGCGGCAGACGACAAGAAGAGAAGGGAACTCGCAGAGGCTCGAAACCATCTCGATACCCTCATCTACACGACAGAGAAATCCCTGAAGGAACATGGCGATAAGATCGATTCTGCCGACAAGCAGGGCATCGAAGATGCCATGGCAAAGGCGAAAAAGGCAATGGAGTCAAACGATCTCAGCGCGATCAAATCCGCTCAGGAAGAACTGACCCGTTCCTCCCATAAACTGGCAGAGGCGATGTATGCCAAGGCCTCTCAAAAGGGAGCGGCAGACGCAGGTCCCGGAGCAGGTCCACAGGAAGGTCCCCGTCCAAAGGCCCAAGAAGATGTGGTCGATGCCGACTACGAAGATGTAAAGGATAAGAAGTAACCGAACATATGAATCTTATCAAAAAAGGGCGAGGGATTTTAACCTCGCCCTTTTTTGTTATATGAACATCTTCACTCCTTCCCCCCTTGCGGGGGAAGGTTGGGATGGGGGGAGTAAAGGGCAGATTTGATTTTGTCCATTATCAGTGTTAGATTTGAAGCCGTTTAAAGAGTTTGGGGAGGATTAATGTTCGGCTTTTTCGATAAATTAAAAAAGGGGCTTTCCAAAACTCACCAGGGGTTTGTCGAAAAAATCGACCGCCTCTTTCTCGGAAAGAAGACGATCGATCTGGATCTTTTGGATGAACTGGAACCGCTCCTCTTCGAAGCCGACTTGGGGGTTAAGACGACCACTGAGCTGATCGAGGGCGTCCGGCAGGGCCTCAAAAGGGGCGACCTTCAGGATCCGGAGAGAGTCAAGGAGTTTATCAAACAGGAAATCCTCCGGATACTTCATGCAGGCGAAAAACCCCTCTCCATCGACTTCGCTAAAACAAAACCCTTTGTCTTCATGGTGGTCGGAGTCAATGGTGCGGGCAAGACAACAACGATCGGAAAGATTGCCCATCAATATTCATCCCAGGGGAAGAAGGTTCTGATCGGCGCCGCCGACACCTTCAGGGCAGCCGCGGTCGAACAACTTGAGATCTGGGCAAACCGGGTCAAAGCAGACTTCGTCAAACAGTCCAAGGGATCCGATCCCTCGGCTGTGGCTTTCGACTCGATCCACGCCGCCAAAGCAAGAAACATTGATCTTGTCTTTATCGATACGGCCGGAAGGCTCCAGACCAAAGTCAATCTGATGGAGGAGTTGAAGAAGGTGAAGCGAATTGTCGGAAGAGAATGTCCGGGCGCCCCACATGAAATTCTCCTCGTCCTTGACGCCACCACAGGCCAGAACGCCATCTCCCAGGCCAAACTCTTTAATGAAGCCATCGGAGTCACAGGAATTGCATTGACCAAACTGGATGGAACAGCCAAAGGCGGGATCATCGTAGGAATTACGGAGGAGATGAAAATCCCCATCCGGTATATCGGAGTGGGCGAAGCCATCGACGACCTCAGAGAATTCAACGCCACTGAATTTGTCCAGGCCTTGTTTTGATCTACCCCGGGTAAAGGCGGGTCTCCTGACCCGCTGTTTATCGCTTCGGAATTTCTTCCAGGCCTTATTTTGAAGAATCATCAAAGTGACCTTTTTCTCCGAGAAATACATTCAAGCCCGATGGCGAAGCCTTAACATAATTCGGCTCGATTGCATCCAAAAATCGCTCTTCACCGCGCCAGAAGGGAAAATTCCCGATCCCTTTAGGTAAAGCTGCAGTTACCTGTGGGATCAGCACTTCCCCGAATAAATCATCGGATACGCTATCACCCGACCAAAACTTAGACACATCTGAAGTTAGAGGCTCAGGAAAAAGGGCCTCTTTTCCTTCATGGGAGAGACGGGGTTTATGCTTAGTTCCCCTAATGGTTGTTTTATCGCCGGCCTGGTCCAACAGCCCGCTCAACTCCTCCCTGGTCATCCCGCGCAGTTTGAAGATCAGGAATGGATCGCGGTCAAACTCTTCGCCCAGAAGATAGTAAACTGCAGCAATATGCTTGCAGGGATTTGACCAATCAGGGCAGGAGCAGTCTGTCTTCAGGTCTCTCAGCTTTTCAGGGAAGAGTGATAGCCCCACACCTTTAAACGCCTTTTCTATATCCTCTGGCATCTGCCCGGCCAGGAGTTTTGCCAAAAAGATGGCCTGATGAGATAACGCCTTGGCCAGTTTTCGCCAATCAGCCGCTGACAGAGTCTTGACATGGATCTTGATATCATAGGGTTTGGACCGGGACCCCTGAACTTTTGCCTTAACTTCCCCCTTTTCGATCTCAATGGAGAGAACCTGGCCATTTCGGGCATAGGAACGACCCCTCCCCAATCTCGCTCCGATATTAAAGCTCTCCAGAACGCCAATCCAACATCTGGCCCACCAACTCTCACCGAAACCGCCTCGCTTGGACTGTGCCTTAATCCCTCCCTTAACGGCACGGGGAATGGAAGGCCTGAAATAATCGTAGTATCCCCACCGTCTCATGCTATTCTCCTACCGCTTCCCTTCTCAGGGCGAAGAGGTTTTTCAGCTCCACGGTCGAAAGCTCGGTCAACCAGCTCTCGCCTGTACCAATCACTCCCTCGGCGATCTCTTTTTTCCGCTCGATCATCTCATCGATTTTTTCCTCCAGCGTCCCTGCACAGAGAAATTTGTGAACCTGGACGTTCTTCGTCTGACCAATCCGAAACGCCCGATCAGTCGCCTGGTTCTCCACTGCTGGATTCCACCAGCGGTCAAAGTGAACGACACGGCTGGCCCGTGTCAGGTTCAAGCCGGTGCCACCCGCCTTGAGCGAGAGGATAAAGATATGAGGACCATCCTCATCGCTCTGGAAGCGTTCAATCATGCGATCCCTTTTTTCCCTCGGAACAGCGCCATACAGAAAGAGCGCCTCCCGTCCAAACGTCTCCTGCAGGTGTCGCCGGAGGATCTCGCCCATCTCAGCAAACTGTGAAAAGACCAATGCCCGATCTCCCACCTCTACCATTTCCTCTATCATTTCAGTCAAACGAGTCAGCTTCCCTGATCGGCCAGGGATGGGGGAATGGTCACCCAAAAACTGCGCTGGATGGTTGCAAATCTGTTTGAGCTTCGATAGAGTGGCCAGGACCATGCCTTTGCGCTGGATCCCCTCAGTGGAATCAATGTTTTCAATGGTCTCTTTCACAACGGCTTCATAGAGAGATGCCTGCTCCTTGGTCAGTGTGCAAAAGACCTTCATCTCCATCTTTTCAGGAAGATCGGCAATGACGGCCTTGTCGGTTTTGAGCCGCCGCAGGATGAATGGTCCGGTCAGACGTTTTAACTGCTCCACGGCTTCCGGGTCGCGGCCTGCCTGGATTGGAATAAAGAATCTCTTTTTGAATTCGGTCTGTGTGCCAAGGAAGTTAGGGTTAAGGAACTCCATAATCGACCAGAGATCGCCGACATTGTTCTCCACAGGGGTGCCGGTGAGCGCAATGCGATAGTCTCCCTTAAAAGCCCGCGCCGCTTTCGACTGTTTAGTCTCCGGGTTCTTGATGTTCTGAGCCTCGTCGAGCACCACGCCTGCCCACTGGACCTCCTTCAGCGTCTCGAAATCTCTGTGCGCCAGCGCATAGCTGGAGATGACGATGGCATGTTTCAGGGCGCTTTTCTTGAATTCTTTGCCTTTCGTCCTCGCAATGCCGTGGTGCACCATGACAGGGAGTTCTGGCGTAAATCGGGACGCTTCCTTCTGCCAGTTACTGACAACGGATGTGGGACAGATCAGAAGCGCCGGCCGTTTTGTCTCCAACTGCCAGTCCCTTTGAATGAGGGCCAGGGCCTGGATCGTTTTACCCAGCCCCATATCGTCCGCCAGACATGCGCCCAAGCCCCACTGCCTGAGGAAACTCAGCCAAGAATAACCACGCACCTGGTAGGGCCTCAGTGTCCCCTGGAAACCCTGCGGAGATGTCAATTCTTCAAAAGTGTGACGCCCTTCGAGCTGTGTTAAGAGGTTGGCGATCCAGCCTGTTGCTGTGATTCCCTCAAAGGTAATATTGCCTAACATCTTTTTAGCGCCCAGGGCCATCTGGATGATCTCACGGACTGTGGCCTGGCCTTCGCCCTTTTTCTTCCAGAATTCCAGAGCCGCCTTGATCTCCTCGGCATTAATCTGCACCCACTGGCCACGTATCTTTATCAAGGGAGCCTTAAGCCTTACCAGAGCCCGTAGTTCCTCGATAGAAAGCTTCTCCTTGCCAAGGGCCAATTCCCAATCGAATTGAACTAATTGATCGAGCGAAAGTCCGCTACTCCCTTGCATCTCGGTTCGAGTCGATTCCGACTTTGGGGTCTTCACATTAGCCCGGGCAGTCAGGAGAAGCTTTGTCCCTTTGCGCGTCCACCACGCAGGCAGCATCATGCCAAACCCTGCCTGCTCTAAGGACAATGCCTTTTCAGTGAGGAATTCATAAGCGCCGATGGCGTCGAGTTCGTAACCTCCCGGCGTAGACGTCTTCAAGCTGGCCTCGATGCGAGGGCAGATCCCCAAGGCCTGGCCCAGGGACAATAAAAGATGCTCGCGTGCGTTGAACCTGCCAATTGAAGAAAAGACGCTCTTTAGCGCTGCCTGGTCTTTTGAACTCCATATATTTTGGGCGGTTATGAGCAGACTGGGATCATGAGCCGCCTGCAGTAAGTAGCGAACATACCAGGAGCTGATTGGCTCCTTCGCAGACAAGGCACCTCTCACCCAAGACTTGTCGCCATTTCCATCCTCTTTGGGTTCCTCAAGGCGAAAACAGAGTCGGAACGGAGCATCGGCTGAGAGGGATATTGGGCGTTGCCACTCCTGGACTTGAGCGGCAAATCGGGCTAATTCTGCTGAGGCGCCTTCCATAACACCATCGGGCGAGCGCAGTTTATGAAGCCACTGATCGTGAAGGCTTTCAAAGGCGCATGGTTTCTTTTTATGTTGACGTTCTGGCGGGGGGGCGGGTTTTAAACCTGCTCCTACCGGACTGATTGAGGAGCGGACGAGATGATCGACGGTCTCATCGATGAAACCAGAGAGCACAGAAATTGAAGATGGAGATTGAGGCGCAGAGAGAGAAACGTCACGTTGTTTTTCTTCACGAGCCAGCGCTCGCGAGACTGCCGGCATGGTCTTAGCGAGCTTCGAAAGACGTTCAGCGTTAAGTCCGGAAAAGACCGCTCTCCATCGGGCTAAATAGATTCCATTATCTTCGTTCAGTCCGGGAAGAAACTGCTGCTTTGCCACAAGGGCTCCTGCGAAGCGCATGGCCGTCGTCCAGAATGTAAGATCTTTGCTGACAATGACGCCCGGCGCCAGCGTCTGTTTGCCCACGCAGGCGCAGAGGAATTCCACCACTTGTTTCGCAGAAAGACAAAATCCGGTGACGGTCCAGGGAACCAGGAGGGCTTCTTCATCGCCTTCAGGCGCTTCAGCGATCAATGGGCTCGAGGGAACCGGTTGTCTGTCCACCGTGGGCAGATAGGCGATCATCGGCTCAGTGAACCTTTTGCTCACTTTGAGACCAAGCCCTGCCTCTTTAAGGGCGTCGGACAGTTTCTCCGCCCCGGCATCGTAGGGAAAGGGTTTTAAAAAAGAAGAGGATGACCCATGGTCTTTCTTGCGGCGCGCCTTTTTGTCCAAAGGAGGTTTCTGGCCTACAGGAATTTCCCCCCAGAGAAAGAATTGCCCCTCAAGAACCCCCGCATGCAAAACAATCATCAAAGAACGCCTTCCTGAAAAATGGAACGTTATTGAAATTTTTTATCACTACCCTGCCCTCCAAAGAAGGTAACAGTCGAGGAGCCGAACATTTACAGTTTTGGCTGACTTCTTAAAATCTTGATAAAGCTGCCAAAAACAAAGGATGAAGTAATAGTATGTTTCATCAGCTCCAGCAGGCCGTTCAAAGATTTCATAGCGATCATTCCGTCGGTATGAGAATAACTCCTTACTTGCATAACTGTCGTAAATCGGAACCGCAGGACAGTGAAAGTGCATATATTTCGATGCAAAAGATCGGGGGGATTGATTTTTCCGCGACTTCTTGGCAAGTAAATCAACAAATCGTCCGTGTTCAGTGATAATAATTTTGAGCTTCTCTGGAGTAAGCGGTTCAGTGATTGCTGAAAGCTGTCTAAAGATTGACTCAACGGTTCTACGGTTCTTATAAATATGGTCGGCCAATTGTCCCAGGGAGCTTCCTTGTTCCCCTTTTGATCTTATCATACGTTCGATACCAGAAGCAGTGGTGCGACCAATAATCCACAATTTTGCATTAATGGCAGAAAGATCCCTATGACCGTGGTGCTTTTTACATAGGTCATAGAGTGTTTGATTTAAGAGTTCATAATTTTTCTTATAATCTGCACATGATCCTTTGTAATCTTTCCAGGATATCCTCATGGCAAACCCTCCTTTAAAAATTCAGAAGAAAATGGAAAGACATTTCCTATATTATTCAGGTTATTTTTATATGGGAAGAATCCCCACTATTTCAAAAATACTTTTAAAATTTAATCGTTTTTATACTCCGCCAATTTCCTTCACCCATCCCTGGATGGTTTTTTTAACAGTCCTCCAATCCACATCCCAATACATTTTCGGCATCCGCTCTTTATCGGCATCATCAAAAAAAGAAAGGCCGTAGAGAATGTGCGCGGTGTCCTGGACCGAATATTTTTTCTGATAAAGTTGAACCATGTTCTTTAAGGAAATGCGCCTTAGCCCAAGGGCATAGACATCCAAAAAGTCTTTCTTGGATCCTCTTTGAGCGATTGCCGAAAGTTTCATGCAGGCGAGATCCTCAAGTGAGGCGATTTGACATAGATCCTCCGAATAGAAAATTAGCGGTTTTAATAAAGGATAACGATATTCCAAAAAACTCATCCGTATTCCGGAGATCGTTCCGTGAAGCGTCCCCCGATCAATCTGCCCTGTAACAAATGGGCTCCCTTTATCCCGAATGTCTTCTGCCAAATGCAAAGGATCCGCGATTCTCTCTCCTGAAAACCAATCAAAATCAATGGAATGACGGTGACCTAAGCAGAGGGCGATGGCAGTTCCTCCCCCCAAATAAAAATGCCGCTGTTTCATCATTGGTCCGATGCTCTTGAGCGCTTTCTTTTGAATGGAGCTCAGGACCTTTGAGTGGAACTTTTTGGAATTATTCTCTTCTCCCAAGTGTTTTGCCTTTCCATTGAAAGCCAGGCATTGACCTGACGCCGGGGTATTTCAAGAACAAGCTCCCAGAAGCGGAGTTGGCGTGGACTTAATCCATCCCCCTGATGTTGCTGAATCCACTCCTTTAAGGATGCGTCTCCTATATGGGACCGTAGCCAGTTTATAGCATTCCAATCTCCTGATGTGAGGATCCGCTTGATGACAAGGTCTCGATCCTCTTCCCAGGTTAAGGCATTAAAATCATAGTCCCAAAATAATGGACGCAATCGATTGGGAAGAGAATGTTTCATCATAACCAACCTTGGTGAGATGGATCTTTTTCTAAAATAAATATACCAAAAGTGTTCAATCGTTGTCCACTTTAATATCTGCTTCATTTTTAGGTTCAAATTTCGTTTAGGATGTGATATTATTTTAAAAAAGGAGTAGAAGAATGGCTTCAAAAAAGATCGTCTACCCAAAAACCCTTAAGGACATTCCTTTATGGCGCCAGCGCCAGCTTGAAGATGACCTTCTCTGGTTTTCGAGGTTTTCTCCCGCCCAGAGACTGGAATGTATAGACCGAGAGTGGAAAGAAATTCAGGAATTCATTAAAAAATTCGGTTTAAGGAGAGGGAGAGCAGAAAAAAGATTTCGAGTTCCCCGAAATAGAAGTAAAAAAGATTAAGGCAAAACCAGTTTTTCGAGGGCTTTGACGCGGGCCTCCAGAGTGCCGAACCGCTTCTCCAGATCGGCATAAGAGAACTTAATCATCGAACCTAACTCCTCTTTCACCTCATTAAATCCTTCTTTGATCTTCTCATTTAATGCCATGATCTCTTCGGTCGTCTTCCGGATCTGATCGCTCAGGTTCCCAACACCTTCTCCTAACCGGTTGAAATCAACCTTAGTCTCCTCTCTCGTTTGAGCGAGATTCGTTCTTCCTTCTTCTCTGATCAATCGGAGGTTTGAAGCCATCTCCTGTCCCGAGCGGAGAATGGCCGCACTGGTCTCTTCTCTCATCGCTTGAAGAGTTGAGCCCACTTCCTTTTGAAATGGTTGGGCGGCGGAAGTTGCTTCCTCTCTTATCCTCTGAAGGGACGACTCTATGGATTGAATGGATTGTAAGAGCATGGATTGAATTTTTAACTCGAGTTTCCTTATCTCATCCTTTATATTGTCCCGGATGGGATCGAAATCCACCTTGCCTTCCCTTCTCAATTCTTCCATCTCCGTTTTAATTCCCTCGATCCATCCGAGGATAAGCTCCTTATTCTCCTCTTTTAATTTACGAAAGTTTGCACTGGTTTCCTGCCTCAGTTTCTCCACATCATCTCTTTTTGAAAAAACAAATAACTTCTGATCCAATAACTCCATTAGCTCTTTATCCATCTTGGTTTCCACCTTCCTGATCAATTTAAATTCTTCAATATCATAGAGAACTTAGAATATCAATCTATTTTTTTTGCCAATGTCTATCAAAACGGATTGTCATTTGCATTTTTTTCTTGACAAATAATTTAATTGTGTTATGTTTCACAAGACTTTGCTGCCATCTAAATACCTTATTCCCATTAAATTTCCAAACGGGTTGAAGGGGGGGATGAATAAGATTCCCGTTTCAAAAATTTTAAGAAAGGAAGGTGAATAATTGGCTATGAAGATTACACGAAGAAGTTTTTTAAAGATTTCTGGCGCCACAGCCGCAGGGACCGTGATGGGCGGCCTGGGATTCGATCTTTCGCCTGTGGAATCTTATGCCCAGGAACTCCGGATCAAGGGCGCAAAAGAGAACCTAACGGTCTGCTGTTACTGTTCGGTCGGGTGCGGCATCATCGTTCATACCGATAGCGGCGGAAAGGTCATCAATGCCGAAGGAGACCCCGATCATCCCATCAGCGAGGGCTCCCTCTGTGCTAAAGGAGCATCCAGTTACCAGATTGCGGTCAACTCGAGTCGCCTCCAGAAGGTTCTCTATCGGGCTCCCTACAGCACCGCATGGAAAGAGGTAAAATGGGAGTGGGCCCTGGAGAAAATCGCGGCCAATATTAAAAAGAGTAGAGATGCAAGCTTTATGGAAAAGAATGCTGCTGGGCAGGTGGTGAACCGGACCAACGGCATTGCCTCCGTGGGAAGCGCCGCATTGGATAACGAGGAATGCTGGCTCTATTCTAAGATGCTGAGGGCCCTGGGTCTCATTTATATTGAACACCAGGCACGTATCTGACACAGCGCTACTGTAGCGGCTCTGGCAGAGTCGTACGGACGCGGCGCAATGACGAATCATTATAACGATTTCAAGAACTCCGATGTCATCCTGAACATGGGGGGAAACGTTGCCGAAAACCATCCGGTTTCCTTCAAATGGATCCAGGCGGCTAAGGACAAAGGGGCTACCTTCATCCATGTCGATCCCCGATTCACACGGACCTCGGCGAAGGCCGATATCTTTGTAAGGCTTCGCTCAGGAACCGATATTGCCTTTCTGGGAGGGATGATCAAGTATCTCATTGAAAACAACATGGTTGATGAGTTCTATGTCAAGAACTATACCAATGCATCGTTCATCGTAAACCCCAGGTATAGTTTTGATGACGGCCTGTTCTCAGGTTACGATCCCACCAAGAGAGCATATGATCGATCCACCTGGGCATTGGAAAAAGACGAGCAGGGAATTCCCAGGAGGGATATGACCCTTCAGGATCCGCGCTGTGTTTTCCAGCTCCTAAAGAAACACTATGCGCGTTATACGCTCCAGAAAGTTTCGGAAATCACCGGAACTCCCACGGTAGACCTGGAAAAAGTCTATAAAGCCTATGGTTCAACGTATACGCCGGATAAGGCCGGCACAGTCTTATACGCCATGGGATGGACCCAGCATACCGTCGGAGTTCAAAATATTCGAACCATGGCCATCATTCAGGACCTTCTCGGCAACATGGGAATTGCCGGGGGCGGAGTTAATGCCCTTCGCGGCGAATCGAATGTGCAGGGATCAACCGATGCGGCATTGCTTTTCCACATCATCCCCGGATATATGCCCACACCGCGAGCCCCGTGGGCAACCCTTGAGGATTACAACAAGACCACACCATCCTCCAAGGACCCGAGGAGCATCAACTGGTGGAAAAATCGTCCCAAATACCTCGTCAGTTATTTAAAGGCAATGTATGGTGGAAAATCAACCAAAGAGAACGACTTCGGATACACCTGGATGCCCAAGCTCGATGCGGGCCAGGATGCCTCCTGGTTGAATCTCTTTGACGAGATGTTCAAGGGAACCTTTACCGGATTCTTTGCATGGGGGATGAACCCGGCTTGTTCGAGCGCCCATGCCGGAAAAGTTCGCCAGGCATTGACCAAACTGGATTGGATGGTCAATGTGAATGTCTTTGACAGCGAAACAGGATCTTTCTGGAAGGGGCCGGGCATGGATCCGAAAAAGATCAAGACAGAGGTCTTCCAGCTGCCCTGCGCCGCTTTCCTCGAAAAAGAGGGGAGCGTCAGCAACAGCGGCCGCTGGATGCAATGGCGGTATAAATGCGCCAACCCTCCCGGAGCGGCTATGCCCGACGGCGATATT
The DNA here is from genome assembly GCA_018333535.1 of Deltaproteobacteria bacterium. GTDB lineage: Bacteria > Desulfobacterota > BSN033 > BSN033 > UBA1163 > RBG-16-49-23. The sequence continues at coordinate 3,810 of JAGXTA010000122.1, read as the reverse complement.
ATGTTTGAGTTGTTTAAAAAAGTCCGGGCTCTCTACGAGAAGAACAAGGGAGCTTTCCCGGAACCGATCTTAAGCCTGAAGTGGGATTATGAAACCAGTGGCCATTTCGACATCCACAAGGTCGCTAAAGAAATCAATGGTTACGATCTTACGACAGGCAAATTGATGGTCAATTTTGTCGGTTTGAAAGATGATGGAACGACCTCCTGCGGCAACTGGCTCTATTCCGGCAGTTATACCGAAGCCGGAAACATGGCCGCACGGCGAAAGAAGGCCGATCCGACCGGGTTGGGCCTTTATCCGGAATGGTCATGGTGCTGGCCGCTCAATCGAAGGATCATCTATAACCGGGCCTCTGTCGATCTGGACGGAAATCCACGCAATCCGAAGCGACCCCTCATCAAATGGGACGCTGAAGGAAAGAAATGGGTCGGGGATGTGCCTGATAATGCTGTACCGCCTATGGGCACAAATGGAGCTTATCCGTTTATCATGAAACCTGATGGCGTGGCTTCACTCTTCGGACCCGGGTTGAACGATGGGCCCTTCCCGGAACACTACGAACCCCTCGAATGCCCGATTGAGAAGAATTTGATGTCCAACCAGAGGATCAACCCGGTCATCAAGGTGTTTGAAGGAGGGCTTGATACGTTTACCACCTGTGATCCCAAGTATCCCTTCGTCTGTACAACGTACCGGGTCACCGAACACTGGCAGACCGGAGTGCTCACCCGCTGGCTCCCCTGGCTCATCGAAGCAGAACCACAAATGTTCTGTGAAATGAGCCTGGAACTGGCCAAACTCAGGGAGATCAAAAACGGGGACCGGGTGAGGGTGGAATCGTCCAGAGGCAAGGTGGAAGCCGTGGCCATCGTGACCTCCCGTTGGAAACCTTTCAATATTGCCGGCCAGACCATCCATCAGGTTGGGCTTCCCTGGCATTATGGCTGGCTCCATCCTAAAGATGGTGGAGAGAGCGTAAACCTGCTGACGCCCACGATCGGAGACCCCAATACGATGATCCCCGAATCCAAGGCGTTCATGGTAAATGTCAGGAAAGTAACCCGTCAACCAGCAACGACTAAGAAAATCGAGAAGAAAGGTTAAAGGGGGTGAATTCGATGGCAGATAAGTCCATTTTTATAGATACGACGAGGTGCACGGCTTGCCGGGGATGTCAGATCGCCTGCAAGCAGTGGAACAAGAATCCCGCAACAAAAACCACTCAGCGGGGGTCCCATCAGAACCCCGCCGATCTCAATTTTGCAACATTTAAACTGGTGAGATTCAGTGAATCTGAAATGGGTGGAATGCCCCAGTGGTACTTCTTCCCGGACCAGTGCCGCCACTGTGCCTCTCCTCCCTGTGAGGTTGTGGCAAACGATAAGGCGAAAGGGGCTGTTCTTCACGATGAAGCAACCGGCGCCGTCATCTTCAACCCCAAGGTAAAGATAAAACCGGCTGATTTCAAGGAAATCAAAGAATCCTGCCCCTACGATATCCCGAGGTACAATGCGCAAAAAGGCGTCATGACCAAATGCACTATGTGTTTCGATCGCATCAAAGAGGGGTTGCTTCCCGCCTGCGTGAAAACCTGCCCCACTGGCGCGATGACCTTTGGCGATCGGCATGCCATTCTCGACAAGGCGAACAAGGCATTGGCCGAGGCAAAAAAGAAGTATAAGGATGCCATGCTGGCAGATGCGAATGATGTACGGGTCATCTTCCTCCTGACAGACGACCCGAAGAAGTATCACAAAACAGCCGTCGCAGAGAATACGATCGGTATCACCCGAAAGGTTGCTCTCAGACGGATCTTTAAGCCTCTTAAAGATTTTCAATGGATCGGATAACAACCTACTCCCACCCTTTCCCTCTCCCATCAGGGGAGAGGGAAAGGGTGAGGGGGAAAGACAAGTAAAACCCTTTAGGGGGTAAGGGCTTGTTTCGAACTTCCTGACTGAAACAAGCCCGTCTTTTTTAAAATACACGAATCAAATATGATATTCGTTCTATTCGTTATCATTCGTGATATTCGAGGGAAATAATTGGAAAATCTAAAAAAACGGATCCAACAACTCAAAAAAAAGAGGCCCGGTTATAAAGAGATTCTGAACTTCTATCAGAAGATCAGAGAAGAACAGGAGGAGGTAAAACCTTCTCTGAAGATTAAATCCATTCCTCTTAAAAAAGAGTGGAAAGACCTGTTGGCCAAAGAAGGTTTCTCCCTGCTCGAAAAGAAAGACTTTCCTCTCGGTATCAATGCCTCTCTTGCCCTATTTAGCTCCCTTTGTGAGATCGGGGAAAAGGCAAACCCCCGCATGGCCCAACAGGTGAAAAAGATCGAGGAGGCCGTTGCCCATAAAAAGATCGATTTAAAAAAGGCGTTCACCGGAGGCTTTGAGGAAGGAAAAATAGAAAAGATTGCTGAGGAGTTCGGATTAGACAAAAAAGTGTTACTTTTCCTCATTCAGGAGAGCATCAGACCTTCGATTGAAGCAGGAACGGAAAAGCTCCTCAATGAACTCAATACCGAAGCCTGGCTCAAAGGCTACTGTCCGGTCTGCGGCTCCCTGCCCCATTTGAGCCTCCTGAAGGATGCAGAAGGCAAGAGATTTCTCCTCTGCTCTTTTTGCGGATATCAGTGGAGAGTCGATAGATTCTTCTGTGCCTTCTGCGGCAATAAAGAACAGGATTTCCTCCACTATTTCTGCGAAGAGGGTGAAGAAACCTATCGTATCGACACCTGCGATAAATGCCATCAATACATCAAAACGATCGATGCAAGAAATATTGAAATCATCGATCCGGCATTGGAAGACCTCGCCACCCTCCACCTCGATCTTCTGGCCACTCAAAAAGGCTATAAACGCCCCGCCCCAAATCCCTGGGTCACTTGAAAAGTGAGAAATGGGAATTGGGAAATGAGAATTGAGCAAAAAAGACTTTCTTCATGAAATATTTTTACCTCCAATTTATCATTGTTGACTTCTTATGTCGTATTCCGTGACTTCCATTGACTTCCCTCTCTCCGTTTAGTAAATTTGAATCGATATTCATCCATCATTAATTGGGAGGTAGGAAGCAGACATGATTTCAAGAAAACGCCTTTCCTCTATCTTTAGGATCGTTTTTCTTTTATCCATCCTTTTAATCCTCACCGCCTGTGAACATTCGCCGGAGATCGGTCCGGAGCCTCTGGCGGGATTTTTCGAAAGGGTGACCGCCCTGGTCACCACCACCGTCAGGGGCCAACTGAGAGACAACCCTCCAAAACAACAGCTCCTCACAGCCCAACTTTCATCTCTTGAGAAAACCGCAACCATGAACCAACTGACGGAGGAGCTAAAAGGGATAGATTCTCTTAAGGATCTCGCCTACCTCATTGAAATGGATATCATGTTTGAACTCCAAAAACCGGAAAACCAGAGGGAAAGAATTGGTTTCAATTCCCCTGAAATCCAGCGCCAGGTTGTCTCCGCCATCATCGCAGGAATGAAGAAAGCTCTTGCTCAGCTCAAAGGAGGAAAAGATGGCAAGTAAAGAACCCCGCAGCAGAGCTGCGGGGCATTAAAATCAAAACTCAACTGCTCGTGGTGCTGATACTTTATGTTTCAACCTATGACATCTGAGGTTACCTTGTCCCCAACAGACCGAACAAAATACCCATCACCCCAAAAATCTCCTCCCCAAAACTGCAAGACTTGTTCGTTTTATCAGGCTCATATCCAACTTATACCATGTTTTATCGCTTCGCGAACCTGTTTTCATCCGCCCAGCAGAGCTGGGCGGTATTCAACAGGTATTTTT
>JAGXTA010000121.1 GCA_018333535.1 Deltaproteobacteria bacterium | reverse complement strand
TATCATCCCTAAAAAAGTTGGCGTATTCTATTAAGACGAAGAGATGGGGAGATGAGGGGATGGGGAGATAGGGAGACAAAAGAATTCTGGATTGCGGAATTAATACAAAACAAATGGATGAGTTGTTGGTTAAATAGTTGAGTCGTTACGTAGTAGCTGACTTCATTTTGAAGTCAAGAACTCCAAACCTTCTGACTGGCCGGCAAGGTGCGCTGTCGAGCACACAGTATGCTTTAGGATGGGGAGCAGAGGAACCCAGAAACGTTTCGATGGATCTGTAATAGATAGGGTGGGTCTGCTATTGGTGGATCCGCTCTCGCCGCGCTCCCGCTGGCGCAGCGGGTCGCTTGATCCACCCCACATGTTCTTTTCAAGAAAGCCGGTTTTGTTTAGGGCTTGATTTTGTTACCCAATATGGGTAAGATAATACCCTAAATGGGTAAGAATATGAATGAGAACTTGTTATGTAGCGGACTATTCGGAAAAACACGGCAGGCGGTGCTTGCGCTTCTCTACAGCCGGGCGGATACCTCTTTTTACACCAAACAAATCCTGGACGCCATTAAAACCGGCCGGGGAACGGTACAGCGTGAACTGAAAAACCTGACGGATACCGGCATCATCATCCGTGAAGTGCAGGGGAGACAGGTCTACTACCGCGCGAACGAGAAGTGCCCTATTTTCAACGAGCTTAAAAGCATTGTAAGAAAAACCTTCGGCGTGGCTGATGTCCTCCGGCAATGTCTGGCGCCCAAGGCAGACATTGTGCAGTTAGCTTTCATCTTCGGCTCCGTTGCAAGGAGCGCTGATGACCGAAGAAGTGACATTGACCTGATCGTGGTGGGGAGAATCTCCTTTGGAGATGTGGTTTCGCTTCTATCTCCTGCGGAAGAAAAATTGGGGCGCGAGGTAAATGCTGTTGTTTATCCTGTCGCCGAATTCAAGAAGAAAGTGAAAGAAGACCATCACTTTGTAAAAACGGCGCTTGAGGACGAAAAAATATTTCTGATAGGCGATGAAGAAGAGCTTAGAAGATTGGCTAAATGATAAAAGATTGAGAAACACCGGACTTCGGCGCGTGAAATTGCCAGCCTGTTGCATATCTGTGACCGCGATCTGTAAAAAATAAAAATAGTCGAACTCGGCCCGGATTGGCGATTAAGCATCGCCATAATGCAGTGGTTCAGACCGCTAAGGCTGCGCTGGCGGCGGTTGGCTATCGCGCCCGAAAAGAAGGGCAACATTACCTTCTTATCCAGTCCCTGGCTTTTACCATCAATACCGAACCCGCCATCATTAAGCAATTGGACAAATTCCGTAAGAAACGCAATATCAGCGACTACGAAAGAGCCGGACTCGTCACCGAACAGGAAGCCGAAGAGATGATAGCGTTAGCGAAACAACTTCGCGATGATGTCGAGCAATGGCTCCGCGCTCATCGCCCTGAACTTACTACGGAGATTTAACGATCAAGGGTGTAGGTTCCAAAACAACTTGCGAATGTCCCGCCATTTGTCATGGGGTAGAACTGGAGGCATTGAACAGACGCTTAAACGCCGAGGTAGTCTCGGAGTTTTTGTAGCGCCTTCCGGTGTTTCATTGGAGCCATTCGGCGTATGTTTTGAAGCTTCCATTTAACAGCAGGGAGATTTTCGATTCCTGGCACCCCCAACAAATCCCACTGGGGTTTTCCCTCTTTAATGGAAATGAGAAACTCTCTTTCCTCCTGGGTCATTTCTTCGTGAAGTCTTGACACCAATTGTCCGCCTGCAATCCTTAATTCCTCGGCTGTGACCGGTTCGACCACCATGTCTTGAAATTCTCTTTCAAAAACCGGGCGCAGGTCACCCCATTGCGGATTGAGGATTTCAACCATCGGTCGGGAATGACTGGCAAGATAGACAATAAAGGCCTTGCGCACTTTCTCCGTGAGTCCCTCATTCTTGAACAGCAAATTGATGTCGAATAGGTCCCTCGGATGCTGCCGGTCCAGAGCTGCACAGGCCTTTCCTCCGTAAAGATTTTCGAAAGAAAGTGTGCGGGCTTCGATTGAAAGCTCAAAGAGATCCTGTGCCTTCTGACAGAGGGCTCTCGTTTCTGTTGGAAATACCGTTCCTCTTAGAACAGAGTTGGGTTCAACTTTGATTGTTGCGTCACCGCGGCGGATGAGTAAACCGGCTACAAGATTGAACTCGTGGTCCCTTTTGGGAAATAACCGAACACCGGGAATTGTTTTCTCAACTCTTTCCGAGATTCGAAGAAGAGCTTTGTTGATCTCAGTTAAAGCAGTCGTGCGGTCATTGACCGGAAGGTAGGTCAGATCAATATCGACGGAAAGACGCGGAAGGTCCCTTAAGAAGAAGTTGATTGCGGTCCCTCCCTTCAAGGCAAAGATTTCCTCCTCGTTTACAACTGGCAAAACTCGAAGGAGCAATTCTGCCTGCCTGAAAAAGACCGTGTCTCTTTTCAAACGGTTCCTTCTCTCTGTTCTCTGGGGACCGTGATTTGGTACTTGGGATTGAGTTCTCCCCCGGATACGATCCTCCGCTTCCCTTTGCCGAAATCTATACGTGATAGATCAAGCTTTTCCACCCAGGGATGCTTATGCTTTTCGGCCATGTACATGAAAAGCCTTTTGACTTTGACAAACCGGCAGATTTCGAGAAGCTTTTGAACGACCTCAGGCCTGAGCGTAACAAGACTCTCCATGATGAGAAGCGCCTCCTCGAAGCTTACCTTCTCCGGGACGAGGAAGACCATCTCCAGGGCTGCCCGCTCTGGTGAGGATATCCGAATGAAGAACTCCCTCTCCTTCCATTCGGAAAATCCTTCACGGCTGTTACCGGGGAAAAGACTCGTCCGGGTCACTACAAGGCTAAGACCCAATCGTTCTCCTGAAAACCAGGCGGGCAGGATCACCTTGGGCTGAGCGTAAAGAAAGAGAGTTTTTGTCTCCTCAGGAACGTAGTGACCGTAACCCTTGAGTTCGAGGGCGGTCTTCCCCCCTGCGTGAACGTCAAGCTCAAGCTGGGATTGAACTGCGTACAAGGCTCCTGGCCACTCGACCCGATCTTCAGGGAGAATATAAGCCCCTTGCCCGAAAGATCTAATCCAGCCGCTACGGCGGTATTTCGTCAGCAGGTCGTAAGTGAACCCTTGCCGCTTCAGGTATGAAGCCGTTGCAATGGTTCCCCGTGGCCATTTACTTATGAGCTGGTTTATTTTCGATGCTTTTTCATTACCCATGGTACTTAAATAACCATAATTTTAAACCAAAGTCAAGTAGAAAGTTTACAGGGGGGGGCGGGATCGAACATTAAAAGGCACCTGTCAAGAGAAAAAGTATTCCTACCGTAAGAGGAATATCTTCTTCCCCTTCCGTCGTTTTCAGTCAACATCTTATAAACACATGCCAATTATAATGAAGAAAACGCTTTTTTTTCTCAATGGTCATTCCGAAAAAGCCTCGGTGCCAAGCAACAGTAATTCAAAACCGAAGCCCTAATTATCTTTAAAATCTGCTAAAATACCACTAAATTCCCATTCAATTCCAAATAGATCAACATAGGACACTTCTTGGGGGAGGTCATGGTTTAGAGTGTAGAAGGTGGATGGTGGAGTGTGGTGATGGGAAAATAATGAGGAAAAGAAAGTATTGAATCCTTTCGGCACAATGAATAAAATAGAGGACAATTTATTCCTGGAGGAGAACAGGAGTTTCCAGATGAAGAGGTTGTGTCGTAATTCCGTTCATGGTTAGAGAAGCCTTTCCTCTCCGAGCCAGAGGCTCTCTGAGCCGGAGGCTGAGCGAACCGTTCATCCTTCGAGAACCTCAGGACGAACGGTTTTTCCGAATGTCCTGAGCAAAGTCGAAGGAAGGGCTCACCACGAACGGAATACGGAATGTTAAAAATCAATCAGTTAGCCGTTCATCCTTCGACCGTTCGACAAGCTCACGACTCAGGGCGAACGGCCCCTTACGAACAGCCTCGAAGAAAGTAGATAGGTAGGTCATGGGCAATGTTAAGAGCAAGGGGCGATTTTTGGTGGTCGGTGATTATCCTGTTCTGGAGTCGTCCTTTGTCAACAAGGTTAAGGCCATCAGGGAGCGTGAGTCCTTTAAGCCCCTTCTGATCCTTGTCTCTTCGAAACTCCTGGGACTTCACCTTCGCCGCCTCCTTGCAGAAAATGGCGCTCCCCATTTTAATCTTCGATTCTGGACATTGGAAGAGTTTGCAAGAGAGATAAGCTCTCCTCATCTTTTTGCCCAGGGGAAGAGAGAGCTTCCTCGCCGCGCCGATGAGCTCATCATCGGGGACATTGCAAAGTCCCTGGCCGGGAAAACAAAGGGGTTTTATTTTCATGACATTGCGGACCGTCCGGGATTTCATCAGGCCATTCTTTCCACCATCAAAGACCTCAAGGATAGTTGCCTCCTGCCTGAGGATGTCGAGCGGTTCCTTCGTGACGCCAAACTATCTAGGCAAGTTCATCTTTCCAAATTGAGGGATTTACTCAAACTCTGGAAGGGGTATCAGGAACGGCTCGAGGAGATCAAGTGCTACGACGAGTCGGACCTGATGGTCTCTGCGGCTCAATGGGCGGGGGACTCGGTCTATTTGCAGCAGACGCCCGGGATGCTGATTTATGGTTTTTATGACTTTAATGCGGCACAGAAACGAATGCTTCAGGCCTGTTTTGATAAGAAAGAGGCCACGGCCTTTCTTCCCTATGAACCCAACCCTGCTTTCAAATTTGTAAAACCGGCCCTGGATTGGCTTAGGGATATAGGATTTAAGGAGATTGATCCAGGCCCATCAGCGCCCTCTGTCCGGTCGCTGTCTCTTGAACACCTATGCCTTAACCTCTTCAATGGCAAGAAACCTCCTGAAAATGAACCGGAGGAGATTCGAATCATCTCGGCCCCGGGAGAGCCCAGAGAAGTCCGGGAAGTGATCAGGATGGCTCTTCAAACGTCGGAGAGAGAGGGGATCCCCTTTCATGAGATAGGGATTTTACTGAGGGCTCCGGAAGAATATTCGCGGCTCCTTAGAGAGGCTTTTAACTCCCTTGGGATTGAACCTTATCTTCGGGAAGGAATGCCTTTCAATGAGACAAGGGCAGGCCGGACTCTGTTGTTGCTCTTAAAAATCATGAACCGAAATTTTTCAAGACAGTCCGTGATGGAGTTTACCACCTTTGCAAAATTGCGGACGGACCGATTTTCTTCTGAGGAGGGTTTTAGCCTCAACCTGCCCCGATGGGATGCGATCTCCATTCAGGCGTCCATTGTGGAAGGAGAGAAGGAATGGGAGGAGAGGCTCCGGAGACTCCGGGAGAGCTGGTCGAAAATGATGGAAACGGAAGAGGAGGAGGAAGGAAAGAGACGCTTCCACAAAGAAGATGTCATTGCCCTTGACCAGTTGATTCAATTCACCCGGATGCTCTTTTCCTCGATACGCCGATTGACAGGGGCGAACACATGGAGCGAGAAAGTGGCAGCCCTGCTCACTGGTTTTGATGAACTTGTGGAGCAGGACGAAGAGGGCCTTCTTGTTAAGCAGGCGGTGAGGAGACTTTCTGAGCTGGATGTTTCCGGGATTTCGCCATCCCCGGGAGATTTTGCGCGTCTGACGGATGAGGCGCTGCAGGAAGAGGTGATCCCGCATGGAAGGTTTCAGCGAAACGGGCCAAGCATTGTCAATCTGATGGCGGTCCGCGGCGTTCCCTTTAAAATGGTCATCATTCCCGGCATGGTCGAAAAATCGTTTCCGCCCCTCATCCGTCAGGATGCAATCCTGCTGGATCAAGAAAGAAAGGTCCTCAACCGATCTCTGAGCGGGAAGAAGGGCGAGCCCCTGCCATTGAAAGCCGGGGCAAGGCTCGATGAAGAACGGCTCCTCTTTCGCCTGACCGTCGGCGCCGCAACAAAGAGGTTGATCCTGAGTTATCCCCGGATTGAAATCGGCACAGGGAAGGAACGGCTGCCGTCATCTTTTCTCCTTGCCTCGATCAAGGCGCTCACCGGAAGGAGTGTTGACTTCAATCAGATTGAGAAGTTTCCGGGGTTTGTGCGGATTCCCCTGTCCGAGATTGCCGTGAAAACCCCGGAAGAGGCGCTTGACGAAGTGGAATATGACCTCTCTATCGGCCAGGAGAAGTTGGCGGAAAAGAAACCTGAAGCCATGCTTTATTTGCGGGAAGTCTCCCCATTTTTTGGAAGGGGCCTTCAACTCGAGTCCTCCCGCTGGGGAAAGAGGAATTTTACGGGCTATGAAGGCATTTTTGCTTCGGAGGAAGCCCTCCAGATTTTACGTGAGCGCTATTCGATATTTAAAAAGAGCATCTCGCCGACACGGCTCGAAGCCTATGCCGCCTGTCCCTACCAGTACCTCTTAAACGTGATCATGGGGGTCGAAGCCATGACCGAACCTGAAAAGGAGGCAACCATCAGCCCTCTGGACAAGGGAAAACTCATTCATGACATCCTCTATGAGTTTTTTACGGATCTTAAAAAGGAGAGAGGTTCTTCGTTTCAATTAAGGCAAGAAGACGTGCAGAGACTGTTAGAGGCAGCCCGCAAGAAATTTATCGAATTTGAGCAGACGGGAATCACAGGTTTTCCCATGATGTGGGAGGTTGAAAAAAAGAGTATGCTGGACTCCCTGAGGGACTTCTTTAACGAGGAGCTTGATGAAACGGAGTTTGTCCCGACCTATTTTGAGATTCGGTATGGGATGAAGCCGTTCGATTTTAAGGAAAGTGAAATCTCAACCGAAGAGCCGGTTCTCCTCAACATAGGGGAAAAAACGGTGAATTTGAAGGGAAGGATTGACCGTATTGATCTGACAAAGGACGGAAAAAAAGGGCGAGTGAGGGATTATAAAACCGGCAAGGTATCGGCCAAAGCAAACGAATTCCAGGGTGGAAGGACTTTACAGCTTCCCCTCTATCTCCATGCGGCCAGACAGTTGCTCGCTCCCCTCCACAAGGGAATTGAGATTGAATCTGCCGAATATTATTTTCTCAAAGATGGCAAACCCATTCCTTTTAAAGGGGCTCAACTGGATGAGAAGGAAGGCGAACTACAGGAGATTCTCAAGACCCTCGCCAATGGAATCGAAGAAGGGATTTTTATCCCAGTCCCGGACAACCAGGATTGTAAATATAGATATTGCGATTTCAGGACAATCTGTGGCTCCTGGGCTCAACTTCTCTTTAATCGCAAGTCCAATGACCCGAAGGTGAAGAGATATTTGGAGGTGACCCGAAAAGGGTCCCAAAAAGGTGAGGAATGAAATCCGAAACGAAGCTCATGGACCAGCAACAGCGCGACTTGGCTGCCGGAGACCTCTCCCAGAGTTACATCGTTGAGGCGGCCGCTGGAACGGGGAAGACGACGGTCTTGGTTAGTCGGATCATCAAACTCATCAGGGAAGGGGAGGCAGGACTGGAAGAGGTGGTTGCCATCACCTTTACGGAGAAGGCCGCTGCCGAGTTAAAGGTGAAGTTGCGTCAGGAACTGGAAAAAGGCCTTGCAGGTGAGTTGGCTTCCGAAGAATATCAGCGAATTTCAGAAGCCATTTCTGACCTGGAACGGATGCAGGTCACAACCATTCACTCCTTCTGCGGTTCTTTGCTGCGGGAGCGCCCTGTGGAGGCAGGGCTCGATCCAAATTTTGAAGTGGCCGACGGCCTGATGGCCAGGCTTTTACAGACGGAGGTCTGGGAGGATTGGTTTGAAAAAGAGATGGATGCGGATGACCCGGCATTGCGTCGGGCCGTGCTCATCGGAATAAAACCGGATCAGATACGCAACATGAGCGGCTCCATACTCGAAAACCGGGATGTGTTGGAGTACCTCCCTTCTTCTCAATCCCCTGAGGATCTGGAGAAAATCATCGGGCGATTCGTCAGGGCATTTAAGGAGGACGTAGAGTCCTTGAACCAATTAAAGCCCTATTGCAGGGATGCAGAGGATAAGGCCATCCTGATCATCGAAGAGCTAAACGTAAAGCTGAAAAAGCTTGAGTCGATTTCGGATCGAGAAGAAAGGGAGCGGTTCATTTTTAAAGAAATCTCAATGGGGTCCCCGAACAAAGGAGCCAAGAAGAACTGGAAGCCTGATCATCAACTTGATAGGGCGAGAGAGCATTTTAGCTCCATCTCCGAAAATCTCAATGAAACCTGGGAAGCCATCGCCGATTCGGTCATGACAGGACTTGCAAACCGTTTGACCGGATATATCGACGTTTATAAACAGGCCAAGCAGGAACGGAACCTTCTTGACTTCCATGACCTACTTATGTTCACCAGCCGTATGCTCAAGGAACATCCTGAGGTTCGAAGGTATTTCCGCAGCCAGTACAGGTTTTTATTAGTGGACGAGTTTCAGGATACGGACCCCCTCCAGGCCGAGATTGTCTTCTTCCTTTCGGAGGATGAAAAAACAGAGGCATCCGAATGGAAAGAGGTCCGGGTTGCCTCCAAACGGGTCTTTATCGTGGGCGATCCAAAGCAGTCCATTTACCGGTTCCGCCGGGCGGACATTGAGATGTACGAGGACGCCAAGACCCGGATGGGTCAAGACCACCTTCTCACCATCTCTCAGAATTTTCGATGCGCGCCCTCTCTCGTCAAAGTCGTCAATAGAATCTTTGAAGATCTCATCAAGCCCCCGGAGGATGGCCACTATCAGCCAGGATATGTGCCTCTCCATTTTGGCCGAGCGAAAGAGACCGTCCCCCCGGAGCAAGGCACCATGCTCTTATACCCGCCCGGGAAAAAAGAGATCGTGATGACCAGCATGGAAGAATGCCGCCGGTGGGAGTCCCGATGCGTCGCCTCCTTTATACAGAAGCTTGTGAGCGAAGAGAAGTGGCAGGTGTGGGATGAGGCGGATCAATCCTTCCGACCCATCCTGTTCAAGGACATTGCCATCCTGATGCGGACCTATACACCCCTCAATCCTTTAGAGGAGGCCTTAAGATCTTACGAGGTGGACTACCGGGTGATCGGCGGGAGACATTTTTATAAGCGTCAGGAGATTCAGCAGCTCCTGGCTGTTCTTCAGGCAGTTGACAACCCGAATGACAAGGTCTCTTTGATCGCAGCGCTCCGCTCGCCTTTCTTTGGAACCTCGGATGAGGAACTCTTCCTTTTTCATGCCAATGGAGGAAGTTTAAATTGCTTGCAGGAGGCTCAAAGAACCGATTTGGAACAGCCTTTTCGTCTTCTTCGAGAGCTCCACGAGATGCGAAATCAGGCAAGCGTCTCAGCCCTTTTAAAGAGGCTCTATGAGGCAACGCGCGGCTTAGTCCTCTTTCTTTTGAAGCCTCAAGGCGAGCAGAGGGTTGCGAATCTTCTCAAGATCGGCGATGTGGCGCGCGCGCTGGATGAAAGGGGAATGTTGAGTTTCAGAGGTTTTGTGCGATGGCTTTCTGAACGGCAGGAGGAAGAGGCTGAAGAGGAAGAACCTCCCACACTTGAACGGGGGGACAATTTTGTCAGGCTCCTGACGATCCACAAAGCCAAGGGATTAGAATTCCCAATGGTTATCCTGACGGACCTTGCCCATAAGGGCAACAAAGGTGAGGATTTTATCATCGACCGCAGTGGAGGGCGGATCGCCGCAAAAATAGGCAGTCAAGATGATCGTTTCTGGACGCGCAATTATGAAGCGTTAAGCCAGTGGGAGGAGAAGCGGGGGGAAGCTGAAGAGAGGCGGCTTCTCTATGTGGGGATGACGCGGGCGAGAGACTTTTTAGTTCTGCCTGTCTTCTGGGTGAAGGAAAAGAAGGACGGGAAAAAGGATATTCCGGGAGGCAGTTTCTTAAAATACCTACAGCCGTATTTAAGCGAGCCGGATAACGTTCCGTTTGGAAAATGGGATCAAGAGATGATGTTCTACGATACCAACACGCTTGAACTCAAGCCCGGAGAGGATAATGCGTTCAGGGGTCCATTAAACCTTGAAAGGAAACGGGGAGAAGATATTAGATTATCCCTCTCTCGATTCGAGCATTGGAAAAAGACTCAGGAGGAATTAAAGAGGCGGGCTGGGACGGGGCGTCTCATTGCCACTGCCATGGAAAAGGTTGAGGAGGTTGAGAAGGATGATGAATGGGTGATTTCTCCGGTGACCGGCGGCGAAGGAGCCATCTTTGGGAAACTCGTTCACCGTCTTTTTGAGAAGGTGAATTGGAGTAAGGCCGATCTTCTGGAAGAGATGGCGGTCATTGAAGGGAAAGGGTTTGGGGCAACAGAACCCATGATCAAAAGGGCAGGGGAGTTGGTCCGGCAGGCGATCCATTTTCCGATCCTCCAGCGTGTCATTCAATCAAGTGACTACCAAAAAGAGGTCCCCTTCACCTATCAGAAGGACGGAATCCTTATCGAGGGTGTGATGGATGTGGTTTTTAAGGAAGAAGACGGACTGGTCGTTCTCGATTTTAAGACCGACCTGGTGGATAAAAAGGATTTGAATCCAAGAATTGAACATTACAGGCCCCAGGTGGGAGTTTATGCCGATGCCATTCGGGCCATCTTTGGCGGCCCTCCCAAAGAGGTCATCCTCTTCTTTCTCCACCTGATGGAACCCATTTCAATAATGAGGTAAAATGAAAGGCAGGGGAAAATAATGACCCCTAACGTTGCAAAGAAAAGGGAGGTGGGCATGCTTCCAACCCTTTACAATTGCGGATCGTTTCTATGCTTTATGGGGAACATTCGATGTCACCTGCGGTGACCTTTGAGGTATGCTTGAAACCTGAGTAGCCAACCATTTAAAGGTGCCGCTGTAAAGGATTTCCAGCACACCCACCTCCCTTTTCGTGTAATTTTTATGCAACCGTAGAATGACATCTGAAGATGTGACCCTCTGCGGCAAATTTTGATATGAGGAGTTTGAGATGAAAGCATCAGGAAATATTCCCACATTGTCCATCAATGCAGAGTGTCTGCCGGAGGCATGGGAGAAGGCTGTCTTAGCCGTCTGGGATGATGGATTGGATATCAAAACGCAGTATGACAAGGCGGAGGATGCGCCAAGCAAAGATGCCACCGTCATCGTTACCGTTTATCACCCCTTTGCCGAACCTCGGATTCACAAGAATTATCCAGGGGGCCCTGTTGAGCTGGAGGTCTATCGACAGGAGGTGGTGGATGGGATCCATGACCACTGGATCGACCCGGCGGCAGGAAAGTGGACCTATACCTATCATGAGAGGCTTTTTGCCTATTGTCCGGTTTACGGACTGCGGGATCCAGAAGGCGCCAAGAAGCCCTTTGCGCCAGTGGATCAGGTTGAATACATCATCGATTCGCTGTCAAAGGTGGAGTACACCCGGCGGGCGCAAGCCATCACATGGATGCCGACGGCAGATATTTATACGGAAGACCCTCCCTGTCTGCAACGGATATGGTGCAGGCTGGTGGCCGATGAAGCGGGTAAATTGGCGCTGAACATGAACACACATTGGCGCAGCAGAGATTTGTACAAGGCATGGTTTATGAACGTTTATGCGCTGACGGATCTGCAGCGGGTGATTGCCGAACGGATATCGAAAAGAATAGGCAAGCCGGTCAGCGTGGGGCGGTATGTGGATATCAGCGATTCGCTGCATCTTTACGGCAGATATTTTGAAGAGGTCAAAATAGAGGTTGAAAAGATGCGTGACGGTTTTTACAGAAATCGAGCCTGGGAAAGCACTCACCCCGCTTTTGAGATGATGACCCAGGAGGCGCGTGCGAATTTAGCCAGAGATCCGGACTGGTATGCCAAAGGAACCAAGAGAGACGATGAATGAGATGAAGAAAACAAAAAATCCTAATGGGACTGAAACAAAAGCGCCCATCATTACTCATGCTTTTGCCGTGGAGAAGGGCCCCTATGGGTCTATCTGGAAGATTTATATCGAGGCGGAAGACCCGGATGGAGATATGGATAAGATCGCTATCGTCGTCAACCAGTTGGGCTACGGTTCTTACCCAACGGATTGGATCATCCTGAAGCCCCAATATCGGAATCATTTGATCGGATTCCTTCAATGGAATACCTTTAGTTTA
This sequence comes from Deltaproteobacteria bacterium, assembly GCA_018333535.1. Classification (GTDB taxonomy): domain Bacteria; phylum Desulfobacterota; class BSN033; order BSN033; family UBA1163; genus RBG-16-49-23. Next base: position 39,197 of record JAGXTA010000121.1, on the reverse strand, counting down.
AAAGCTTCGTTTTTGCCGGAGTGGACCCGGATCATGGTGAAGGTTTCGATTTTTGACAAAGCCAAAAATGAGAGCGACGAAGCGGTCTTTCCGTTTACCTTCGAATCCGGGGTGAAAGGTCAAGATGAATACCCACTGCCTGCTCCGTTCGACAGAGGAAATCTCCCGCGAATAGGGCATATTATGGTAGATCTTCATTATCAGACCCCATGAAGTTGATTCCGTCCAAGCCTTTCAGGTGAGATGAATGATCCTGTTTTACGAAACTCTATGAGAAGGAGGGCGCATGATTTTATTCAATCCTAAAAAGCACAAACGGCCGTATCCTGATGAAAGATCTCGCGAGATCATGCTGAAAACGATCGCGTTTCTGGAAAACAAGGGTTTGAAGAAGATCAAAAAGGACTACCATGAAAAGGTCTGGAATTATGATTTTGTCGAATTCTTAAAAAAGGAAAAGATTTTTGCCACCCTGATGACTCCCAAGGGCTATGGAGCCGAGGATTCGCGCTGGGATACCTATCGCAATTGCGAGTTTGCAGAGATCACCTCTTTCTACGGGCTGACGTACTGGTACACCTTGCAGGTCACCATGCTGGGTCTGGGGCCGATCTTTTTGGGGGAGAACGAGACCGTGAAGCATCGGGCGGCTAAACAATTGGAAGAGGGCAGGGTCTTTGGGTTCGGACTTTCAGAAAAGGAGCATGGTGCGGATATCTATTCGACGGATATGATGCTAACCCCCAAGGGAGACGGTACCTATGTGGCAAAGGGTGACAAATATTATATCGGAAATGGAAATGAAGCCGCCATGGTTTCAACCTTTGCGAAGATGTCGGATACCGGTGATTATGTCTGGTTTGTGGTCGACTCCAAGCACGAGAAATTCGAGTGTGTTCAAAATGTCGTGAACGAATCAAATTATGTCGCCGAATATGCGCTCCACGACTATCCGATCACGGAGTTGGATATCCTGAGCAAAGGTCAGAGGGCGTGGGATGATATGCTCAATACCATCAACATCTGCAAGTTCAACTTAGGATGGGGTTCGATCGGATTGTGCACCCATGCTTTCTATGAGGCCATTGACCATGCGGCCAGCCGATATGTCTATGGTCAATGGGTGACCGATTTCCCACATGTGAAGAGGCTTTTTACGGATGCGTACTGCCGCCTTGTTGCCATGAAACTCTTTTCCGAAAGGGCGAGCGATTATATGCGCATGGCCTCACAGGAGGACCGGAGATATCTCCTGTATAACCCCATGGTGAAGATGAAGGTGACCACACAGGGGGAAGAGGTGATCAACCTGTTGTGGGAGGTGATTGCGGCCAAGGGTTTTGAAAAGGAGCCCTTTTTTGAAATCGCAACGCATGAAATCCGGATGCTACCCAAGCTGGAAGGGACGGTTCATGTCAATATGGCGCTGGTGGTCAAGTTTATGCAGAATTATTTCTTTCATCCCAAAGGATTTGCAAAAGTCCCCCGGCGAGACGATGCGTCCAATGACGATGGCCTTTTTCATCAGGGACCGACGAAAGGATTGGCAAAGGTCCAGTTTCACGACTACAAGATCGCCTACCAGGGTGTGAATTTGCCCAACGTGGAGGTTTTCAAGGACCAAATTGCCACCTTCACTGAATTTCTTATCCAGGCAACGCCGGATCAAAACCAGAGCAAGGACATTGACTATCTCCTGACCCTGGGCGAGATCTTTACCCTGGTGGCCTACGGGCAATTAATCCTTGAAAGCAGGGATTTTTTCGATGTCGAAGATGATCTCATCGATGCAATATTCGACTTTATGGTGAGAGATTTTTCCAAATATGGACTTCAGGTATTTTGTAAACCGAGCAGCACGCCGAGGCAGAAGGACCTGTGCAGAAGGATGATGAAGAGTCCTGTCCCAGACGAAGAGAGGTTCAGGCGCATCTGGGAAAACCATGTCTATTCTTTAAAAGGTCAATACACCATAAATCCATAAACCGGGAAATAGAGACAGGCAAAGGATTTGTGGGATGGAAGACCGGCCGATTCGGATTGCCATTCAGGTTTTCCTTTCCAACCCCATTTCGTTTTTTACTGCTTAAACCTTTAAATCTCTCCTTGAATGTTTTACCTTAGGAAAACTACTTTGATCTCATGAGGAAGTCATGAACGAGATGCATGTCGGACGGATTGCCGTCGAGCTTTCTATCGGGCCGGAGCAGGTGAGCGCGGTTGCCCGACTTCTTGAAGAGGGAGCCACCATTCCTTTTATCGCCCGTTATCGAAAGGAGGCAACGCAGTCACTGGATGAAGTGGCCATCACCGCCATCCGGGACCGGCTTGAAAAGCTGTCTGATCTGGACAGCCGCAGGGAGGCCATTTTCCGATCTCTCGAAGAGAGAGGGTTATTGACCGAGGAGCTTAAAGCAAAGATCGATGGAGCGGAGACGATGACTGTCCTGGAAGACATTTACCTCCCCTTCCGGCCCAAGCGCAGAACGCGCGCCACCATCGCAAGGGAAAAGGGGCTTGAGCCATTGGCACAGCGTCTTTTTGCGCAGGACGGCATTGACCCTGTGAACCAGGATCCTTTCGGCGAAGCCCTGGCTTTCGTTGATGGGGAAAAAGGAGTCGACTCTGTGGAAGAAGCGCTTTCAGGGGCAAGGGACATCATTGCGGAATGGATCAGTGAAGATGCAACCGCGCGGGGCAACATGAGGGATTTTCTCCTCCGGAAGGCCCGGTTCAGATCAAAGGTCATCGCAGGGAAAGAGAAGGAAGGGATCAAGTACAGGGACTACTTTGAATGGGAAGAACCCGTTCATACAGCGCCCTCCCATCGTATTCTTGCCATGAGACGCGGAGAGAAGGAGGAAGTCCTGACGCTTCGCGTTCTTCCGCCCGAGCAAGAAGCGATTGCGATATTGGAATCTATTTTTATCAAAGGCAGTGGCCCGGCCTCCGATCAGGTGCGGCAAGCCCTTGAGGATGGTTATCAACGCCTTCTTCTCCCTTCGATGGAGACAGAGATCCGGGTCCATACAAAGAAGCGGGCCGATGAAGAGGCCATCCGTGTTTTTGCAGAAAACCTCCGTCAACTCATACTGGCGCCACCGCTGGGCCAGAAAAACGTGCTTGCCATTGACCCCGGCTTCCGAACAGGATGTAAAGTCGTCTGTCTTGATCGGCAGGGAAAACTCCTTCATACGGATACGATCTTCCCGCACCAATCTGAAAAAGAGGCTGATGAGGCAGCGAAAACGGTCATGGAGCGATGCGACCGGTTTGAGGTTGAAGCCATTGCCGTTGGGAATGGAACCGCGGGAAGGGAAACGGAGACCTTTGTGAAAAGGCTCGGCCTTCCCATGCACATTTCCGTCATGATGGTTAATGAGAGCGGGGCATCCGTCTATTCTGCATCCGATGTGGCGCGGGAGGAGTTTCCGGACCACGATGTCACCGTGAGGGGATCGGTCTCTATCGGAAGGCGACTAATGGATCCTCTTGCAGAGCTCGTCAAGATCGATCCGAAGTCAATCGGAGTCGGCCAATATCAGCACGATGTCGACCAGCCTGCGCTGAAGAGGGGCCTTGATGATGTGGTGATGAGCTGCGTGAACGCCGTTGGAGTGGAGGTCAATACGGCGAGCAAAGAACTCCTCACTTATGTTTCTGGATTGGGGCCACAACTTGCCAAAGCGATGATTAAATATCGTAATGAACATGGGCCCTTCGGCTCAAGGGAAGAATTGAAAAAGGTTCCCCGCCTGGGTCCAAAGGCATTCGAACAGGCCGCCGGGTTTCTCAGGATAAGGGGTGCAAAAAACCCATTGGACGGAAGCGCTGTCCACCCCGAGAGCTATTTCATTGTTGAGGCCATGGCACGGGATCTGAGTTGCTCGGTAAGCGACCTGATCAAGGATGAGGATCTTCGGAAAAAGATTGACTCAAAGAATTATCTAACCGAGTCAGTGGGCCTGCCGACACTCAATGATATTTTGAATGAGCTTGCCAAGCCCGGACGCGATCCCAGAGAGTCCTTTGAGACCTTTGCCTTTACCGAAGGGGTTGACAAGATGGAGGACCTTAAACCGGGGATGAGGCTTCCGGGGATTGTCACAAACATCACGGCTTTCGGCGCGTTTGTCGATATCGGCGTTCATCAAGACGGCCTGATTCATGTGAGCGAGCTTTCTAACCGCTTTGTTAAGAATCCAAGCGAGGTGGTGAAGGTCCATCAGAGGGTGATGGTGACGGTGCTCAATGTGGAGATTGAGCGAAAGCGGATTTCCCTTTCGATGCGAAGCGGTCCTTCGCAGACCGTTCAAACGCACGAAGCAAGTGCGGGTGTGACAAGAGAAAAAAAGGGGGAAAGAAGAGAACCCGTTCGTAAGGGAATGGCTCAGAAACAGCTTTTCAATAACCCCTTTGCAGATGCGTTAAAAGACCGTTAGCATCTCGATTGAACCCTGTTGGAAGGGAAGAAACCTTGGGGCTTTCTGGTTTTATTCAGACTTCTTAATCGATCCGGTTGACAATCAGATGAATCTATGTATAACCTGAACAGTGTCAACCCTTAGGAACGAATCCCAATTTCTTGAAAGGAGTAATGCCTCACTGAAGCGCGGGGAAGGGAGAGTGAGGCATTCCTAAAAGGACGAAAGCGATGAACCTGATTGAAGAGATAAAGGAAACGTTGAACATGGAAGTTAGACCGAACTCACAGGGGGCCGAATATCTGGAGGCGGTCATTAACCAGAAGGACCTTGAATCGCTTCTTTCTTTATTGAAAAAAGATTTAGGCCCGGCAGCCAAGGAATCCGGGAAAGAAGCAAACCTGCCCGAAGATATACAGAAAATGGTTGATATTTTGGGTGGTTTGAGAAAGGAGCAAACATTTTTCTACAGGCAAGATGGTAATAAGGTGATATACGCGGCTCTTTGGCCCTGGGAGTCCAATCCCGACAAGATCACGTTAAAATGCGGCGTAAGTTAACCGTGGGATGGGGCCACGTCTTTACGGGCTGTTGCCCAAATCGATTTCATGCTTCGACAAGCCTGTCCTCTCCGAGCCAGAGGCTCTCTGAGCCGGAGGCTGAGCGAACCGTTCACCCTTCGAGAGCCTCAGGGCGAACGGAGTACTTGGGGTCAGTACTTGGGGTCTTGCAATATTACAAAAGAATCAAAATCAATAGAACTGTCCGCTTTATTACTCCTCATACTTTGTGACTCGATAGCAATTTGGCAATAAGCTATAAACTGCACAAGATAGAAGAGACCTCCGTATGCTTAAGAAAAAACATTCGACCAGCAAACATCTGCCAAGAGGGTTAGAAATACTCTACGAAGATAGAGATATCTTGGCGGTAGATAAGCCTGCGGGGCTATTGACGGTGGGGACGGAGACTAATAAATTCAAGACGGCTTACTACATTCTAACCGATTATGTACGCAAAGGCTGTCTAAAGTCGCGAAACCGAATTTTCATTGTTCATAGGCTGGACCAGTGGACATCCGGCGTGCTGATATTCGCAAAAAGCGAAGAAGTTAAGTACCGTTTGCAAACTCAGTGGAAAGACACGGAAAAGAAATATATTGCAGTGGTTTATGGTCAGTTAGTCCCAAAAGAGGGAATGATTACCTCATACCTGTCTGAGAACAAGGCTTATGTCGTGTATTCCACAACGGATGTCACAAAAGGCAAACTGGCGCATACTGCTTATAAGGTGCTTAAAGAGACCAAGCAGTTTAGTCTGCTGGAGATTAATCTTTTGACCGGCAGGAAGAATCAGATACGTGTCCATATGGCTGATAAAGGTCATCCGATCGTAGGCGATCGTAAATATGGTAAAACCAAGGATGGGTACAGGCGTTTAGCGCTTCATTCCAAATCGATTTCCTTCAAACACCCCACCAGCGGCGAGCAGATGACTTTTGAAACCCAAGTGCCAGATTATTTTAATAAGCTGATTGACAATATCCAGCCATAGGGGGGCAGGCAATCGTAATATTGACTTTTTCAGAAGCCTCATCTGGAGAGAAAGAACGTGGAGATTAAATACCTAAGAATGATCCAAGGGATGAAGAGAAGGGGACGAAAGGATTGGACAGTCTATATCCTCCGCTGCGGGGATGGGTCGCTCTATACGGGGATAGCAAAAGATGTGCGGGCTCGGGTCAAGCAACATAGTGAGGGTCGGGGGGCATCCTACACCCGGACTCGCCTGCCTGTCGAGCTGTTATATCAACGAGAAGGCTTGACACATTCCGAAGCTCTTGTTCGAGAAGCGCAGATAAAAGCGATGCCTCGGGCCAAGAAAGAGGAAATCATCTTTAGTGAGAAATGAGGGACGTTTTCCACTTTAGAAATAGTGCCCCGCTCCCCCGCTCGGTTTCGAGTCCCGCTATAGCGGGACTCGAATTTCTAACGGGGTGAACCTCTCCGGGAAGTACAAGTATCTTGGGTGCTTTCATTATTCAGTCAGCTTCTTAAACAGGGGGTTAACTGGAAGGGAGGTATCCTCCCTAAAAAAAGTTGGCCCTGTTGAGTGGAGCCGAAAAGGAGAAACATATGAATGAGCCGGTGATTCTGGAGATATTCTCCGATTATGTTTGACCCTGGTGTTATTTCAGTACCGTGCGTATTGAGCAATTGCGAAAGAATTATGACATCGAAGTTCGTTGGGCGGCTTTTCCTCTTCATCCCGAGACGCCTGTGGAGGGACTCACTCTTGAAGAACTTTTTGCCGGACAACTCAAAGACATTAAGAAGATCATGACCCGGTTGAAGCAAGTGGCGGGTGAATTAGGTTTGCCTATGGGTGAGCGAAAAAAGACTTACAATAGCCGTCTTGCTCAGGAATTGGCAAAGTGGGCAGAATCGAAGGGAAGGGGAGACGAATTCCACGAAGCTGTTTTTCGAGGCTATTTTGTGGAGGGTAAGAATATTGGCAAGGTTAACGAAATAGTCGATTTGGCAAAATCGATAGGCCTTTCAGACAAGGAGGCACGATCTGTTCTTGAATTGAGAACCTTTAAGGAGGCAGTGGATTCCGACTGGTCTCGTTCACGCGCCCTTGGAATCACAGGAGTCCCAACCTTTTTGGTCAATCACCGTACAGCCGTTGGATTTCAACCTTATGAAGATCTGGAACAATTCCTAATAAATTTCGGCGCTAAAAAACGTAACCATTGAAAGGAATTTATCAGCTTGCCCTTCGCCAGTCTCCCTCCTTCGCCAGGGCTTCGGAGGACGGGCAGGGCGAGCGGGGATATGTTGAAATCATGTCATTTTTCCAGTCATGCTGATTCCCTCCTTAGCCTTAGCTCCGGACATTCGGGAAAAACCGTTCGCCCTGAGGCTCTCGAAGGGTGACCAGTTCGCTCAGGAAGGGAAGAAGTTGCATTTGAACCTACTTCTTCGTTTATATGGGAAAAAGAGGCTGCTGAATTCAGGGGGATAAAACTACGTGAATTTTATATCCATTCGCTTTCAACCGTTTTTAAAGTTTCTTATTTGTATATCGGTTCTCCTGTTATTGACGGGTAAGCCTGTTTCTGCTGAAAATCATTTCCGGGTCGAATCTATTCCGAGAGGGGTCAAGCAGGGGGAAGTATGCCTCATCAGCATATTAGGACCGCCATCACTTAAGTCCATCTACGTGGAGTTTCAAGGAGCAAAATTTCCCTTAGCCTTCAGCGAGCAGAATGGCACCTACGAGGGCCTCATTGGGATTGATATGGACACTCGACCTGCCACATACGAGATGAAGATTGTTACGACAGATAGTGGGAGCGGTATTCATTTGAGTAACTTTTCATTGAAGGTGGAGGAGGTCGACTTCGGGATCCAGAAACTTTCGCTCCCATCCGCCATGGTGGATTTGGATAGGAAAACATTGGAACGAGTCAATAAAGAGGCAGGACAGCTAAAATCCTTGTTTCGGGTCTTTCGGGATGAAAGACTATGGACAGGTGCTTTTATACGCCCGGTAGAGGGGGAACTTTCTGCGGCATTTGGATTGAGGCGTATTATTAATGGGAAACGTCAAACCCCCCATACAGGCGTTGATTTTCGGGCAGAAGAGGGAACCCCCATATGGGCCTGTAATAGCGGTATGGTTGTCTTGGTTGGGGAACTCTTCTTCTCTGGAAAATCGGTCATTCTCGATCATGGATGGGGTTTCTACTCGATGTATTTCCATCTTTCAGAAGTGCTGGTCAAGGAGGAGGATAGAGTCGACAAGGGAGCCATACTGGGTCGGGTCGGATCCACCGGAAGATCCACAGGACCTCACCTTCATTGGGGAATTAGAATGAATGGGGCACGGGTTGATCCGATTTCCCTTCTAAATATAAAGAATCAGATTCCGGGTTCAGGCTTGAAAAAATGAGAGATGGAGCCGCATGACCATCGGATCCAGAAACACGTCGCTATCAAAAGTTGAGGAGGTGTAGGATGAAGCATCTCTTGACAGGGTTCATCTTTTTTTTGGCCTTCTTTATGATCCACCAAACTGCAGAGGCGATTGAACTCGGCGAGATTCCTCCAAAGGTGGAATTAAGAGAAAAACTGGGAGGACGGTTGGATGGAACACCCTGGAGCAGTGAAGAGTTACAGGGGAAGGTCCATGTCGTTTTTTACGTCGATCCTGATGAAAAAGATACGAACAATGAGGCCAGCGATGCTCTGAATCGAGAGAAATTTCCCGGCGACAAATTTCAATCGGTTGGGGTCATTAACATGGCAGCCACGTGGATGCCCAATTTTGCTATTTCTTCATCCATTAAAGATAAACAGAAGCGTTATCCCAAAACCACTTATGTGCGGGATTATAAAAAAACGCTGGTGAATGCCTGGAAGATTGCCGACGACAGCAGTAATATTCTCGCCTTTGATAAAAACGGAACATTGATCTTCAGAAAAGACGGCAAGCTCACCGCGGAAGAGATCCAGACGCTCATCAAGGTCATTCGTGATTATCTATAGCCTTGATTATTTTCCAGAATGTACCTCGCAGTTGCATAAACGGCCATGGGTAAACCGCTCTTCAAGGCTTCGAACGGCGATTGATTTGACATGTTAGGGGAATCGGCGGACTTCACCTAAGGTGAACTCCAGCAAGGGTTGGAAATGTATGTGCTGATCGCCTTAAAGGTTCGCCCCGAAGCCTTTACGACCGGTTCACCCATGTCCGTATGACTAAATCTTCTGCAACGTTAAGGTGTAGTGACGTCCGTCACGGGTAAGCATAAAAGGGGTGATTTTGTGGAAGACCGTCAGGTTCGGATTGGCCTTCAGATTTATCTCTCTCTGGTGGTTATCATTATCTTTTCGTTTACCGGGAATGGGAAGGGGCGGGTTTCACGTCCACGGTATTGTCGTAGAAGGTGCTTCCCTGGGCCTGGTCTGTTAATCGCTGGGAGGTGAGGGCATTGACGGAACGGGGGCCAGGAGAATGTTCAAGCCACCAGATCCCTTCTGCCACCACCACACCCTGAGGAACCTCATCGGTAACCCGTAGAACAAAAGAGACCTCACCCAACGAATTGAAGGCGATCACAGGCTCTCCCTCCTTGAGGCCTTTTGCTTCTGCATCAGCGGGGTTCATCTTAAGGAGCATGCCTCTCTCTTTTCTCCGGAGGTCTCCCCGTTCGCGAAAGGAGGAGTTTAAACCATAGAAACTGGGGGCTGCCATCAAATAGAAGGGCTCATCACCGCCATAGGGAGGAATGTAGAGAGGAAGGGGATGAGACTGTTTTGGGTTGAGGAGTTCAACTTTTCCGGAAGGAGTCCTGAATGTTTTCCGTGCATCCGATGGAAGAGGAATTTCAACCGCCTTCCCGGCTGCAAAGGATTTCTGGTCAATCCCTTCTCTCATCGGTGTTGGGATGGAAAGCAGATCGTCGATGAGGTCATCGGCAGTTTGCCGGAAAAAAGGTTCATCAAATCCCATTGCTCTGGCAAGAAGGCAGAAGACATCCCAGTTTGACTTGCTCTCCCCTACAGGAGGGATGATCGCTTTTGCACGCTGGATGCAGTATGTGCCGTAGGACCGATAGAGGTCACTCTGTTCCAGAGAAGAGGTGGCAGGAAGCACCATATCCGCATAACGGGCCGTATCGGTGAGAAACCTCTCGTGAACCACGGTGAAGAGGTCTTCCCTTGCCAGACCCTTTAAGACCTGATTCTGATCCGGAGCAACTGCTGCAGGGTTGGAGCTATAGACATAAAGACTTTGAATAGGTGGGTCCTGAATCTCATTTAAAGCCCAGCCGATCCGGTTCATGTTGACGATCCGGGTCTTCCCTTTCATAAAATCTTCTTGAAAGACCTTGCCCATGGCAAAGGCTTCTGCAGTACTGGTACCGGTAAAACATCCGGCCCCTCTCTTTTCATAAGCTCCGACAAGGGCAGGCAGACAGACAATCGTACGAATGATCATCGCCCCATTTCCGTACCGGGAAAGGCCGCTTCCCAGCCGGATCAATGGAGTTTTTGCTCTGCCATAGGCTTTAGCCATAGATTCGAGAGTTTCAGGAGAGAGTCCCGTAAGGCGGCTTACTTTTTCGGGCGGATAGTCTGGAAGGACTTTTTCTTTCAACTCATCAAAGCCTTGCACATGGGCGGCCAAGAAATCATTGTCGATGAGGCCATCTCGAACCAGAAGATGCATCAAGCCCAGGGCGAGTGCTCCATCACTTCCCGGCCGGACGATATAGGTTTGATCCACCACAGAAGAGGTAAGGGTTTTGTATGTATCGATCAGCCAGACTTTGGCTCCTTTTCTTCGAGCTATTTTCACGCCGTGGAGGAAGTGAATATTCGTTGCGACAGCATTGATTCCCCATAAAATGACAAGATCGCTCTCTGCCACCTCATCAGGGTGAGGGGCAGGGGTGTTTCCCATCACCGCTTGCCAGCCTGCTTCCTTGGCAGGAGAACATATCGTGCGTTCGAGGCGGGAGGCACCCATTCGGTAAAAGAAAGGGTGTCCGGCATTCCTCTGAATCAGGCCCATGGTTCCGGCATAGGAGTAGGGGAGAATGGCTTCTGCTCCAGAGCGGTTGATGATACCCTGCCAGTGGTTGGCAATCCGGTCAATCGCTTCTTCCCATGAGATGGGATGAAATTGGGCCGAGCCTTTTTCTCCTGTCCGGAGGAGAGGGCGGGTAAGGCGGAGCGGGGAGTGGACCGTGTCCTGGTACCGATTCATTTTAGGACAGAGGGTACCCCTTGTAAATGGATGGTCCGGGTCGCCAGTGACCTTGATCGCTTTTCCGTCAACCACCTCTATCAGAAGGCCGCAGGCATCCGGGCAATCATAAGGACAGACAGACCTCGTAATCTTTCTGGTCAAAAAACCCTCCTGGTATAATCCAAAAGTAATAGAGGCAACGTTTAAAGGTCAGGGTGACGATGCCCGTATCGTCTATACAAAAAAGGCTACGTCTTTCGTGTTTAATTCTTTTAAACGTAACCGTTGCCGAATAACGAAACGGGCTTCGTAGCCGTAACCCGTTATGACTCATTACTCTTTATAGGATGTCTTTATAACCTGACGAGGTTTGCAGCATAGGTCAGGCCCGCCCCGAAGCCTACAAAGATGACAAGGTCCCCTTTTCTGAGCTTTCCGGTTCGGAGGGATATATCCAGTGCGAGCGGAATGGAAGCGCAAGAGTTATTCCCGTACTGTTCAATCGTCATAATCATTTTATTTTTTGCCTCACCGGCAGGGAGCTCCAGCCGCGATTCGAGTTCCTCCGCAGCTCCCATAATGATCCTTGCATTCGCCTGATGGGGAATGATTCTGGTCACCTGTTCAAACAGGGCGCGGAGTTCGTTTTTTCCGGCTGTCCCGGAAGGATCAAGAACACGAAAACAGCTTTCAACCATCGCCCTTTTGGCAAAGGTATAGACCTTTCTCCCTTCCATCCAGATATATCCATTTCCGGCGCTGTCCTTTTTGGAAAGAATGAGTAGGTCACGGGCCTTGGCATTTCCTCCGAGATGGGAACGGATGATTCCTTCGCTCGTGGACCGCTTCAATATGAGGGCACCGGCGCCATCCCCGAAAAGAACACAGGTGTTGCGGTCCTGATAGTCTGTGATGGCTGAAAGTTTGTCCGTTCCGATCACCGCCACCGTCCTGTATTGTCCAGCCTTAATGGACATCTCTGCAACCGAAAGGGCGTAGTTGAATCCGGTGCAACCCGCCTGCACATCGAGGAAGGGAAGGTCTTTACGAAGACCCAGTAGATTGGCAATATGGCCTGAGGCGGAGGGCCATACGGGTTCTGTTGTGTTTGTGCCCACCACCAGAAATTCAATCTCCTCACATCGGATTCCTGAATTTTCGATGGCACGTTCGAGCGCTATCCTACCCATGGTCACATTGGTCTCTTCCCCGCTTGCAATCCTTCTCTCCCGGATGCCTGTTCTTTCTACGATCCATTTGTCACTGGTATCCACCATTTCTCTCAGGTGGTGGTTCGTGAGAATCCGCTCAGGGACATAGGATCCCGTACCAATAATGCTGGCATGATGCATAAAAAACCCCTTATAGGAAAGAAGGCAGGGAGAAAAATTCTCCCTGCCTTGATCGCTTCTAAATGGTCTGAGGTACCTTATACTCTCAATTTTGACTTAAAGAAGAAACACAAGGATATCTCATCCTTGACCCTGTCTTAATTAAATTTTGAAAAGAGGTGTTATGGAAGATTTTATTTAAAATATCGAATCGGTTCTTTTTTAGGCATCAGAACCTTAATCTTTTCAATTTTGGTGGCGGTGCAGGGATTTGAACCCCGGACACTGCGGATATGAGCCGCATGCTCTGACCGACTGAGCTACACCGCCAGACCCAATAAATTTTACTGATTCCCGTCCTATTGTCAACTAAAATGTTAAAAATGAGAGCCCTGAGAAGCTCTGAAAAGAAATTCTAAGTGCAAATTAAGATTTACTCTGCAATCATTGAATATCTTTCGAGGGAAGGGGAGGGGGATATGGATTTCTTATTTAGATTGTCCGAGGTTCGGTAACCATTACTAAAGGAGGAACCCTCTACCACGGCTTTAGCATCTTTTTTTATGATACTTTTCCCCCTTAGTAACTTTTAGTTTGCTTAATAAGACAGTTTTGGCCTTCTCCCACTCCCCTGATCGCAGGAACCCAGATAGTAAATCTAAATCTAAGGCTCTGTGCCAGACCTCTGAACTCACAACGATTCCTTGCCTTTTTAGGTCGGAGCGGACAGCTCCAATCAGAGATAGCAATGAAGCGTATTCTTCCCCATATTTTTCTTCAAGGATCGTTCTGATTTTCCTCGCCAGGGCAGGGCTTTTGCCAGCAGTGGAGACGGCGATGGTCAAGTCCTTACGCCGGAAAAAGGAAGGGATGATAAAATCCGAAGGCTCCGGATCATCGACCACATTAACGAGGGCTCCTGATCTCTTTGCCTCCTGAGTCACTCTGTCATTGACCTCTTTCACATTTGTTGCGGCAATGACAATGACTGCACCTTCGAGGTCTCCTGGCTGATATTGACGGGAAATCCTACGCAGGGCCTTTTTCTTAACAAGCCGGGCCAGATCCGGATGAAGGTTCGGACTAATCACGCTCACATCTACTCCACAGCCCAGAAGCATCTTTACCTTCCGGAGAGCGACCTCTCCTCCTCCAACGACAATGCATTTTTTTTCATGAAGATCGAGAAAGGCAGGCAGATAGGTGATGGGTTTTTTCTTTTTGGGCTTCATGCCATTCCAGGGGTTATTCCTTATCAAACCAATGCAGACGTGTTCGAAGACGAACAACCTCGCCCACTACAATGACAGACGGGGGACTGAGATTCTTTGATTTAACTTTTTCAACAATATCCTGGAGTGTTCCCGTCACGCATCGTTGATGAGAAGTAGTCCCCTGGGTGATCACGGCGACAGGGGTCGATGGAGGCTTTTTGTTTTTTAATAGTTGTTCCACGATATTCTTCAAATTTGACAATCCCATAAGGATCACTAACGTATCTGCACCGGTAGATATCTTGTTCCACGGAATGGATGGCTCGGGCTTATCCATCGCTTTATGTCCAGTGACTACGGCAAAGGATGAAGCAATGCCCCGATATGTAACTGGAATTCCAGCATAAGCAGGTACGGCATAGGCTGAGGATACCCCTGGCACCACCTCAAAAGGAATACGGTTTGTGGCCAAAAAATCCGCTTCTTCGCCTCCTCGACCCAAAACAAAAGGGTCACCCCCTTTGAGTCTCACGACTACCTTGCCCTCACGGGCTTTCGTCAAAAGCAGTTTGTTTATAGCTTCCTGTTCCAAGGTATGGAAGTGAGCGGCCTTACCTACAAATATTTTTTCAGCATCGGGAGAAGCTTCATTCAGAAGACTGTCATCCACAAGACGGTCATAGATCAAGACATTGGCCTTTCGAAGGCATTCCAATCCCTTTACTGTAATTAAACTGGGATCACCAGGGCCTGCACCAACAAGGTAAACTTTGCCCTTTCTCAACCCTTTCTTGCCTCCATAATTGATGGAATCGTAAAAAGTCGTCATTCCCGTCCTGCGGCAGGAACGGGAATCCAGAAAATTCTAACTACATGAAAATATCCCGCTAAGAGCGGGACTTGCGCAGGAATGACAGAAAATAGCCTTTTCAGACTTTTTACGAGACCATCATAATTTAAATCTCCAATAAGTTTCTTAATGATGTTAGGCGCCAGTCTCGGGCAGGTAGGATTTAATCCTATCCTCCACTTTAGTGACCGCTTTCTCCCTTCCTTCTTGCATTTCCCATATCGGAATGATGGGAAAAAATTTGGTAAAAAGGACATAGAGAAGAGAAAAAAAGGAGAGGCAACCCAAGAAGATTGACCACTCCACCCAGGTAGGTATGTAGAGGGCCTGCTCCACAGAAATTCTCTGCCTCGTCAGGGTAGGAACAATAATGATAAATCGCTCCAGCCACATCCCGATATTGACAGAGATCGAAGCGATCACCGTTCCCTTAATGGTTCGAGTCTTCGGGTTGGCAAGAATAGGAAAGGGGATAACAAAACAGAGCACGATATGGAGCCAGAAGAGAGGTGCAAATTTTCCGGTCAGCTTCGACCAGAAGATTTCCATATGAACCGGCTCATTCCCGTAAAAGGTGGTTACGTATTCTCCAAGGGTGAAGTAAACCCAGAGAAGGGTCATGGCCAGAAGAAGGGTTCCGAGATTATAGAAGTGGACAGGCTTAAGATAATTTTCCAGATGGTATGCTTTGCGAATAACAGCCATGATGGTGATGACGGTGGCAATTCCTGAGAAGAGAGCCCCAGCAACAAAGTAAGGGCCGAAGATGGCGCTATGCCACATGGGTTGAATCGTCATAGCAAAGACATAGGAGACGACGGTGTGGACGGTGATCATCACCGGAATGACAATAATGGACATAATGGTAATCGCCTTTTCCAGGCGATGCCATTGTTTTTCTGTTCCTGTGAATCCGAGAGAGAGAATCTCATAGAACCATTGCCTTTTCTTCCAGCCAAGGTCTCTCATAAGGGCGATATCCGGAATCAACGCAAGGTAAAGGCAGATGGAGCTCACCGTCAGATAGGTGGCAATGCTACAGACATCCCAGAGCAGAGGAGACCGGAAATGGGCATATCGAATAGCATAGAGCATCCGGTCAGGCCTTCCCAGATCAATTAATACGCTTCCCACGCCGAAAAATAGGATAAAGACGGTTGTAAGCTCCGAGAGCCGGCTTATCGGTCTTCTCCATTCCGCCTTCACAACCCGAAGCACAGCTGAGATAAAGGTGCCGGCATGGCTGATCCCGATGAAGAAGACAAAATTTGTGATGTAGACCCCCCAGAAGATCTGTCTTGAAAGCCCGGTTACGCCAAGGCCTGTTTGGTATTGGGTAAGATAGGCATAGATTCCCCATAGAACAAGGGCGGTAAGAATGGAAACGGTGATGTAAAATCCCTTACCCGACCTCCTAACGTGCTCAAGAAGAGCAATTTCTCTATCTACCAATACATGTTCTTTATTCATCATATCCATTCCTTTATACGCAGCATCATAAATCGAAACTACATGCGTCATTCCCGCGAAATAGGCATCTTTTCAGACCCATGGCACCCTTGCCCGAGGATTATCCACTTCTGTTTGGATTTGCACCGAGGTTTATAATCTGTTCCGTAAACTCTTTAACCACCTGAGCAAACCTGGCGCCTTCAGCGGCGGAGACCCATTCCAATCGAAATCGTTCAGGCTCAATGCCAAAATCCTCCAGCATGAGTGTGATGGCTTCGGCCCTCTTCTCTGCTTTCAGATTTCCGTCTTGATAGTGGCAGTCTCCAGGGTGACATCCGCAGATTAAAACACCGTCGCCCCCCTTTGTCAGGGCATCGACGACCAGATTTGGATGGATCATGCCCGAGCACATCACCCGGATGATTCTTAGGCTGGTCGGATACTGGATCCTGGATACGCCTGCCAAGTCAGCTCCGGCATAAGAGCACCAGTTGCAACAGAATCCGATGATCAACGGTTCAAATTTCTCGTCCATTACGTCACCCCCAAAGCAGCATCGACTTGCGCTCCAATCTGTTCCAGCTTAAATCCTCTCACGAAGATCCCTTTCTTCGGACAGGTGGCCTGACAGCAGCCGCAACCCTTGCAGACCGTTTCGTTGACCTCAACCGTTTTCTTGATGGCCCCCTCCCTCATATATTCGAGCAGGGTGATCGCCTTGTAAGGACAGGGATCGACGCAGTATGCACACCCGTCGCAATTCTCATCCGCTACTTGGGAGATATTCCCTTCCAGTTCGATGCTCTCCCTTGAAAGGATCGTAGCAGCTTTGGCAGATGCAGCTTGGGCCTGAATGATGCTTTCCTCAATCGTTTTTGGATAATGGGCCAGCCCCGCCAAGAAGACCCCGTCGGTGGCAAAATCGACCGGCCGCAGTTTCATATGGGCCTCGAGGAAGAACCCCTCGCTGTTGATGGGGACTTTCAAGAGCTGTGCAATCGTCTTATTATCCTCATGAGGAACGACCCCTGTCGAGAGAACGACAAGATCGGTTGCGATCTCCACGGGAATCCCCAGCGTTTGATCGTAGACATCCACCCTCAACCCATCGTGGTTCTTAGAGACCCCGGGCTTCTGGTCCTTGTCATATCGGATGAAGACCACGCCTTTCTGTCTCGCTTCCGTGTAATAGCTCTCTTTGAACCCGTACGTCCGGATGTCCCGGTAGAGCACATAGACATTTGTTGTGGGGGAAAGCTCCTTCAACTTTAAGGCATTCTTCACCGCATGAGTACAGCACAGTCTCGAGCAGTAGGGCCTCTCATCATCACGGGAGCCCACGCACTGAATCATGACCACTGTCCTGGGATTTCCGCCAATGGACTTCAATAACCCATCCCCTGCCGCCAACCGCTGCTCCAATTCGAGTTGGGTGAGAACCCGTTCATGCTGCCCGTAGAGATACTCGGTGGGGTTGTATTCCTTCGCGCCGGTGGCGACGATGACTGACCCGTGCTCGATTTCCCTCGAATCTCCGTTGATGGCGATCTTTGTTTTGAAGTTTCCGATGGAGCCCTCAATCGTTTCAATCTTCGCTTCCGTGAAAAGATGGATTCTGTCGTTCTCTTTCACCTTTGTTATCAGGGTCTTGAGTTCCTGCTGGGGTTTTTCTCCGTTCAGCAGGTAATGGATGCGCCTGAGGTTGCCGCCGATCTCCTTTTCCCGTTCCACCAGGTAGACATCGAAGCCTTGATTGGCGATTTCGAGGGCGGAGGTCATCCCGGAAAGGCCGCCGCCGATGACAAGAGCCGACTTCACGATTGGAACAGACTGTCTTTGAAGAGGCTCGAGCAATCGAGCCTTGGCCACCGCCATTCGGACGAGGTCCCTTGACTTGATCGTCGCCTTTTCAAATTCATGCATGTGCACCCAGGAGCACTGGTCTCTGATATTCGCCATCTCAAAAAGATAGGGGTTCAAACCCGCCTCCCGGATGGTATTTCGGAAGAGGGGTTCATGGGTTCTGGGTGTGCAGGAAGCCACGACGACACGGTTCAATTGATGTTCCTTGATCTTCTCCTTGATCCTTTCCTGAGTATCGTTCGAGCAGGTGTAAAGATTGTTCTCGGCGTAAACGACATTGGGGAGGGTTTTCGCATACCCAACGACGTCAGGGACTTTCACGAAGCCCGCAATGTTCGACCCTCAGTGGCAGACGAATACGCCTACCCGGGGTTCTTCGCCAGCGATTTCCCGCTCGGGAGGATATTCTTTCTGGACGATGAGACTGCCCCTTGTTTCCTTCAACAGGGAGAGCGCCTTTGAGGCAGCGGCCGATGCTTGCATCACCGTTTCTGGAATGTCCTTGGGCTCTGTAAAGGGCCCAGCCACGTAGACCCCTTCGCGGATTGATTCTGCCGGTTTAAAAATCGAGGTCTGGCAGAAATTAAACCTATTCAAGGCAATCCCGAAGGTTTTTCCAATCTTGATCGCAGAATGGGGGGGGGCGACACCCGTAGAGAGGACGACCATGTCGTATTCACGGGAGACCTTCTTTTCATCCTCCACGAGGTACTTAATCAAGAGGTTCTTGCTTTCAGGAATCTCCTCCACAGAGGCGGGACGGCAACGGATATAATTGACACCGAGTTCCTTTGCCCTTTCGTAGTAAGCCTCGAATCCTTTACCGAAGGCTCGCATGTCCATGAAGAAGATGTCGCAATCGAGGTCCTCTCCTACATGTTCCTTTGCGATGATGGCTTCCTTGGTGGCGTACATACAGCAGATGGAGGAGCAATAATCCCGTTCCACATCCCGGGAACCGACACACTGCATGAAGGCAATCCGTTTCGGCGCCTTCTGATCGGAAGGCCGCAGCACTTTTCCGGAGTACGGGCCGGAGGCGGAAAGGATTCTTTCGAATTCAAGGGCGCTAACGATATTCGCATAACGGCCATAGCCCAGTTCCTGTTTTCCTTTTGCATCAAAAGACTCATACCCAGGGGATAGAACGATGGCGCCCACATTCAATTCTACCGTTTCTTCTTTCTGTACGTAATCGATGGCCTTTGCATCGCAGCGCCTTTCGCACTCCCCGCAGAGAATACATCCCTCGATCTGGCCTGCGAGGCAACGTAAGGCCTCTTTAACGGCTTCCTCACCACTGAATCCAATGGCCACCTCACGGAAGTCGGTGATTCGCTTTTTCGCAGGTTCTTCTCGCATGACCATCCGCTTTAGCGTTGGGAAGCGCCTTTTCAAGAGGGCGACTTCGTCCAGGGTGAGTTTTTGAGGTTTCTTCTCCTCTTCCTGAACTTCGATAGGTTCGCTCTTAAGGTACCGATTGATGGAGCGAGCCGCCTTCTTTCCCAACGCAATCGCATCAATTACAAAGGCCGCTCCCGTGACCACGTCGCCACCTGCAAAGATCCCCTCAATGTTCGTCCCCCCAGTCTTTGGATCGGCTACGATGGTTCCGTTCTTGCCGAGGGGAAGGCCCAGTTCCTTTACGAAATCGGTCTCCAAGTGTTGTCCAAGGGCAGCGATGGCTGTATCGACGACCACGGTGAAATTTGAGCCAGGAATTGGAACAGGACGGCGTCGGCAGCCAGCATCGGGCTCACCGAGTTTCATTCGAATACACTCCATTCTCGTTAGGGTTCCGCGCTCTGAAAGGAACCGTTGGGGTGTGGTCAGGAAGTCGATATGGACCCCTTCTTTCTCAAGGGCCTCCACTTCTTCCGCAGAAGCGGGCATTTCGGCGCGGGATCGGCGGTAGAAGATCTTCACGTCCTCTCCGCCCAGACGTTTGGCTGTCCGAGCACAGTCCATCGCCGTATTCCCCCCCCCGATGACGGCAACCCTCTTTCCAACCCGGACCTTCTGTCCCATAGCCAAATCTCGGAGAAACCGAATTCCGTCCGTCACTCCAGGCAGCCTTTCTCCTTCGATTTCCAGCTTCATGCCGCCCTGTGCGCCAACCCCGATGAAGACAGCGTCGTGGTTCTTCCGGATCTCGGCGAGGGAGATATCTTTGCCAACCTCAACCCCGGTCTTGATCTCGACCCCCAGGCGTTGGATGTAGTTAACCTCCTTCTGCAAGACATCCTTAGGGAGACGATAGTCAGGGATCGCATAGCGAAGCATCCCGCCCGGTTCGGGTTTTGCTTCGAAGATAGTCGCCTCATGTCCTGCTAAAGAAAGATCATTGGCTGCGGCCAGTCCCGCGGGTCCGGCGCCGATAATGGCCACCTTTTTACCCGTTTTTGTGATTTGCGGGATAGGAAGTTCGTCGATATTCACGAGATCGGAGACGAACATCTTCAGTTGCCGGATCGCGATGGGTTCGTCCATCTCTCCCCGATTGCATGCCTCCTCACAGGGCGCAAAGCACACCTTGCCACAGATAGAGGGAAGGGGATTGACATCCCGATTCAGCTGATACGCCTCCCTAAATTTTCCCTCGGCGATGAGCTTGACATAGCCGAGCGCGTTGGTGTGGATCGGGCAGGCGTCCATACAGGCAGCTTTGCACGGCCGCTCCTCCCTCCTATCGATGGCGGCTTTGTTCGGCACGGCCTGCGGAAAGAGGATGGAGATGGCCTTCCGGTCGGAAAGCCCGAGATCATACTCGTTCTTCATGACCACCGGACAAGAGGGAAAACAGAGACCACACCCGGTGCATTTGTTGATATCCACATACCGCGGTCTTTTCTTGAGGGTGATACGGAAGTTCCCCGGCTCGCCCTCCACGCGTTCCACTTCACTCATCGTGATGAGTTCGATATCCTTGTGCCTGCCGATTTCAACAAGCCTCGGCGCCTGGGTGCACATGGCGCAATCATTCGTGGGGAAGGTCTTATCCAGTTGAGCCATCACTCCGCCGATGGAGGGCTTGTTATCTACAAGATAGACCTTGATGCCGCATGCGGCTAGATCCAGGGCCGCTTGCATCCCTCCAATTCCACCGCCGACGATCAGTACGGCGCCAACTTTTTTACCTTGCGTGTCATGAGGCAACATGGCTGGGAACTCCCTGCACGGACCATTGTTTCTGCAGCGCCTTTTCTTTTATCGATTGAAAGTAAAGAGCCATGGGACGATAAATCATATGGGTCCATTTCCCGAACGGCATCTCAATTACCAGTAGGGGAACAGAGATCATGATATGAACGGCATAGGCATAGTGGGTCGCAAGCTCAAACCCAGCATACCGGACGATATGGACGACGATGCCGCTGATAGCTGCGGCAAGAAGCAGGATCGGAAAGGTCCAATCCCACATGTCAGAAGACTTGTAGACCTCTTTTTTCTTTCTCAAACGGCTCACCAGGATATCTGCGGCACCATAGATGATAAAGGCGGTGATGAGGTAACCGATCCACCGCTGGGGATGAGAGATCTGATAGAGCTTGTCGGTCTGGAACCATGACAGGGCAAAGACCAGAAGAGAGAGCTTGATCATGACTCCCCAGGCCAGAACGAGGTGCTTCGGCCAACGGCTCTTCTCATGGCATTCTCCCATTTTTTTATGGGTGGTCAGATGGTACAGGAAGGTCTTCGCTTCCGTGAAATAGAGGTTGGGAGCCATGGTCATCTTCTCGGTTCCACGCATTGTGAACCGGTACATGCGTACGGCGAAGGAGAGGAGGAAAAACAAGGGAAGCAAGACGACCGCCAGGGTAAAGTGGGTCATCATGGGGAACATGTGCTTGAGAGGCATGGGGGTTGAGGCGAAATCAGAAAGAGGCATCTTAACCATATAAACATGGTAGGCCACCGCCAGGAAGAGGACCAGCACAGCTACGAAGGAAAGAGAGCCGATGTACCGGATTTTTGAGCTATTGATTTTGGCTGTGATCCCTGTCCAGTCATAATGGGATGCAATGTAACGCCGCAAGGTCGCCATGCCATCGCGGGGTTTCGTCTCCCGTGGACAGACGGTGGAACAATCCCCGCAGTCATGGCACATCCACGGTTCGAGACTTGAAAGCACCATCTGTTTCAAGCCCATGAGCACCTGCCGGGTCTGTCTCCGGGGAAAAGAAGCATGATCCGTGGACAAGACACAGCCCAGTGTGCAGCTTCCGCAGTTGAAACATCCCGACACATCGAATGATCCATACTTCCGAACCTCAGCGAGCAGTGTGGGATCGCAAACGTTAGTCATCACAGCGTCTCCGTATGAAAATCACTTCCAAACTACTTTTGGAATGTCTCTCAATGAGTGGCACAGGACATACACGGGTCATAGGCCCGAATGGCCATCTCCACCTTGTTGAGGATCCCCTGATCGTACTTGCCCTCTTTGATGTTGTCGATGGCGGCCCTCTTCACCGACATGTTAATCGCCGCATTGTTGTGGGTTGTTCCCGCAATCAGGTTCACGTTGGTGACCATCCCGTTCGCATCCGTCTCATAATCATGGATGAGCGTCCCCCGGGGCGCTTCAACGCAGCCGACCCCCCGGCCAGCCCTCGGTTCCACTTTCTTCCAGATCTCGGTGGACATGATTTCAGGATCGTCGAGGAGACGAACCACATTCTCGGCATTATATAAAAGTTCAATCAGCCGCGCCCAGTGATAGAGAAGGGTATTCTGGACCGGTCTGCCGAAGGTTTTCCTGAATTCCTCAAACTCCTTCTGGGCGAGGGGGGTTGCTAACCCATCACAGACATTTAACCGGGCGAGCGTATTCGTTCGATAGACCCCCTTCGGATCATTCAAGTCCATGGAGAATCCACCTGCCTTCTTCATGTAGGGGAACTTGAGATAGGTCCATGGTTCGATATGCTCCGCAATGTAGTCGGTGTACTGATCATACCTGAAGTCCTCAAAAACCCCATCGGGCGACATCATCCTCAGGATCCCGTCATAAAGATCCAGGGCGCCATCTTCCTTCACCGTCCCTAAAAACCCGGTCTTGATCACGGCGAGAGTGTCGAATGCGTCGAGATATTTTGGAAAGACCTCCTTCTTTGCGAAGTCAATAGAGAACTTTGCAAACTCCAGGACCTCGTTGGCCATGGACTTTATCTCATCCCTCTCTTGGGGGCGAAGGGGTTTGCTGAATCCCCCCGGCACGGCAGCGACAGGATGGATGGACTTTCCGCTGAGGATTTCAAGCATCCGTGCGCCGAGGTGCCTGCATCTTACAACTTTCTTCGCGAGGTCGGGAACTTTCCCGGCAATACCGATCACGTTACGGAACGAGTAATCTGCGTCCGGCCCCATCATGAAGTCCGCTCCAGCCAAGAAATAGAAATGGAGGATATGCTCTTCCGTGAACGCAATGGAGTTGGCAAGTTCTCTCAGCTTCTTGGCCGCAGGAGGGATCTCAACACCGAAGACTGCATCGCAGGCCTTCGCACTGGCCAGGTGATGGGACCATTGGCATAAACCGCAGATGCTCGTCACGATCCTCGGCAGTTCCTCGACGGGTCGTCCAATGCAGAATTTTTCAAAACCTCTCAATTCTACTGCTTGGACCTTTGCATCACTCACATTACCGGCATCATCCAACTGAATGGTAACTTTTGCGTGGCCTTCTATTCTCGTCACAGGTTGAACGACAATTTCCTTACCCATAGCGCCCTCCTTATCTTTTCTGCGGGAGTGGTTTTAATCTTCCCTGAGCGCCAATGTATCTCTGGAGCGTCGCCGGCCGATCCGGGATGAGCTTCATATCCAATCCAATGCTTGAAAGGGCGCTCATCATATCGACCATGGGGTTGACACCCTTCCGAATCGGGCCGAAACAGCCCCGGCAAGTCATGTAGCCTTTGATGCACCGGGGAACCTTTTCCGAACCCCCACAACCCGATTTCGTCACCGGCCCTACGCAGAGGTAGCCGAGTTCCATGAAACATCTCGATTCCTCAAGTTTCTGGGTTAAGGGAACCGGAGATTCGAGGGGTCGCTTCACGGAGGTGACCGCCTTTTTCTCTCGCTTGGTCGGGCAGTCGTCGCACACGCTTCGTTCGGGCAAAGCAAATGACTTTCCTTCCAGTAGAGAGGTCAATGTTTGGGTTACCAACTCCGGAGCGGTTGGGCAGCCTGGGATATAAACATCGACTTTCACCACTTCATCAAGGGCATAAACCCTGTCGGTCAGTTTGGGAAGACCTTCTGAAGGATCACCGGCAGGCTCCGTGGTCTTTGATTGTCGATAAACCTTTTCAAAAAGGTCCGGAAGGGGGGATTGGTTGGCAAGTCCGGGGATGCCCCCATAGCATGCGCAAGAACCAAGGGCGATAAGAGTCTTACACTTCTTTCTCATCTCCTCAGCCACATGCCTCTCCTTTTCGTTCCTTATCCCTCCCGAAACGATTCCCACCTCGGCATCAGGTATTTCAAGCTCTGTCTTTTCCCCAACCTGCCCGAAATATTTGTGATCCATAAGCAGCGGCATATGGACGAACTGCAGACTGGGGAGCAAGTCTAACAGCGGCTCGCCGATATTTAAAATAGTCACTTCACACCCCCCACAGACGTTTAACCACTCTTCAGCCACCCTTACCATGCCTCAAACCTCCTTTCGGTTCGTAATCGCACATAAAAAGCATATATTTCTCACAGATCACAAAGCGCCGAATTATTGAAAACATTCAGTCTTCAAGCGAACACCTGCAAGGGATTAGGGGTTTTCTATCACAACCTCTTTTACAACCCTTCGGGTGTAAAGATATGATTTTCCCCCTTCTTCAAGTAGTTCAACTTCAAAGCCATCGTTCTTATATTTCTCCATATTCTCCAAGGCCTGCTCTTTGATCGGATACTCGACACCGTCCCACATGAATTTTTTCCCGCTGACCAATATGAAGAGGCTTGGCATATTCCCTCCTGAAGAAGCAATGCATTATACGATGTAAAAAACCTTAGGTTTCGTGCCCAGTTCGGGTTGACGTTGCAGGACATGACGTCCATGGAAAGCCTTTCTGACCTCCGAGTGGGGATCATTGAGATCTCCGAAGATGAGGGCCTTGTCCTTGCGCGCTTCTACACAGGCGGGCAGAAGCCCTTGACTCAGTCTCTCTTCGCAGAAGTTGCACTTCTCTACCACTCCTTTGGTTCTTGTAGGAAATTCGAGATTCACCTTTTTAATAAAGGGGCGAGGGTCTCTCCAGTTGAAGCTTCGGGACCCATACGGGCATCCGGCCATACAGTACCGGCATCCAATACAACGGTGAAAATCCATCATGACAATTCCATCTTCTCTTTTCCAGGTCGCTCTTGTTGGACAATATTTGGTGCAGGGCGGATCGTCACATTGATTGCAGAAGACGATCACGGATCTCCCTTTATACTCCTCCTCGTTGAAATCATGGATATGTTCTGGAAAGGTCTTCTCATACTCTATGGTCCAGATCCATTTGATCTCTTCCTTAATAGATTGAATGGAGGGCACATTGTGGATACGGTGGCAGGCATTGATGGATTCTATTATATCCTCCTCTTTTGCCTCCCAGCACTTCTTCAGATCGATCACCATTCCCCACTTTTTTCCGGAAAAATAGTTTGGGGCAGGGGATGGCTCAATGGGTTTGATCTGGGAGACAACCTCCCATCCTGGCTTTGCAGCGAGGCCAAGCAATGTAAGCCCAGCAATCTTTAAAAACCCTCTTCTGCTCAGTTCCATCTACTTCACCTCTGCCTTCAATTCCTTTGGATACATATGGCAATCCCAGCACTTATTTTTTACACCCATATAGTTGTGGCATTGGTCGCAAAATTCCTTCCTGTCCTGATGACAGTTCATACAGGTGCGGGTCAGGCTCATCGTATATATTTTTTTGTTGCTTGCCTGGTAGGTCCGGATTCCACTTCTTACGACCGACATCTTCCAATCATCAAGCAGATCTTTATGATTCACCCGGATCAAGGCCTTCGGCTCCACGCATTCCTTTTTATCAGCGGGGATCTTTGGTTTAGGGACATAATCGATCTTCCCGCTCACGGTATTGTGCCATATCGGATAGGTGACGATTCCGAGAAAGAGGATCAGGCCTGGAATGATCTTTTTTCCATCATACATAACAATCTCCGATTAAGAGAAACTTTAATGATCAATCATCAGTGGTCAATTGGCAATTCTTAATTTG
This sequence comes from Deltaproteobacteria bacterium, assembly GCA_018333535.1. Lineage (GTDB taxonomy): Bacteria > Desulfobacterota > BSN033 > BSN033 > UBA1163 > RBG-16-49-23. The sequence goes on along the minus strand of JAGXTA010000121.1, from coordinate 13,064 downwards.
CAACTTTAAACTTTTAACTTGTAACTTGAAACTTTGTTAGGGGTTCACCTCGAAGATTGGTGGTTCTCTCTTTTTCTCCTTTCATCACCAGGGCATTCCCAACCAGCTCATGAATGCCCGCAACCTCAACTCCGGGAACCCAGTATTCAAGAAGGGGGGGGAGGGTAGCCTTATCAATGGCGCAGATGCAGGTGAGCAGGTTCACTCCGAATTTTTCGTGGACATATTTTACCGCATTTGCCCTTGGAAAGCCTCCCCTCAATCTCATCTCCATGTTTTCATCCGCCCCTAATCCAGCCCCGCTTCCGCAACAGAAAGTCCTCTCTTTGATCGTATTTTCCGGCATATCGTAGAAATGGTTACCTACATGATGAAGGATATAACGGGGTTCCTCAAAAAGTCCTATTCCCCGAGAAGGATTGCAGGAATCATGATAGGTCACTTTCCATTTATCATTGCGGCTTGGATCGAGTTTCAACTTATTGTTCTGGATCAGATCGGCCGTGAACTCGCAGATGTGGACCATCTTGGTAGATTTGGCATTGTCGAAATGGGTTCCTGTAATCGGGGAGACGGGCTCTTCCAGGAAATCTGCCGGGCCATTATAGGTATCCATATACTGATGGATGACCCTCCACATATGACCGCATTCTCCTCCGAGAATCCACTTCACGCCAAGCCTTTTTGCTTCAGCATAAATCTTTGCATTAAGCCTCTTAGCCAATTCCGAAGAGTGGAAGAGCCCGAAATTCCCACCCTCAGAGGCATAGGCGCTCCAGGTATAGTCGAGCCCTATTTCGTGAAATAGCATGAGGTATCCTAAAAATGTAAACCAGTGGGGGTTGCCGAAGTAATCGGCAGAAGGGGTGATAAAGAGTACCTCCGCACCCTTACGGTTGATGGGCGCCTCCACTTTGATTCCGGTGATCTCCTTGACCTCCTCGAGGGCAAACTCTAATGTCGACTTGAAGGCATGGGGGGGAACGCCGAGATGATTTCCCGTCCTGTAACAGTTCGATGCAGGCTCCACAATCCAATTGATATTGCAGCCCACCAGGTTGAGTAGTTCCCTTCCCATCATGGTGATTTCACAGGTATCTATTCCATAAGGACAAAAGACAGAGCATCGGCGGCACTCTGTGCACTGGAAAAAGTAGTAGAACCATTCCTTGAGAACCTCTTCTGTGAGCTCCCGGGCTCCGGCAAGTCTTCTTAGAATCTTTCCGGATAATGTAAAGTATCTTCTATAAACGGACCTTAAAAGCTCCGCCCTGATGACGGGCATATTCTTCGGATCCCCTGAACCAATGAAGAAGTGGCATTTGTCAGCGCAGGCGCCGCATCTCACACAGATATCGAGAAAGAGCTTCAACGATCGGTACTGGCCCAGAAGATCTTTCATCCCCTTGAGGATGATCTCTTTCCAGTGTTCCGGAAGTTTCCAATCCTTTTCGGCAGGGTTCCATTCCCTCGGGTAGGGAAGATCGAGATATTTCTGATGCTTGGGAACGGCAGAGTAACAGTAAGTTCCCTTGCGAAATTGGACAGCAGGTTCCATCCAGCTTTTGGCCGGGGGGGTGAGATCAATGCTTATTTGTTCTTCCGGCATCTTTACCTCGTTAGAAAGCCCCGCCATTTAAGGCGGGGATGTTATGGGTAATATTTTTATCCTTATAGAAAGGACGGGGTAAAAGCCCCATCCTTTCTATAAGGGGTTTACTCCTTGTCTAAGGGCAATCCAACCTCTTTTATAGCCTCCCTGAATTCTTCCTCCCATTCTTCATAGGTATGAACTTTAACGGGAGCATCCCAGGGATTGATATGCCTGTGGTTGCGACTGGTATTCGTTAAGTTCCTCGTGGGACTGAGAAAGATTCCTGGCATATGCATGAGTTTACTTATCGGGAAATAGGCGATCAGTAGAGAAACAAAAAAGAGATGGATATAGAAGACCAACCCGACCCCTTGTGGGAGAGTGGGATGAAATCTTATCATCCCCATCACCCATGTCTTAACCTGCACAAGATCGGCCCGGAAAAAGAGCTGCATCAAAACGCCGGAAATGGCAATCCCCGCAAGAAGTAGAATCACAAAGTAGTCTGATGGAAGGGATAGGTAGCGAATCTGTGATGAGATCACTCTTCTAAAAAAAAGGAAGGCCAGAGAGATCAAGATGAGGATATCGGTGATGTAGAGCGCCGGAATGAGTCCCTGGAAGATGGAGTCGAGCCACTGGATAGAAATCACCACCCCGGGCACGGGTTCGAGAAAAAACCTTAAATGCCTGAAAAGAATGATAAGAAGAGACCAATGGAAGGCCATCGCTCCTAACCATAAATAGGTGTTTGGCTTATAGAGAAGCTTGTAAGCCTCTCTCAGTTCCACCTTTTCATTTTTGAGAAGGGAACGAAAAAAGAGAATTTCAAGGGCCAATCTCGTAACCACTCCTTTTGTTGTATAAGGGCTGTCAATAGGATTGGATTTTATCCAAGGTAAAGACTTTTGCTGACCGCAGACTGTAGGGATATGGAATGGAACAGGCGAGCCGGCCCATCGGAGAACTCGATAAAGAAATCCTGCGACGAAGAAGATCATCGCCATATAGGGGATCGCCACCCCGAGCAAAGAATACCAGCCGATCCCCCATACGCCGATGGAAATGAAAAGAAGAACAACGACCGTTAGGAGAGAATATGAGACACCCATTTTATCAATCCACATCCTTCCCTATGTTTTTTCTTTTAACACATTCATCCTTTCCATCATTTTAAACGCCATCTCTCGCTCGGCTCTTGCCTGATTCACTCTTATCTCGCAGATTTTTTCCCGACAATCCATATAGATATCGAAGGCTTTGATAGCCATTTGATCTATTCTCGAATAAAATCTCAACCATTCCTCTAAGGTTTGCTCTTTCTGTGTCTCCCTTCCAAAAACTTCCTCTACGGCTTTCTTTAGAAGAAGGGTAAACCCTATGGCCTGTGAGGGAGAGAAGTCTTGAACTGATCTGATTTTGAGGATATTATTGAGTGAGGAAGAGAGTCGTTCAAAATTCATTGCCTCAAGAAGTTCATCAAAAAGGGCCTCTATCTCCTTGAAGATTGTATATCCAACCGGGTTCAAGAACCTATCCTTGCTCTGCTTTAGCAATGTGGAGGTATCAGCGGGATATGTTTCCAGGATCAGGTGTAACCATCTTTCTAAAATGGCATCTCTATTTTTAACAAGTAGATCCTTCAAGATAACAGGGGTTCTACCTTCTGGTCTCATAGATTGACCACTTCATAATGTAATAGTAAATCTAAAATCTCTTCCATTGTGGCCTGTCTGCCCACTCCAATCCTTCCTGTTAGCTCACACTCCCCCACGCACGACTTTCCTAATAGAATATTTACGCCTCTCTCCTCAAGGCGCTTAAAGGAAGATACAAGCGGAGAATCGTCAGCTAATAGTCTCACCGCCGTATTCCAGAAGATCATCGCGATAGGTCCATCCTCCCGTTTCGCCAACGAATCTAACATCGTTACCAGGATTTGATAGCCAATATTATCATCGCCACGACCGATACTTTCAGACCCCAGTAAAAAGACTTTGCGCTTCTCTTTCATCAGGACATCGCTCCTGTGATTTTTTCGATAATCTTGTCTCTTGGGATGACGGAAATACTGGCCACTTCTTTCGGATCAAAACCCATACAGAGGGCCAAAATCTGGGCATAATCGAAGACCGGGATGGAAAACTCTTCTCCCTCTTTACTTAGATCTTTCTGAATTTTATCCATGTACATGAGACAGGTGATGCAATTCACCACGATCATGTCCGGTTGGGTCTCATTCTTCATGGCATCATATTTCTTCTTTGTGAACTTGACCGCATCCTGGTAGGCCTGACGGGCAAACCCGCCGGATCCGCCACAACACTGAAGTTCCCTGCTGTAATGTTGAACCTCTGCGCCCAAAGCCTCAACGATCTCCTTTAGCATACGGGGTCTTCCTGGATTATCAAAACCGAGAACTTCGCTTGGAAATCGAGTATGGCAAGGGTACTGGACAACCGCCTTTAGGCCTTTCAAATTCTTTTTGATCACCTGGCTGATCTTCTCTGTTCCCACCTCATTGTAAAGGACATCGATCAGATGACGGGTGCAGGGTTTTCCCTCAAACTTTTTCCCTGCAATTCCCAGGAGCTCATTCACTCTCTCCCTCTTTTCCTCATCTTTCAGAAGTTTGGCCCTCGCCATCCTCAAGGAGCTGTAGCAGGAGCCGCACTGGACGACAACGTCAACTCCCTTCTCCTCCGCGATCGACAGATTCCAGCTACTGATCGCAAGGCTTGCTATTTCATCAGCGGACGGGAATGTTCCGAAGGCCGGACAGCAGGCGTATCCCTCAAGATCGACCAGCTCTATCCCCAATATCGGAAGGGCGAGCCTCATGGCCCTTTCCACGTCGGGTCTGATGGCCGGCATATTGCAACCGAGGTAGAGACCGTATCTCATCGGATCATTCCTTAAACATATAATCGTTATTTTTTACAATCTCTGTCTCCCTGAGCATTGCCTGAAATTTTTTTAACAGTTCCGTAAATTTCGCAATAGTGGGAGGGATCTCAGGGAGACCCAGTGATCTTCTTAATTCTCCCACCTTTTCGACAGGCTGGGTGTGGCCGGTCTGGAAAACCTCTGTTGTCGAAAGAGGAATGTAAGTTTCGTCTTTCCTCGTCTGCCATCTCCGGATCGCCAGGCCAACCTCAAAGGGCTTCACTCCCATGGGACACATCTCCTCACAGGCTGTGCAGGTGACGCACATCCAGGGAGTCCCGTCTTCAAGAAGCTTTTCTTCCAGTCCAAGAAGGACCATTCGGACAAGCCTTCTGATCATGAGCGGAGTTTCCGCTTCCGCCGCAGGACAGCCGGACACACAGGTCCCGCAGTTGAAACAGCGCCTGATATCTCCGGCATCCTCCTCCATGATTTCTTTCCATAAATGGTGGTTAGCCTTCGTCAGATCAATCATATTTCTTAATCTCCCCAAGCGCCCCCTTACCGCAAAGACGTGACGGTTCAAATTTCTCGTCCATTACGTCACCCCCAGAGCGGCATCCACTTGCGCTCCAATCTGCTCCAGCTTAAACCCCCTCACGAAGATCCCCTTCTTCGGACAGGTGGCCTGACAGCAGCCGCAACCCTTGCAGGCCGCTTCATTGACTTCAACCGTTTTCTTGACGGCCCCCTCCCTCATATATTCGAGCAGGATGATCGCCTTGTAAGGACAGGGATCAACGCAGTAGGCACACCCGTCGCAATTCTCATCCACCACTTGAGAGATATTCCCTTCCAGTTCGATGCTCTCCCTTGAAAGGATCGTGGCAGCTTTGGCAGATGCGGCCTGGGCCTGAACGATGCTTTCCTCGATCGTTTTTGGATAATGGGCCAGCCCGCAGACGAAGACCCCTTCTGTTGGAAACTCCACAGGACGAAGCTTGATATGGGCCTCGAGAAAGAAACCATCTTCGTTCAAGGGGACCTTGAAGAACTGAGCAAGCGAATCCCTTCCGGATGCAGGAACAATGGCAGCGGCCAGGCCTATGATATCTGCATCAATAAAGACCGGCTCGCCCAGGATAGGATCTTTAAGGCTAACCTTGAGGACATCCTTATCGCCTTCTTTGACCGCTTCCACGAAAGGCTTATCCTCTATGTCATAACGGATAAAGGTAACCCCTTTGTCTCTTGCCTCCTGATAATAGGGCTCCTTGAATCCATAGGTGCGGATGTCCCGATAGAGGATATAGATATTCATTTCCGGGTTGATTTCTTTCAATTTGAGGGCCGTCTTGATCGATCCACCGCAACAAACCCGACTGCAGTAGAGCCTTTCCGGCTCTCGAGACCCCACACATTGGATCATCACTAAGTTCTTGCTTCCCACGACAGAAGGATTCCCTTTTGCAATTTCGTCATTTAGATCGAGCACGGTGAAGACTCTTGGGTCTTCCCCGTAAAGGTATTCATTCGGTTTATAAACATCCCCGCCTGTTGCAAGGATCGTGATTCCGTGTTCAATCTCCTTGACTTCCCCTTTTGACTGATCCCTCAATGCCGTCTTAAAGTTCCCGATATGCCCGCTGACCCCCTGAATTTCGGTCTCCCTGTGGATATGGATGAGCGGCTCTCGAGACACTTCAGCGATCAGTTTATTCAAATAAGCTTGAACATCCTTACCCTCAAGGGTATGATGGTGCCTTCTGGCGATGCCGCCTAACTCCGAAGTCCGCTCTATGAGATGGACCTCAAACCCCTGCTTCGCAAGCTGAAGGGCGCCCGCCATCCCAGAGATTCCGCCTCCAACGACAAGGGCAGTATGATTGACTTCAAGGGACATCTGGCTCAAAGGTTCGATCAGCATCGCCTTGGCAACCGCCATTCTTATCAGGTCCCTGGCTTTCTCTGTCGCCTTCTCCGGTTCATTCATGTGGACCCAGGAGCAATGCTCGCGAATATTGGCCATTTCGAAGATGTATCTATTGAGCCCGGCCTCCCTGAGCGTCTCCCGAAACAGAGGCTCATGGGTTCGTGGAGTGCAGGCGGCAACAAGCAGCCGGTTCAGGCGATGTTCTCTAATAACTTCTTTGATCCTCTGCTGATTATCCTGCGAACAAGCAAAGAGGGTCTCATCAGCAAAGACCACGTCGGGCAGAGACCGGGCATACTCCTTAAGGCTGGGGACATTCAACACTCCACCGATATTGATGCCACAATGGCAAACAAAGACCCCGATCCTTGGTTGCTCTCCGGTCACCTCCCTTTCAGGCGGATATTGTTTTTCAGTGGTGAGACTGTGCCTTGACGCCGAGATGAGGGAAGAGGCTTCGCTTGCAGCGGCGCTTGCCTCCATCACGGTCTCAGGAATATCCTTTGGACCACTAAAGGCCCCGGCTGTGAAAATCCCAGGCTTTGAAGCGGCCACTGTCGAAAAATCTCCGGTCTCACAGAACCCATAGTCATTGAGTTTCAACCCGAGTCTCCCTGCCAGGGCTTTCGTCTCCTCGGGTTGCCGAAGTCCCACGGAGAGAACAACCATGCTGAATCTCTCCTCTTTGATCCGATCCTCATCGAAGTATCTGAGGGTCAGGTCCCCATCGCTTTCCTGATAGAGGGTAGTGACTCTGGCTCGAACGAATCGGACCCCATGGTCTTTCTTGGCTCTCTCATAGTACCTTTCAAACCCTTTTCCAAAGGTCCTGAGATCGATAAGAAAAATCGTCGTCTCAAGAGGTGTCAGGCAATGTTCTTTGGCAACGACCGCTTCTTTAATGGCGTATGTGCAGCAAACCGATGAACAGTAGGCATTCTTGGCAAGGTGGATGTCCCGTGAACCCACGCATTGAATCCATGCGATACGTTCCGGGACTTTCTGATCGGAGGGTCTGATGAGATGGCCTTGTAATGGGCCTGAGGGACTCAACATCCTTTCAAACTCAATGCTCGTGACCACATTCGGAAAGACCCTGTGACCATAATGAGTAAAAATGCTGGTATCAAACTCTTGAAAACCAGGGCAGAGGATAACCGAGCCCGCCTCGATCTCCAGCAGTTGATCGGTCTGCGTGAAGTCGATTGCCTTTGACTCACAGAGTTTCTCGCAGACTCGGCATTTACCTTTCTCAAAGTAGATACAGATTTCCCGGTCGATGGCCGGCACATTGGGCACGGCCTGGGCATAGGGAATGTAGATCGCTTTCCTTTGACTCAGACCGCGATTAAATTCACTTCCTGTTTTGGAAGGGCATTTCTCCTGACAGATGCCGCACCCGGTACAGAGGGTTTCGTCCACATACCTCGCTCGTTTCTTAACGGAAACGACAAAATTCCCCGGTTGCCCCTTAATATCTAATACCTCTGCATTCGTGATGACCTCGATGTTGAGATGCCTCCCGCATTCCACAAGCTTTGGGGATAAGATACACATGGAGCAGTCGTTCGTAGGGAAGGTTTTGTCGAGCTGGGGCATGGTCCCACCAATAGCAGGAGACTTCTCAACTAAATAAACTTTGTATCCTGACTCCGCCAGATCAAGGCTGGCCTGGATGCCTGCGATGCCGCCGCCGACCACGAGCACAGATCCTGTTTCGTTCGATGTGGATTTCAAAACAATCTCCGGAATCAGAGAATAAAAAGAGATGAACTGTAGGATGGCCTCGAGCCTCCTTGCGGTCCATCTGAAGTTAACATTAAAAATGAACTCATTCTATACGCATCCGGTTGGCTTGGGCAAACCTGCCACCTTGCAGGCCCCTTTGGCCGGACCACCCGGAAACATTTTATAGATCGTTTTAAGATCATACCCCGTTTGTTTACACAACATACGGATGGCCGGAGCGATTTCATATTTCAGGAAGTACACCCTCAAATAATTGACCAGCTTCCAGTGGTCTTCGCTCATGGGATAGGCATTTTCGGTCTTGGCCAGATCTTCTGCTACCTCCTTATTCCACTTATCTGGTTCCTGGATGAAACCATCTTCATCAATCTCAATTTCAATTCCGCCAAGCATTGCCTTAGCCATCTTGAACCTCCTTACCCTTTAATAAATTTTTCTGGTGATTCATCGAACTCCTTCTTGCAAGCTTTTCTATCGAAGTAATAAATCTTGTCTTTATAAGTACTGGTCGCTCTCGGCTTCCCTGCCACAGCTCCGTAGAGAACACCCACTTTGCTTACCTCCATCTCCCTTCCACAAACGGGACATTTAACCTCCATTTTTTCTTCGGTCATCTTTTCTCACCTCCTCTTAAGCATTCGACTCTGAAAAGAGAGGCCAAAACTTCCGCCCCTGTAAGGTCAGAGATACGAAAGCTTCAGCCCATTGAGGCGTACCTAAGGCATGGATGTGGGTATAAGCAGCAAAGAGATTTTTATAAACAATACCATCCCATTTCCCATCAATTCCATGGCCGCGCTTCATCCGATAGGCAAACTGAAGGCTATCAAGGCTGGAGATGCTGGAATGGTGGAATTCGTGGCCTCGAACAGTTAAACCAACGGGTAAGAAGGGATTTTCTCTCACCACTTCAGCAACCACATAACCATGGCCCTGAGGACGCTCACCTATTTCTACTTTGGCGGGGATAATGCCCACCATTTCATACCAATGATCCTTCCAGGAGATAGTCCGGCATAAATACATAAGACCCGCACACTCAGCGTATACCGGTAGGCTTGCCTCAACTGCCTCACAGATATCCTGTCGTAACCTGCTGTTTCCCTCCAATTCCTCAAGAAAAAACTCTGGAAAACCACCCCCAATGTAAAGTCCATCAATATCTGGCAATCGATCTTTCAGAGAGTTGATAAAGATTAATTCAGCGCCAGCTTCCCTCAATGCCTCGAGGTTTTCTGGATAATAGAAGTTAAATACCCGATCACGCAGGATCCCAATCCTAACTTTCCCTGCTTTGCTTCCCCTCTCTGGTGGGAGAGGAAATTCAACTGTCTCCTTCTCCCTGTTAGGGAGAGGGAGGGGGTGAGGGGCTTTAAAGGTGCGCGCCATCGCCAAAATACTATTCAAATCGAGGTGGGACTCAAGCTTCAGACAGATACGTTCTAAAGCAGCCTCTGATTCTTTACTTTCCGGAAAAGGGATGAGACCCAGGTGACGTTCGGATATATTAAGTTCCGAGTCCCGGGGGATGCTCCCAACAACGGGTATCCTGCAATATCGCTCTACTGAATTTTTTAACTTATCCTCATGCCGACTTCCCGAAACATTATTGAGAATGACTCCGGCAATATTAATATCCGACTGGAAATTCTGGTATCCACTAACCATGGCCGCTATACTGCCTGTCATCCTTGTTGTATTGACGACAAGAATCACTGGGATGTTTAGAAGCCGTGCAATCTCAGCTGTCGTTCCATACTCCGGGGAGTCTAAACCGTCATAGAGTCCCATAGCCCCTTCAATAATAGCTATGTCCGCCCCTTGGCAGGCCCGATAAAAAGAGATCAAAATTTTTTTTTCGGGTATTAAGAAAAGGTCTAAATTACGACACTCTCTTCCTGCGACTGCAGTAAGCCACGATGGATCAATATAATCAGGACCTTTCTTGAACGGCTGGACAGAAAGACCTCGCCTTTTAAAAGCAGCACAGAGCCCTAAGCTTATGGTCGTTTTGCCCAAACGGCCCTGGGGCGAGGAGATCAGAAGGCAACCGATACGTGGATCCTTGGCGTCAAGATGACCATTGATAACCATTAAGATCAAGACCCACTCTTCCCTTTGATGGCAATATAGGTGATACCGCCAAAGCTTCGATACTCAATTTTGTCTTCTTTCGCTAGCTCCGCAATGGCTTTGTCCACCAATGCCTTTTCTACTCCAATAGCCCTCGCGACATCCCGGTTCTTTGTCTGGCTAACCGTTGCTAAATGTTTGAGGATGTTTTCTTTCAACTCTTCGCTCATTTTTTTACCTTTTTTCTTACCATTTAAACTGAGTTGTGGTTCGCCAGGTTTCTCTTGCATAGGTAAAATCATCAATGTGTTGTTCGGTAAAAGGTATCTCGGTGAGACGGAAGAAGGTTTCCCAACCGACCCTCTCTATCCACTCGCCCATCCTCTCGTATCTTCGGGCATTCTTAGCATAGACATTGACGATCTTCTTAATGATCTCTACCACTTCAGGCCAGCGTGGGGGATTATTCGGGAGAAAGGGAACAATTAAACGGGAAAACATGGGGGGTTTTCTGGCGTTGGAGACCTTACCTCCGGCATATATCGCTATACCATCCCCTTCGGAGTCGGCAAGAGGCATCGCAGGGCAAACGGTAAAGCAATTCCCGCAGTACATGCACAGGTCCTCACGAACTACGACGCTCTTGATCTCTTTATCCGGATGCCGTCGAATTGCCCCTGTGGGACAGGAGGCTATTGTTGTTGGAATTTCACAAATCGCTCCCAACTTTTCATGGTCTATTTTTGGTATCTTTGTATGGACTCCGACAATGGCTAAATCCGAACAGTGAACGGCGCCGCACATGTTGATACAGCAGGCCAAGGAAACCCTCAATTTGGCCGGCAGTTTCATGCTGATGAAATAGTCGTAGAGTTCGTCCATCAATGCTTTAACAATGGGCGAACTATCCGTAGCCGCACTATGGCAGTGTACCCACCCCTGGGTATGAACAATATTGGAAATACCATCGCCTGTGCCCCCCACCGGCAGCCCGAGCTTCTTCGCGGCCTCAATGATCGGCTCCACCTTTTCTTTATCAGGGGTTAAAAATTCAATGTTGTATCGGCTGGTGAACCTGAGGTGACCGTCACAATACTTGTCAGCGACATCGCAAATGTCCCGGATGAAATCGACACTGACGAGCCTCGGGGACCCCGCCCTTACCGTATATAATTCATCTCCGCTTTCAGCGACATGCCGGAGCACCCCTGGCTTGAGGATCTCATGATATTTCCAATCTCCATAATTCTTTTTGACCACCTCCGGAATCATCTCTCGAAAATTCGGGGGTCCGATATCTGCCTTTCCCATAACATCCTCCTCTCAATTTCTTTCAGGGTTCAAGGATTCGAGGGTTCACGGGTTCAAGTTCTGCATTTCCCTTGACCCCTGGGACCCTTGGCCCCTTGAATCCTTCTTTATATTAAAAGAACACGTAAGGGTTCGTCCTCGGTGCCTTGATCATCTGTGGCACCGGCTTCAAATCAACGGCCTTCAGGAAGTTTCTCATCCCCACCCTTTCTATCAATTCACCCACTCTCTCTCTGACCCTCCCATTCTCGTCCCACCAATCCCATATCTTTCGTATAAGCTCTTTGATCTCGGTATAGGGAGGTTCTGCTTTCATAAAAGGAACCAGGACGAAGGAGAGCATGGCCCCTTTCACGATGGGCGCTTTCCCCCCAATCATAATCGTGGCCCCTTTATCGTCTCCGGGCCGGATAGCCTTGGTCATTTTATTGATGCAATGCATACATCTGACGCAATCCTCAGGTTTGAGTTTAAGGTTCTTTGATTTTTCATCCCACTCGAGGGCATTGGTCGGACATTTATCGACAACCAAGGTCTTGATATCAAATCCATTCTTCGCATATTCTTTGACCCCATTCTGATCGATCTTCAGGCTATCCCTCCAGGTCCCAATAATCGTTAAATCGGCCCTTGCGATGGCAGCCACGCAATCGTTTGGGCACCCTGAAATCTTGATCTTGGACTTATAAGGCCAGCGGGGCCGATGGATCTCATCCTGAAACTCCATGGTCAGATCTTGAACCATATCGAGGGTATTGATGTTCGTCCACTCACATCGAGCGGGTCCGACACAGGCAGTGGGCGTTCTTAATGCTGACCCTGATCCCCCGAGATCAAACCCAGCCTCCGTCAAATCGTTAAAACATGGCTGGAGATGGGCAGTTGTCGTTCCAAGAAGAATAATGTCTCCCGTGGAACCATGCATATTGGTTAAACCGCTCCCATGTTTTTCCCAGACATCACAGATCTTTCTTAAAGCCTTCGTGTTATAGAACCAACCTGCAGGATGATTCACACGCAGTGTATGGAAGGATTCAACATTCGGGAATTTATCCGGCACATCCGAGTACCTACCAATGACGCCTCCGCCATATCCGGTAACGCCAACGATGCCGCCGTGTTTCCAATGGGTTACTTTGTCATTAAAAGAAAGTTCCTGAACTCCAAGTAAGTCCTCCGCTGCCTTACTTTTTTTGGCTGCCCGCTTTATCTCTTTTACATAACTTGGCCAGGGTCCTTTTTCCAGTTCATCTACCAATGGGGTCTCTTCTTTCATCCTTCATTACCTCCTTCCCTTCTTTATATATTTCTAACCCTTTTAAGAAAATCTTAAAAGATTGAATACTTAAAAAGCAATAACTGTGCCATAATAAAACAATACAATGGTCATTGAAAATAAAGATGATTTTCAATAAAATACGAAAGGGAGATACAAAATTTAGATGCAAAAATTATCTTACAGTGCTATATTATATTTGCACTGCCCCTAAAAATTATTCTTAAAGTTTAATGGCAGAT